>JBOHRF010000061.1:0-22303 GCA_050732575.1 Longimicrobiales bacterium
GCGCGCGGCCGTGCTGCCCTTCGATACGCCCTCGCTCCTGGAACCAAGGATCACGTGGACGCTCAACGCCGGCGGATCGCTCCGCCTGTATTGATGATGGCAATGCCCATCCGATCTCTCGGTACTGCGATACTCGTCGCGCTGGCTGCAGCCGCACCGGTGAGCGCGCAGGTGCGCGTGAATCCAACCGGGGTCAACGTGAATGCGCAGGGTGCAACCACGGTGTTTCTCTCGTATGGCGGGCTGGCTGGATACGAAGCGGTGGACGCGTTCTGGTGCGGAGCATTGACTCCGGCCAGTCCGGACGTCGGATTGCGTTGTGATGCCGGCACCATCTTTGGCCAGCTGCCTCTGCGCTACGATCGTTCGACGGTGAGCGGAACCAACGCACTCACCGATATCATGACCATTCCGCATTCCGTGACGCGGCGCGCGTATCAGGCGGCGGAAGCTGGCGCACCGTCCGCATTCTACTACGTGCGCCGATTCCGCAGTCTCACGGGCGGCCGCGATCAGTACGTGGCCGTGACCTGCAGGATGACAGATGGCGGCGCGCGCTCGCCACTATCGCTCACGGATGTGCGGCTCAGCTTCCTGCCCGAGACGCCGGTGTTGCATGTGGCTGCAGGTGAGCCGCTGCCCGCCATCGAGGCCGCCATCACGTATACCGGCACTGGCCGTCTCACGGGTCGCTGGGAGATCGTGCTGCCCGGTGAAGATCTGCCCACGACCGATGATCTGCTCACGGAGGCCACGTTGCCGCCCGAGCAGCGCGGCACACAACGCCGCTACCGCCAGCTCGAACGCTTCAACGAGTTCCTGCCACCAACAGGTCGCGTTGTTGTGCCAGGCCCGAAGTGGCTGCCCACAAGCGCGGACGGTGTGTATCACGTGTTGTTGCGCATCGAAGTATCCAGCGAGAAAGAAGGAAATTCCGATCTGACCGCGGCCGGTGCAGGGCAGGGTATTGTGGCGGCCGGCGCAGTAGCCGGTTTCCCCATGCCCATGTTGCGATACGTGGTGGGCAGTGGTCTGGTCAGCGAGTCGGCCAGCACTTCACGTGAGACGTTGCCGCTGCTCGCACCCGCGCCCCAGACTGCGCTCGACCGTACGCGCGCAACCGCGTTCTCCTGGGAGACGCTCGCGCAGGCCGCGCTTTACCGCATCGAGTTTCAGACCGAGGACGGCACGGTATTGCTTTCCGCGCTCGTGCCAGGCGAACTGGCCAGTTATGCCGCACCGCCCTTGCTAGCCGAGCGTGCAGCCGGTCGCACGATCCGTTGGCGCGTCGTAGCGACCGATGCAGCAGGCCGCGAGTTGGCGCGCAGCGCCTGGCGCGCGCACGGATGGCAGTCGCAATGAGCTCACCGTTGCAGAAGACGATTGCATCGCGACCGCAGGTAACACACAATAGCTGGCAACCGGTAGAGTTGAGCCTGAATGAAAAAAACAGCGCGATGGTGGATTTGCCTGCTCGTGGTGGGTGCGTGCGGCAGCGGTGATGGCCAGACCAACACTGACCCGCTCACGCAACGCCAGCGCGACAGCATAGTGGGCGCATCGAAGCTGCCCGGAGCCAGGGCGGTTCAGAGCGCTATACGCGCCTCGGATGCGGCCGCGGCCCGCGCGAGTGCGCTCGACTCCATCAACCGTTGAGGGCGCACGCAGCCCGCTCGAGAACAGTCCGCCGAACTGCGTTACAACTTGTCCACGGATAAGGTGCGTATAAAGCCCTGCGGGTCGTTGCAACTGGTACGGCGCACCGGACCCTCCAATCGCCGGCCGCTCTGCAGGAGCTGGAGCGGATTGGTATTGGGTATCGTTGCATAACTCGAGCATTGTGGGCTCGAGATAGTGGTTGTACTGATCCGCCACTCCCCGACATCATTGATGGTCCCGGAGATGCTCACCGTTTCCAGGCCCACGCGCATGGAGCCGGTCACGGTCTCACCGGACTGCTGCAGCTGCATTTGTACGACTGAAGTGGCGCTGCCGGCCACCCACGCCCCGGTCCAGGTTCCCGCAATGTTGGGAACGTCCAGCCCCGTGCTTTCGCCATCGTCGCAAGCCGCTACGCCAACGCCCATTCCGGCAGCGAGCAGGGCGCTCAGGAACTTCCACCGATATGCCGACATGTTTTCCTCCGGCTGAGACTGGGTCACGTGCCGTCTCGAGTTGTGACCCCGTTATTGTGAAAGCGCCTTCCCGAGGTGGATTCCCTCATAGCCCCCATAAGATTGGCCTGTATGGCGTTTGACAAGCCCGGACCGGAAACGTGGTCCGCTCTAGTTTGACGCGCGCGCCGCTCTCGGCGTGACGGGAATGCTGGGCGTGGGAAGTCCAATCCGCTCGCGCACGCGCTGGAAGCGAGGATCGCCGCGCACGTGTGCGAAGACAGGCTCCATGATGATACTCGAGATCGAGCCGTCCTCAATCGCTCGCTCGAGCCAGTAAATGGTCTGTTCCGGTCTGGCATCCCGGCGTACACAATGGCGACCAGGATGCTGCCTCGCTGGAAACGCTGCACGCGCGCCGTGAGCTGAGCCAGTACACGCATGGCTTCCTCTCGTTGCCCGGCACGCGCCAACGCGTAGACGAGCAGCGCCAGAGCCCGCGGTCCATCGGCCTGCGGACGCAACATCGCAATGGCTTCCGTCCACATCTCCTTTGCCGCAGAGATTTTTCCGGCGTACGGCGCGACTCGAAGCAAACGTGCCCGGACCAACGTAAACCGCCCTCCGCAAAGCGAGCAAGCGTGCCCCAAGAGAGGTGGTTCCGGGTGATGCAACGGGGGCTTCAGGTGACGCGGCTCGGTCAGGATAGGGCGCGCGGGGGCGATTGCGCGCGTGCACCACACCGCGTCATAGGTGCAACCTGCCGGTATGCGGAATCTTGATGTTGCGAAACCGCTCGAGCGGACTCCGACCCACCCAGCGAGACCAAGCTAACGCTCGTGAAGATCGGCTGATGGCCGGTACGAAATCGAATCGTGTGCGTCAACGCGCAATTGCACGCAGCCGCTGGCGTGCTGAATCGGCGCGCGCCCGGAAGAGCGGATCGCCCTGTGACCAGGCGGCAATGACTCTGCGATAGTGAACGGCCGCGCTGTCGGGTTGCTGCGCGCGCTCAAAGCTGCGGGCAAGCAGCTCGTGCAGCTCCGTGCGCGTCACGTAGTAGTTGGATGCCTCGATGGGGCCGCGCAGCGCGGGTTGCAGAATCGACACGGCTTCGCCTGGCCGGTTGAGCGCGAGCAGGGCGCGCGCGAGCTCGAGATTGGTACGCGTGTATCCGACGGTTGGCGAATAGATCGCGGCACGAAACGACTGCACGGCGCGCTCCGGCTGCCCGCGCGGAAGCCAGGCAAGCCCGCGCAGATGATCCGGCAAACGCCAATCGCGTCCATACGAGCTGAAGTGCGCGATGGCCGCGATGCTGTCGGTCAGACTATGAAGAGCGGTGGTGTCACCCGCGGCGGCGAGCGCGGTTGCCGTGTGCGTATGATTCCAACTCACATGTCGCGCGTTGAGCCCGCGGTTGGCCATGGGGCCGCTGGGTGCGTCGAAATGAGCAACGGAATCAAATTGCGCTGCCGCCTCGCGGTACCGGCCCAGTTCGAACAGTATGAGAGCTTTGGGAATCTTGTACTTGAAATCGCTGGAAGCTGCGCTTTCCCTTACGCGCTCTGCCAGCGCCAGCGCCTCCCTGATCCGCCCCTGGTGGCGCAAACTGATCACGAGATACCACAGGGCATCCGGGTCGCGGGCGTCGAACTGCAAGCGCGCGCGCAGCAATCGGTCTGCTTCCGCAAAGTCATCAACCTGGATTGCCATCTGGGCCAGGATGTAAGGGGCCATCGGGTTGGGCTGGCGCTTTTCGGCTTCATGAAAAGCAGCCCGAGCGGGTCCGGGCTGCCCGCCAATAGTCAAGATGGCGGAGAGCGCGCTCCAGGCTTGACTCGAGGAAGGCTGTCGACGAAGCCATTCGCGGGCGGTGCGCTCCGCAGCCTGCAAGGAGTCGGCACCGAGGTATGCGTCAACGATCAGTGAATATGCTTCGCAGGCTCGGCACATCGGCGCATTACCCATCAAACTGAGCGAATCCGTGACCAGCACGCGACGCGCCAGCGGTATGACACGCAGAAAGTTGCCCGTGGGATAGTTCAAGTTGGCCAGAGCGAGGTGACCCCCGGGCACGCTGGGGAAACGAGTGGCCAGAGTTTCGGCCGTGGCCAGAGCTACGCGATGATCCCCGTAGTTCGTTGACAACTTGATCAATAAACGATCGCGCTCCGGTGCGCGTTCGGAGAATCGAATCGCCTGGGCATAGTAAGCGCGCGCGCTGTCATCGTAGGCGCGCGACCCCCCAGCATATAGCGCAGCCATGGCGAACGTACTGTCCTCGCTCAGCGCGGCCGCAAAAAGGGCATTCGCTCCCGTCAAATTACTGCGGTAGTAAGCGCGCAAACCCTCCTCGTACAGTCGTCGAGCCGCCAGCGAACGCGTGCTGCCTGCAGCCGGTACTGTGTTCGGCGCATCGAGCGAGAAATCGCGGGCAATGATTGCGGTGGCGCGATCGGTGAGATCGAACGCGTCGGCGCCTTCAGCGGTGTACGATTCGCGCACTACGCCGCTCCGAAGATCGACTCGACGGAGATCGAGTCGAAACGTGTCCCGGCGCAGGTACAACACACCCTGCAGCAGCTCATCGGCACCGGCCCGGCGAGCCGCATCGGTGATCACCTGTGCATTTTCCGGATTGGCACCGAGTTGGCCGAGAACTTCATACAGCCGCGCATCACTCACGCCGGCGAGGCCCTGCACGCGGGCGAGATCGGTGGCCAGCAGTCCGGGCAGCAAGCGCGCGGTTTCAGCAGAGCCTGGACCCGCCTGGTTTTCGATCCAGCCAACCGCGAGCAGGGGAACCGAACCGGTCGTTATGCGCGACAAGAGCGTGGCCACTCCAAAGACGGCCGCTGCCACGATCGCAATCGCGACGGCCCAGACATTCCGCCGCTTGCTCGCTGCACGCGCCGTCACCACACGCGGTGTCGTCGCAGAGTCGACGACATCGAGGGACGGGACGTCCGCAGGTGTGGGTGCAATTGCCGAGATGGCACGGACGTTGGCTGCATTACGCGCGCGCACGGATTCCATGAGCAAGCGTGTCTCAGCGGCGGGCTCCAGATCGAACTCGTCGCGCAGCCGCTGTGCGAACCCATCGTAGGTTCGCAACGCGCCCGCCCGATCGCCCGCGCCATCGAGCAATCCGATGAGCCGCCGAACACCCGTTTCATCGTCCGGTGCCAGGCGCAGCGCGTCACGGCCGAGGCGAGCCGCTTCGAGTGTGTTTCCAGATCGGTTGGCGATTTCGACCAGGGTCCAGGCCGCCGCTGCAGCCGCCCGCCGCAAGCGCGTGCGTTCATCATCCAGCCATTGCTCGAAATCATGTGACGCATCGGCCACAAAAAAACCTGGTAGCAGGTCGCCGCGATACAGATCGAATGCTTCCTGCGCACGTCCCTGGTTGGCCGCTTCCCGAAACGCCACGGCATCGCACCAGATGAGCCCCGCGGCCAGTCGAATCTCCTCGTCACCGCGACTTACCAGTACGTCGGTGCCAAGCGTGCGACGCAAGAAGTGCAAGGCCTGGCGCAACGCCTTGCGGGCCCGGTCTGCATCGAACTCCGGCCAGAAAAGAGCAAAGAGGCGGTCGCGGCGGCAGAACCCGTTCGTCGCTTCCAGTGCCAGGTAGGTGAGCAAAGCAACGCGCTTGGGCTGGGCCAGGAGTGAACGCAATTCGTTTCCCTGGTCATCCCTTAGGTCCAGCCCGCCCAGTGCTCGAAATCGGATCATTGAACGCAAGAACTGATTTGAATCTGACACCGCCAACGGGTAGGTGACGGTTGGGAAGCGGTTGGGTAATCAACATCGACTACTGTTCGGACGTTAACCGGTACGTCCCGCAATGGTCAACGAGGTTGACGTCACCGCGATCAGTTTCTGACCCTCCCCTGGAGCACGACATGTTGGTCATCTCGATGGTGCGCAGCCTGGCTCTCGCCTCCACCGTTGTCCTGAACACCACACCGCCGGACTGCCGCAGCCTGCCGGATCCGAAGGCGATAGCGGCTATCCCGAACGACAACCGGCAATCAGCCGGAATCATGAAGGATGGCGTACTCACGGTACGTCTGGTCGCGCGACCTGCCGCCTGGCAGCCCGAGGGCAAAAACGGCTGCGGCATTCGCGTGCATGCATTTGCGGAAGAAGGCAAGCCGGCGCAAATCCCGGGACCGCTGATTCGCGTGCCGGTTGGTACGCAGGTCCGCGTGATCCTGCGCAATGAATTGGCGCAACCCCTCAAGATTCGGGGACTTTTCGAGCGGCAAGCCCAAAGGCTGGGGCCTGGGCTGGGCCGAGAGGTAATCGATGCGAGCGCGGTCGAGATACCGGCTGGCGCAAGCCGCGAGCTGAGTTTCCGCGTCACCCTACCGGGCAACTTCTTCTACTGGGGCATCACGCCCATCGACACGCTCGACGCGTATCCCTTCCGTCCGCCGGGCGTACCCATGCCGTTGTTCTCTCCGTTCGAGGACAGTCAGCTGGTCGGCGCGTTGATCGTGGATCCGGAGGGCGGCTCACCGCCCGATCGCATTTTCGTCATGACACACTGGCGTCTGCCCGGTTCTGATCCCGACGAAGCGGGAATCCGTCAGATCAACGGCATCAACGGCCTTTCCTGGCCGCATACGGAGCGCTTGAGCGCAACAGTCGGCGACACGTTGCGCTGGCGCGTCCTCAATGGATCCAACGCTCCGCACACCATGCATCTGCATGGCTTCTACTATCGCGTCCTGAGCCAGGGCAGCTTTTCGACGTTCGACAGCATCCTGCCGCCGCCCCAGCAACGCGCCGTGGTCAGCGAGTTCTTATTCGGGAATCGCACAATGACGTTGGAGTGGGTGCCGGAACGGGCGGGCAACTGGCTGTTCCATTGTCACTTTATTGCGCACATGAGACCCGACCAGCGAATCGCGCGCGTATTTGGTTCGACGCCCGAGACGGCAGCAGCGCACAGCAATCATGCCGGCCACGACATGGCGGGGCTGGTAGTGGGAATCTCGGTGGCGTCCCGAGGCACGGCTGTACGCGCGACCCCAGCACCACCGAAACGACACCTGCGCCTGTTTGCCAGCGAACGGCCGCGCGTGTTCGGTGAGGATCCGGGCTATGGCTTCGTGTTGCAGGAAGGAACCAACGCTCCTGCTCGTGATCCCATTCGGATTCCCGGCACACCGCTCGCTCTGACCAAAGGCGAACCGACGCAGATCACCGTGTTTAATCGGTTGCAGTTCCCGCTGGCCGTACACTGGCATGGCATTGAGTTGGAGAGTTACTACGACGGCGTCCCTGACTTCAGCGGTGCGCCGAATCGAATCGCGCCAGCCATCGCGCCCGGGGATTCCTTCGTCGTGCAGATGACGCCGCCACGCGCAGGCACGTTCTTCTATCACATTCACAGCGAGCAGGCTAACGAGTTGCTTTCGGGCTTGTACGGCGCGCTGGTCGTACTCGATCCAGCCAAACGCCATGATCCGTCTGCCGATCGCACGTTCGTGATCTCGGGCGGCGGCCGCGGACGCACTGCGAATCAGACCATTCTTGTGAACGGGACCACAAAGCCCGAGGCGATCGAAATGGCCGTTGGCGTCCCGCAACGGTTGCGCTTCATATCCATTCCGGCCAATGGCAGCTTCGACGTGCGCGTCACGGGCGCCTCAACTCCACCAGTCTGGCGGCAGATCGCGCGGGATGGAGCCGATCTCCCTGCACAGCAAGTCAGCGAAGGTGCGGCGCAAATCCGAATCGCGGTCGGCGTAGCGATGGACTTCGAGTTCACGCCGACGGCGCCCGGCGAGCTGGTACTCCAGGTGGATTTGCCGCGCGGGGTCAACGCCGTGGCCGGATTCGCGACCAGAGTTCCGATACGGGTCAGGGCGGCGGGTGAGTCACGCTCAGGTCAGGATCCGATGGAGCGGCGCCGCAACCTGGAACGCGCGCTGGCGCTGCTTGAGGATGAATCGAAGTGGCAAAGCAACGACGGCAAAGCGACTCTGTCGGATTTGCTCTGGTCGGTCTTCTGCGCGGTGGAGACGACCGCGGTAGCCGCGGCACCTGCACCCGCCGCTCGACGCAATGGGCCCTGCACTGCTCTCGAAGGATTTCAGCCACCAAACGCGGACGCCAACACGATCGCGCAGGCGCGCGCCATGATTCGGCGCGCGCTCGAGCGTACTCGATCTAATTGAGTTCGCGCGCTACTTTAGCCCGGCACGTTGGGCAACCCCAAAACGGCGGCAATCCCGCCGCGGAGTTCGTGATGGCGCGCGCTCATGTATCGGTCACGGTGATCGGTTTTGGTCTCGTTCTGGTGGGAGGCACGCATTCGCAGCCACTGGTTCCTGCCCGCCAGGCGCCACGGATCGCAATAGCCAATGACAACCGGACGCCGGCCGGACGAGTGGTCGACGGCGTATTCACGTTGCGGCTAGAGGCGCGCGCGGTCGATTGGTTCCCGGAGGACACAAGCGGCGCCGCGATCCCGATCTTCGCGTTCGCGGAGGCCGGCGAGCCGGCCAGCGTGCCAGGTCCGCTGATCCGCGTGCCCGCTGGCACCGCGATGCACGTGACCGTGCACAACACGCTCACCAGGCCGATGGTCGTGCGTGGGCTGCAGGATCGCACCAACGCCACTCTCGACTCCATCGTTCTGGCGGCAGGTGCACTTCAGGAGATTCGCTTCCGCGCCGACGTTCCCGGAACGTACTACTACTGGGGCCGAACCCAACCTGTGCCTCCGATTCCCGGTCCGGGGCGCGGGCGTGACTCACCGCTGCTCGGTGCGTTCATAGTCGATCCCGCAGGAACCAGCCCTCGGGAAGATGAACGGATTCTCGTGATCTCGATGTGGGGAGATACCGCCGCGGCGCTGGGCATCAAATCGGATGAAGCCGACCGGGTCTTGCGCCGCGAAAGCGTTCCGCGTGCGTCCTGGCTGCTGTTCGCGGTGAACGGCCGGTCGTGGCCCTTCACCGAACGTTTGTCCCACACGGTCGGTGATACCGTGCGCTGGCGCGTAATCAACGGCGCTCAGTTCCCGCATCCCATGCACCTGCACGGGTTCCACTTCAATGTCGACGCGCGTGGCAGTGCACAACGCGATACGGTGTTTGGCCCGCTGCAACGGCGAGTGGCAGTGACCGAATGGATGACGGCCGGCTCGACCCTGACCATGAGCTGGGTTGCGGCACGCCCCGGCAACTGGCTCTTTCACTGTCATTTCGTGACTCACATCTCGGAGGCGAACCGCGCCCCGACACGCGTTGAGCGTCCACATTCAGCCCATCACAACCACGCAGAGCAGGGCATGGCCGGCCTGGTGCTGGGCATCCGTGTCGCGCCTCTTGCGGGCACGGCGCCGGCGCGCGATCCGAGCCCGCGGCGACGGCTGCGCGTCTTCATCACCGAGCGCGCGAACGTGTACGATAATCAACCAGGGTACAGTTACGTGCTGCAGGAAGGCGCTACACCGCCCGCGCCAGACTCCATCCGTCCGCTCAGCTCGACGCTCGTATTGCGCCAGAACGAGCCGACCGAGATCACCGTAATCAACGGCGCGAAGCACGTGACCGCAGTGCACTGGCACGGCATCGAGTTGGAGAGTTTTTACGATGGCGTGGGCGATTGGAGCGGTTGGGGCACGCGCGTTGCGCCGCCCATCGCACCGGGCGATTCGTTCGTGGTGCGCCTGACGCCACCACGGCCCGGTACGTTCATCTACCACACGCATGTCAATGAGGGCGTCGCGCTCGCTTCCGGCCTCAACGGCGCGCTGTTGGTACTCCCCGAAAGTGCACCACCAGACACGACCGAGCGCGTCTTTCTCTTCAGCAATGGTGGGCCGCATGATGATGCGCGGCCCCTGATCAATGGTTCGGCCACACCGCCACCCATCGAGCTGCGCGCGGGCGTGGCGCACCGTTTCCGGTTCATCAACATCACACCCCTCGAGGCTCCCACCGTGCAGCTCATGTCGGGCAGCGTCATCCAGCAGTGGCGTGCACTCGCCAAAGACGGCGCCGATCTCCCAGCGCACCAGTCGGCGCTGCGACCGGCCGTGCTGACCCCGCATCCGGGCGAAACATTCGACTTCGAGGTCAAGCGTGAGAAGCCAGAGTCGCTGACACTGGCCATCACCGCATTGGAGACCGTTGCGAATCGCGCCGCGCACGCGCTCGACCGCCGCACGCGTGGCCTACCTCCCGCACCGCCCCCGCGTCTCGTGATCGAAATTCCGGTGGTGGTGAGGTAACGCAATAGCTGGTTGTCCGCGGCAGATCCACGCGCTGATGTGCGGGATCCCGATGGCGTCGCCGAAGATGATGGGACTCATGTACCGTTTGACATGCGCGCCCGTCCGCGCGATACTTTTCTCAGCGCGTCTTACAGGGCGCCACCCACCCGCGGCAAGGGAAGAATTCCCACCTGTAATGGTCTGAAGCCCGGTGCAGTGCACCTTCTTTCAGCCTGATTTCTCAGCGGGTGCAGGCGTTTCGTGAAAGGAGGCGTCATGTCCGCTGGTAGAGATCTGCCCGCCCGTCCCTCGCTCGACTCCCTTCGCAAGCAAGCAAAAAAACTTGCACGCGACGCCGCTGCCGGAAACAGCGACGCCATCGCTCGCGTCCACGCGCAGTTGCCGCGGGCCGAACTCCCGCCTTCGATCCGGGATGCGCAGCTCGTCATTGCGCGCGAATACGGGTTTGCCGGCTGGCCGGATCTGACGGCCGAGGTGCAGAAACGCCTGGGTCACGCGCTCGAGTGGGCGGCTACGCAAGCCAAAGTCGCGATTCACGACGATCAACAAGAACAGCTGCGAGCGCTCTTGGCGGAATATCCGGCGCTGGTCTCATGGCGCGGCGAGGGTGACCAGACGTTACTCGACGCGACCACGTCCTATGCAATGGACTGCTCGGACCCGGAGCGCGAGCGCATCTATACCCGGCCGGTTGCCGCCGAGCTGCTGATTGACGCAGGCGCAACGGTCCAGCGCTCGACCTGGGAGCACGTGATCAAAACGGGGTCGTCTGGAATGTTGCATCGGCTTGCGCGCAAGAATGCGTTGCCGCGCACCCTTCCCGTCCTCGCCGCGCTGGGCGACGATGGGGCAGTTCGCGCGTGGCTCGACGAATCGCGGGAGCGTGACGACGCAGCAGGACCTGATGCGCGGATCGTGATCGGTCGCGCGCTGATGAACGCGTGCCGGTTCCGGCACGCGCGCATTGCGTTGCAGCTTCTCGAGCGCTCGGTTGCGCTCGATCCGGACCTGGGTCGTCGCATCGACAGCTGGCAGGGCGGGCAGGCATTCGTGGAGTTCCTGATTCAGCATCCGGACAGCCTGTGGCACATGGGACCGGAGATGACACCGTGGCATGTGTTCGTTGTTCTTCAGCTGAGGAGTGCGCGCGACACCGACGATCTGCCCGCGTTCCGTCGTTGGCTGAGCGACGAGCCATGGATGCTTCAGGAAGCGTTTGTGAACGTGCAAAATGGACTGATCGAGGGGGCCTGCTACCAGAACAACAGGGAACCGTTCATCCGCGCGCTGCTGGACTGCCATCCGGCGCTGCTGCGCATCGAGCCGCCACCGCGCTCGTCAGCGCTGGTCTTTGCGCTCGACTACGGAAATGCGCACCTCATTCCCGTGCTGACCCGCATCTGGCCGCTACCCGACGATCTGCCGTTTGCTGCGGGCACCGGCAATGCCGCCGCCGTGGCGCGTTGGTTCGACGCGACCGGCCAGCCCGCGCTGGGATCGCTGGCGCGCCACCATCCGGGCAGCGATCCGAATTTCAAGGCCGCCGACCTGGGTTGGGGACCCGTGACCACGCAGCAGGTGCTGGACATCGCGCTCGCCTGGGCGGTTCTGAATCGACATTTCGAGATCGCGTCGTTCCTCCTGGAGCGCGGCGCCGACATCAACACCAACTGGGCCACGCACGAGCCGGCGAGCATCCTTCATGAAGCGGCTATTCAGGGGAACGAGGACGCCGTGCGCTTTCTCATCGATCACGGTGCCGACCTGCAGATGGAGGACTACCGCTATCACAGTAACGCCGAAGGCTGGGCGCGTTATGGGGCCCACAACGAGCGGATGGCGGACTTGTTGGCTGAGGCCGCAGCGGACCGCAGTCGGGAGAGCGCTTGACGATCGATGCGAAGAGGTCGAAGGAAACGGGCGACCTCTCGCCGTTGGCGGGAAAACGTCGACCGGCAGTTGCTTGGTCGCGCATCGGGCCAAACAGTTGCATCTTGCCTGATGCAGTACGATGTGCTCGTCATAGGCGGCGGCCCGGCCGGCGCGGCGGCCGCGCGACTGCTCTCCAGCTGGAGCCACTCCGTGCTTCTGCTCACGCGGCCCTCACCCCAGGCCGGTCTTGCCGAATCCATTCCTCCCAGCTGCATGAAACTACTCGACCGCATTGGCGCGGTTGAAGCAATCGAGCACGCGGCGTTCGTCCATTCCACAGGAAACACAGTGTATTGGGGCGGCCAGGAGCGGGTCGCATTGTTTCCGCCCGGTGAATACGGCTACCAGGTGGAGCGCTCGACCTTTGATGCGCTGTTGCTCGACCTGGCGGAGAACATCGGGGCCGAGGTGCTGACCGGCGCAACCGTGCGCAACTGGCAGCGAACGCCGGACGGTTGGAGTGTGTCTTACCTCACACAGTCAGGCGAACAACACGCAACGGCACGCTGGCTGCTGGACTGTTCCGGGCGTGCAGGTGTAATGGCGAAACATGGACTGCGCAGGCCGCAGCCCGGCCGTCGCACACTTGCCCTGATCGGGAACTGGGAGATTGAACGCGGCTTCGGGTTGACAGATGAAACGCACACGCTGGTAGAAAGCCATGAAGCCGGCTGGGCCTGGTCTGTGCCGATTTCGCGAACTACTCGCTGCGTTGCGCTTATGCTCGATCCGGAACTCACACAGGTGGAAAGTCGCGCGCGGCTGGAGCAGCAGTATCAGGCGGAGCTCGCACGCACGGTCAAACTGGGAGCGCTCGTGCAGAATGCCCGACTGGTTACCACACCCTGGGCCTGCGAGGCGTCGGCGTATGATGCGGAGCGCGTGAGCGGAGATGCCATGTTGCTGGTGGGTGATGCCGCATCGTTCGTCGATCCACTGTCTTCTTTCGGTGTGAAGAAAGCGCTGGCCTCGGCCTGGCTGGCCGCGGTCGTGACCCACACATCGCTCATGCAACCCGAGCTGACCACTGCAGCATCGACTTTCTATGAAGCTCGCGAACGGCACATGTTCGAGAGCCTGCGGCATCGCTCGGCCGAGCTGGCCGGCGCGGCCGCGGCCCGGCACCCGCACGCGTTCTGGGAAGAGCGGGCCGAGACAGATGTGACGGACGTGGTGGCCGAGCCTGACAGCGAATCGTTGCGTCAGGATGCTGCGCTTTTGCAGGCATTTGAGGAATTGAAGCAGCGCGCGTCGATTACGCTGCGCGTTACGAGCCGGGTGCGCCGCGTTGAGCTGCCCATAGTGAGGGGCAATCGCATCGTGCTGGTCACACATCTTGTCATGCCAACGTTTCCCGGAGGCATTCGCTACGTGCGTGGCGTCGATCTGGTAAAGCTGGCCGATCTGGCCACGCAGTATCGCCAGGTGCCGGACCTTTACGACGCATACAACCGGGCGGCACCGAACGCGTCGCTGCCGGATTTTCTGGGTGCATTGTCTTTGCTGATTGCGAAGGGAGCGCTGGAGCATCCTTGACAGGCTGGCGCGACCATGGTCAACTTGCCCCGACCCTGCCGCCCCGTGCGGTACCTTCATCTCCTGCTGCTCACCCATGAGAATCAGCGCACGATCGTCGAGCCTTTTCGGCCTGGTCACGCTCCTCGCCACTGCGCAACCGATCAACGCGCAGCTACCAGATACGACACCCGGATATCCGATTCAGGATGCGGCGGTAGTGGCGAGTTGTAAGAGCTGCCACGCGCAGGACTCGACGGGGCGTATGACCCGCATCTCGTATTTGCGGAAGACGCCGGAAGGCTGGGAGACGTCGATTCGGCGCATGGTGACGCTGAACAACGCGAAGATCGAGCCCGAAGCCGCGCGGGCCGTGCTGAAGTACCTGGCCAACCAGCAGGGACTGGGTCCCGAGGAAGCGCGGCCCGGCCGCTTCGATGCCGAGCGCCGCATGATCGATTACGCCTATCCGGGCGATCGCAGAACCGAAGACACCTGCCGGGCCTGCCATTCGATGGGCCGCGTCATCTTGCAACGGCGAACCCGCGATGAGTGGGGTCTGCTGGTCGCGATGCATCGCGGGTTCTATCCGGGCGTGGACAACCAGGGTTTTCGCCGAGGCGGACCTCCCGGCGCGGGCGGTGATGCGCATCCGATGGATGACGCGATCAAGCATCTGGGCACGGCATTTCCACTGACCACGGCGGACTGGACCGCGTGGTCGGCAACCATGCGGCCGCCACGGATCGAGGGCACCTGGCTGGTTTCGGGCAGTGAGCCCGGGCGCGGCGCGTTCTTCGGCAAAGTTGCGATCGCGCGCGCGGGCGCGGACGATGCGTTCACGACCGAAGCGACCTACACGTTCGCGAACGGTGGCGCGCGGGTCACGCGCTCAGGCCGCGCCGTTGTCTACACGGGATACCAGTGGCGCGGCCGTTCTGCGGAAACCGGCAAGCAGGAGCAGTGGCGGGAAGTGATGATGGTCGAGCCGGGCTGGTCCACCATGTCCGGACGCTGGTTCACCGGCGAATACGATGAGTTCGGTCAGGATGTCACGCTCATCCGCGCGAGCACCGGTATCGCGCTGGCCGGGAGCCACCCGCGCGCGTTGCGCCGCGGTGCGGGCGGTCAGGAAATCCGGTTGTACGGCGCGAATCTGCCCGGCAATCTCGCTCCGGCCAGCATCGACTTCGGTCCGGGGGTGCGCGTCGAGCGCGTGGTCAGTGCCACGCCCGAGTTGCTCACACTGTCCGTCAACGTCGACTCCAACGCTGCCTACGGTGAACGCGATCTGTTCCTCTCGGGCGCGTCCCTGCGCAAAGCGATCGTCGTGTACGATACGGTGAGCCGCATCAAAGTGACGCCCCTGGCCGGCATGGCACGGGTGGGCGGTATCACGTTCCCGAAACAGTTCCAGCAGTTCGAAGCGATCGCCTACCACAATGGTGTTGACGGCCGTCCCGATACACCCGACGATCTCGAGCTGGGGCCCGTGTCCGTCACCTGGACCGTCGAAGAATACGGCGCCACCTACGAAGACGATGACCTCAAGTTCGTTGGCCAGCTCAACCAGAACGGATTCTTCACGCCCGCCGAAGATGGCCCCAACCCCAAGCGCAGCGGCAATCGCAACAACATCGGCGACGTTTGGATCGTGGCCACGCACCAGCCTACGCGAACGGGCGCGCGTGCGCTCAGAGGACGCGCTCACCTGGTCGTGACCGTGCCGCTCTACATGCGCTGGGAACCGTGGAGGATCGAGAAATGATCGAGGGCGCGGGCGCATCAACTGCGGGCGCGGATTGGGGATCGCGCATGCTCGTACGCAGGGAGTTCCACTCGTTCGACGCGGCCGGCGCGCGTTATCTCTACCTGGTACCGTCCGCTGGCGTCGTTCGTCTCGATGAGGTTACGCAGAGTGTGCTCGATACGCTCGGCCATGACCAGCTCCCGCGCGAGCAGGTCACAGCCGCACTGTCCGATCGGTTTTCCGCCAGTGATGTCGACGCCGGGATTCGTGAGTTGCTGGCGATCCAGGCCATACGCGTGAAATCCGTTCCCTCGCCCTCGCCCTCGCCCTCACCGTCACCTAAGGTCCCTAAGCGCATCCCGCTCACTACGCTGGTCCTGAACGTGACCAGCAAGTGCAACCTGGCCTGCACGTACTGCTACGAGTACGGTGAGGACAAGATTGTGGAGGCCAGCAGCAAACCGCGCTTCATGGATGAGCAAACCGCCCGCAAGAGTGTCGACTTCCTGTTCCAGGAATCCGGTCAGAACCAAGTTGTGCATCTCACATTCTTTGGTGGCGAGACGCTGCTCAACTTCAAGGTGCTGAAGCACGCGCTCGCGTACGCGCGCGAGCGCGCGGCCGCGTTGGGCAAGGAAGTCGACGTCAGCATGACCACCAATGCCACGCTGCTGCGCGACGAAGTGGTCGATTGGATGATCGAGAATCAAGTGGGCGTCACGGTCTCGATCGATGGTGCCAAAGAGCAACAGGACAAGTTTCGCACGTTCAAGAATGGTCTGGGCAGCTATGACGTGATGTTGCCCAGAATCAAGGAGCTATTGGCGCGGCATCGCGCGCGCCCGATTGGTGCCCGGGTCACACTCACGCGTCAGAACCTGGACGTGGTCGGGATTTTCCAGCACCTGACGCAGGAGATCGGCTTCTGGGAAGTCGGCTTTGCGCCAGTCACGACCTCGAACCAGCGCGACTACGCGATTCGCGATGAGGGCTTCAACCACATGCTGGGTCAGTTCCAGCAGCTGGCCAGCGATTTCCTGGCGCACGCCCTGGTGAACAAGCATCACGGTTTCTCGAACGTGAAAGACACGCTCGAAGAGATCCACAAAGGCATGAGCAAGGCCTATCCCTGCGGTGCCGGACTGGGGTTGATGGGAGTAGCTACGGATGGTGATGTCGCGCTCTGCCACCGCTTTGCCGGTTCCGATCAGCACAAGATCGGCACGGTATTCGACGGTGTGAACCACGCCCAGCAGGATGACTTCCTGGCCCGCCATCACATCGAGAGCAAGACCGACTGCCGCACCTGCTGGGCACGCCCCATTTGCGCGGGCGGCTGTTATCACGAAGCGCATACACGCTATGGCACGACCGAGCGGCCCAACCTGCACTACTGCGACTGGATCCGCAGCTGGACGGATACCTGCCTGCGCGTATACGGCACACTGGCAGAAAAGAATCCCGCCTACCTGGGACGGTTCGATGCTTGAACACATTGCAGCGATCAATCGCAAGGCGAAACAGATCGAATACCTCAACGATCAGGATGTAATCGCACTGCAGCAGGGTGGCGCACCCGGTGCGCGACCACCAGGTCCCCACATCCCGCTCGGTTGCTCGTTCGTGTTTGCGCCCGGGTGGGAAGTCGACAGTACAGGCGGCACCGCGGGACTCTGCCAGCCGGTCGAGCGCGACCTGTACGACTGTCACCTGACCTGCTTCTGGCCGGCCCACGTGCCAGACCTCTACAACCATGCGCCCGACTGGACCGCCAAATGTGCCGCTGCCCAGAAGGACTGGCGCAAGATCGATTTGATCTTCCCATGATTCGGATAGCGGAGCGCGCAGCGCGCAGCGCGGTTCTATGCGCAGCAGTGGTCTCGACGCCCGCTGTGCTGCCGGCGCAGAACGGTGCCGTGTCGGGCGGCAACGCCACCATACTGGTCGGCACCTACACGAAGGGCATCCTGGTACTCGACGAGAGGAACATGGCGGTCGTCGATACCATGAAGGTCAGTATTGGCACGCCGGTCCAAATGGTGCTCTCGTCCGATCGGACCCGACTGTACACCACGGATCCCTACTTCGAGACCGTGGAAGTCTTCGACCTGGCCACACGCAAGGCGGTGGACAAGTTCACGCTCACTGAGGGCAACAAACGGGTGCGCATCTCGGGGCTGAACGTCGATCCGAAGCATCGTTTTGCCGTGTTCCTGATCAAGACGTTCACGAAGAAGATCGATCGCTTCGAGATCGGCGCGCCCAAGCTGGTGAAGTACGATCTGGCGCAACACAAGGTGACGGACACCATTCCGTGGCCGCGCGACGAGGAGCGCGAAAACGCGCGCATCTTATTTTCGCCCAGCGGCGAGAACCTGTACTTCTTCACCAACGATGACATCCTGATCTACAACGCGAACACGTTGAAGCAGGTGGATCGCTGGGACTACGCGCAGCCGCTCGAGCAGGGCATGGGTCGCTTCAACTTCGGCTTTCCCGCAGATGTCTACGAGGAACCGGGATTCTATACGGGCCTGTTCCGCATTACGGACCCGGTGCAGAACCGCCAGTTGATGGGTGTGGCTCGCGTGAATCTCGAGCAGCGCACGGTTGACTTCTATACGCTGGGTCCGAGTGGTCCGACGGGTCTCGCCCTGTCGCCCGATCGCAAACGCGGCTGGGGCATCCGGCAGGAGATCGGGCTGTATGAGTTCTGGACCTTCGATCTCGAGCAGCGGCGCGTGGTCGGCCGCACCGAGTTCAAGGGTCGTCCGCGTATGGGTCTCACCCCCAGCTCGAACGGGCGCATCCTGTACATCCACACGGCCGGTCCGACCATCGACCTTTACGACAGCCAGACGTTTCGTCTATTGCGCACGGTCGATCTGGGCGCCGACATGACGCGCTTCATGGTCGTGCCCTCGACGCCCGCAGCCGGCCGGCGTTAGCCGAAGTCGCAGGTCGCCTTGATTGACCGCGATCTGCGGCGCGCGCTCGCCTACGTAGCGCCACACTGGCGCCGGCTCATCCTGGTGCTGGTGCTCTCGTTGGCTGGCACCGCGCTCACCCTCTACCTGCCGTACCTATCGAGAGATCTGGTCGACCGCGCGCTGCTCGGCCGCAACACCGGCGCATTGATCCGCATCGTTTTGGTATTCAGCGGCATCACGCTGGCCAGTTTTGTGCTCAACGTCATCAGCGGCTTGCGCTACACGCGCGTTTCGGCCGACATCCTGTTCGAGATGCGGCTCGATCTGTATCACCATCTGCAACGGTTGTCTCCGCGTTTCTACGCGCACATGCCGCTGGGTCAAATCGTTTCGCGCATCAACAGCGACATTGGAGAAATCCAACGTGTGGCTGCCGAGGTCGCGCTGGCCTCAGTCAGCAACCTGCTTTTCCTGGCTGGAACCGTCGGCATGCTGGTCTACCTGGACGCGCGGCTTTTCCTGGTCAGCCTGGTACTCCTGCCGGCCGCGTTGTGGACGTTGGTGCGCTATCGGCGGCGGCTGGAGACCGCAGTAGCCGATTTGCGTGAACGCAGTGCCGATATCGGCACGTTTCTGATCGATACGCTGCAAGGCATGCGGCTCACGGTCGGCGCCAATGCGCAGGCCCGTGAAGTCGATCGGTTCCGCGGCAAGAACGATGGCTTCATTGCATCGCTCATGGCCATGCGCAAGCTGACCTACTACGCCGGCGGATTGCCCGGGCTGATCCTGGCCGCGGGCAGCAGCATCGTGTTCCTCTATGGTGGCATGCGCGTGATCGAGGGCACGCTCACGATGGGCACCATGGTGGCATTCATTGCTTACCAGATGCGACTCATGGGGCCGGTGCAGGCGCTCATGGATCTGTACGCCAGCGTCGCTACGGCGCGCGTTTCACTGCGGCGCGTCCAGCAGATCCTGGACGCGCCGGTCGATGTCGTGGAACCGGCAGCGCCTATTGCGCTGGCGCAGGTGCGCGGCCAACTCGGCTTCGAGCACGTATCCTTCAGCTTTGGCCGCGGCGCGCCCGTGCTTTCCGGCTTTCAGCTCGAAATTCAACCGGGTGAAGTGGTTGCGCTGGTTGGCTCGAGTGGTGGCGGCAAATCGACGATTGCCGATCTGCTCGTGCGGCAGCTGGACCCTGATTCCGGCCGCATCCTGCTGGATGGCCGCGACCTGCGCGACTTGCGGCTCACCGATGTGCGCCAGTACGTCGCCGTGGTCGATCAGGACCCGTTCATCCTGAATGCGACCATCGCAGAAAACATTCGCTACGCGCGGTCGGCGGCGACCACGGAGCAGATTGCAAGCGTGGCGCGTGCGGCCGGGTTGTCCGAGCTGATCGAGCGGCTGCCCGCCGGGTTGGACACGATGGTAGGTGAGCGCGGCCGCGCGCTCTCCGCCGGCGAACGCCAACGCATTGCCATCGCGCGCGCGTTCCTGGCCGATCCTGCCGTGCTGGTCCTCGATGAAGCCACCGCGGCACTGGATCCCGCCACTGAAGCTCTGGTCGTGGCCGGCTACGAGGCGATCATGCGCGGACGCACCACGGTAATCATCACGCATCGACTCGAGTTGGCCCGGCTGGCCGATCGCGTGGTCGTGCTCGAGCAGGGCCGCGTTTGTGAGGAAGGCTCGCCGGAATCGTTGTTGGCCCGCGGCGGTGCGTTTGCCCGCCTGTTCGCCTCGCTTCAACCCGTCGAGTGAGCTCCGGCTTCACGCTCGATCATCCCGCGTTCCGCGGAACCGGCCGGTCCATCCGCGTGGCCGTCATCGACAGCGGCGTACACATCGGCAACCCGCACATCACGCCACCGGTAACAGGTGTGCACCTTACCGAAACCGGCCTGGACTTTGATGCGGTGGATCGGCTGGGGCACGGTACGGCGGTTTCAGCCGCGATTCTCGAGAAGGCGCCGCACATCGAATGGCATGCCTACCGCGTGTTCGATCGCAATCTTGCCACCAGTGCCGTGATTCTGGCGCGTGCCATAACGATGGCCGCGGACGCAGAATGCCGGCTGATCAACCTAAGCCTCGGCACGGCCAACCCCGAGCGCGCAGCCGTGATGCGCGCGGCCGTCGACCATGCCACCCAGCGCAATGCCATCATCGTTTCGGCCTTTGAACTGAACGCAACGAAGTGGTTACCCGGAAGTCTGGCGGGAGTGGCTGGCGTACGGCTGGACTCCAGTTGTCCACGAAACGAGCTTCACATCGGTGAAGTCGATGGCTCCCCCGTCTTCATGGCGTCCGGTCTTCCCCGGCCGATTCCCGCAGTGCCACCCGAGCAAAATCTGCAAGGCATCAGCTTCGCAGTGGCCAATGTGACCGGCTTTCTGGCGCGGCTGTTAGAGTCAAAACCGCATTTGCGTACGCCTCGCGATGTCCTGGATTTCCTTCAACGTGATGCACCGAACAGCTGAAAGGACCTGGGATATCCAACTCTAAAGAGTAGCGCGTCTCTGAAAGCCGCATTGCCACTCACGTGCGGCACGCGATGGTCGAGTTCTCAGGGTATGCGGACCCACCGTCATCACGCCTTTCGGCTCAATTCGACATGGTGCTGCCCCGACGCGAGCGCTATCTACGTCGCGGACTCGGGCGTCCGCGTTCCTCGCCGGGACTCCGGCAATGCGAGCGCGACGTCGTCTTTGCCCCAGCGTTTCCCTTATTGGGAGTGGGGCAAATCTGACGCAACTATGAACAGGCAATGCGGCTCCAGTGGTTTTGATCTGCATGGTCGGATTTCGTTTGACGGTTCCAGGGGCAGTAATTGTGGCTCCATCTGCCCAAGAATAGGCCGTGAGGTGCATTTCACGACCGCGAGCAGGGCGAGGTCGCCTCACGATGGCGCGCAAACGACGCGACATCAGACACGGTGGTGGCCGAGCGTATGCCAGGCGCGCGCATAACGACAGGAACGGTGGGCAACGTGGCAACACGTCGCGAAATCGAGGGCATCCTGTGTGAGGTCGGCAGGGCGCAGCATGGGATCGCGACACGCGCACAGCTGCTGAAGCGAGGCCTTGCGCCCCACGCGATCGACGGAATAGTGCGCGCGGGGCGAGTGATCGTGCTGCGGCGCGGTCTGTACCAGATCGGGCCGCAGCCAGCGGTGCGTGCGGCCGAGACCGCGGCGGTGCTCGCGTGCGGTCCCGAGGGGAGAGTCAGTCACACGAGCGCGGCCACATTTCAGGGCCTGCTGGATGCGACTCGCGCTCGAAGAACCGTGGAGGTTACGGTGCCGCGCGGCAAACGACGTTGTATTGAAGGAGTGCGGATCCACCGCATGCGTGACTTGTTGCCGGACGAAGTTACCGTGCATGACGGCATTCCGGTGACGACGCCGGCTCGGACGCTGCTCGACATCGCCGAGGTAATGACGTCCCGCGAGGTGGAGCAGGCGCTTGCGACGGCCTATCGCAAGGGGCTGCTAACTCCTGAGGCAATGCGCAAGATGGTGGAACGGCACCCGCGACACCGGGGCGCGCCGTTGATGCGGCGACTGCTGGACACGGAAGGCGGTCCGGCCTTCACACGCTCGAAAGCCGAAGAGAAGCTGCTCGAGATCCTGGTGAGCGCACTTTTGCCGCGGCCGGAGCTGAATGTGAGGGTGCTCGGCCACGAAGTGGATTTTCTGTGGCGGAAAGCACGCGTGGTGGCGGAGGTGGATGGATATGAATTCCACTCTTCAGTGGAGTCGTTTGCGGCGGATCGCCGGCGCGACGCCGAGCTGACG
>JBOHRF010000062.1:0-21373 GCA_050732575.1 Longimicrobiales bacterium
ACTTTCACCTGCGTGGATACATCACCTTCGTGGCGCACCGTGAACGTAGGCGTGCTCGTCCGTAAAATCCGTTTCCGTTGTTAGGTCTCACCCCCCGGCTTTCTTTCCCTCTTCCGGGTATCTGTACAAGTATCCTATAATGCGCGCCTCCCAAAGACTGTGGAGTCGAGTTATGGCGATTGGAGTACCGGCGATGCAGCGACCTCGCTTCGGGCAGACGGCACGCCCTGACGCCTGGTGGGTGCAACCCGCAGTTGTGTTCCTGGGACTGGCTGCATTCGTGGGTTACGCTACGTGGGCGGCGTTCCAGGGAGATCACTATACGTATGGTCCCTATCTCTCGCCGTTTTACTCACCCGAGTTGTTCGGCAGCTCGCATCATGCCTGGTTTGGGCCGCAGCCGACGTGGTGGCCTGCCTGGCTGCCGTTTTCTCCGGCACTGCTCATCCTGGGCGGGCCCGTTGGATTCCGGTTCACGTGTTATTACTACCGTGGTGCGTATTACAAATCATTTTGGGCGGATCCGCCTGCCTGTGCCGTGGGTGAGCCGCGCAAACACTATCGCGGCGAACGCTTCTTCCCGCTGATTCTGCAGAACGTGCATCGCTATTTTCTGTATATCGCGCTGCTCTTCATTGTCATCCTTGCGTATGACGTCTGGAAAGCGCTCTGGTTCGAGAATCCGGCCACGGGCCAGACCGAGTTTGGCCTTGGATTGGGCACCCTGGTATTGGCGGTCAACGTTGGGCTCCTGGGTGGCTACACGCTGGGCTGTCACTCGTTGCGTCACCTGGTCGGTGGCCGGCTGACCCAGCTCTCGCGCAAACCGGTCCGTCTCAAGAGTTACAACGGCGTCAGCGCACTCAACCGGCGGCACATGTTGTTTGCCTGGTCGAGCCTGGTTTGGGTCGGCTTTGCCGATCTTTACGTGCGCCTTTGCTCGATGGGGATCTGGACCGATTGGAGGATCCTCTGATGGCCGAGCATCAGGCCTTCGAGTATGACGTGCTCGTGATTGGTGCCGGTGGCGCAGGTCTGCGCGCGGCCATTGCAGCCTCGGCTGCCGGCGTTTCGGTCGGTGTTGTTTGCAAATCGCTGTTGGGCAAAGCGCACACTGTGATGGCTGAGGGTGGCGTGGCCGCGGCCCTGGGCAATGTGGATGACCGGGATAGTTGGCGCGTCCATTTTGCCGACACCATGCGGGGCGGCCAGTACGTCAACAACTGGCGAATGGCGGAACTGCACGCGCGCGAAGCACCTGCGTGCGTGCGCGAGCTGGAAGCCTGGGGTGCGCTCTTCGATCGCACCGCGGATGGTCGCATTCTGCAGCGCAACTTTGGTGGCCATCGGTACCCGCGTCTGGCGCACGTGGGTGACCGTACCGGACTGGAGATGATCCGCACACTGCAGGATCATGGCGTACACCAGGGCATACATGTGCACATGGAATGCACGATCATCCGTCTGCTGCAGGACGATCGGGGCGTGGTGGGCGCCTTCGGTTACGAGCGCGAGCGCGGCCGCATCCAGGTATTCCGCGCCAAAGCGATCGTGCTGGCCACGGGCGGCATTGGCCGCGCTTACAAGATCACCAGCAACAGCTGGGAGTACACCGGCGATGGACAAACGCTGGCCTATGATGCCGGTGCTGAGCTGATCGACATGGAGTACGTGCAATTCCATCCCACCGGCATGGTCTGGCCGCCCAGTGTGCGCGGTATCCTGGTGACGGAAGGCGTCCGTGGTGAAGGTGGCATTCTGATCAATAAAGAAGGTCGCCGCTTCATGTTCGATGACATTCCACCGAACTATCGCAGTCAAACGGCCGACAACGAAGAAGAGGGCTGGCGCTACACGCAGGGTGACAAGAACGCGCGCCGTCCGCCCGAGCTGCTTACGCGCGATCATGTGGCCCGCTGCATTGTGCGCGAAATCAAGGAGGGCCGGGGCAGCCCGCACGGTGGTGTGTTTCTGGACATTGCCTGGATTGGCAAGAAGCTGCCCAAACATGCCGATCACATCAAGCGCAAACTGCCCAGCATGTATCACCAGTTCATGCAGCTGGCCGGTATTGACATCACGGAAATCGCCATGGAGGTCGGCCCCACCACCCACTATATCATGGGCGGTGTGCGCGTGGATGCTGACACACAAATGTCGAACGTGCCCGGTCTATTCGCGGCCGGTGAATGCGCGGCCGGCCTGCACGGTGCCAATCGGCTAGGCGGCAACTCGCTATCCGACCTGCTCGTGTTTGGCTGCCGGGCCGGCCGGTATGCCGCCGAGTTTACGCGCACGCAACCAAACCGGCGCATCCAGCCGGACCAGATCGAGCAAATTGCCCGCTGGGCCGTGGCACCCTTTGGACGTATGGGCGCGGCGGGAGCCACTTCACCGTTCGAAATTCAGTACGCGCTGCAGGACATGATGCAGGCGTTGGTGGGCATCGTGCGCAGCGAAGATGAAATGGCCAGGGCCATCGTCGGCATCGATGAGTTGCGCGCGCGCGCCGCCCAGGTGGCCGTGCCCGGCAACCGCGAGTACAACCCCGGCTGGCACACCGCACTCGATCTCCACAGCCTGCTCACCGTTTCGGAAGCTATCGCCCGGTCCGCCCTGGAACGCAAAGAAAGCCGGGGCGCACATTTTCGCGAGGACTACCCCGAGAAAGACCCGGCCTGGGGTACGACCACACTGGTCATCAGCAAAGGCCAGGACGGGCGCATGCAGGTGCGTCGGGATACGGTGCCCCAGGTACCACCCGAGCTGCAACAAATTTTCGAGGAAATGAAATGAGTATGGGGCAGGCAACCTTCAGGATCTGGCGCGGCGGGGCGAGCGCGGGCGAATTCCGTGACTATGAGACGGAGATCGTAGAAGGCATGGTCGTATTGGATGCGGTGCACGTCATCCAATCCGAGCAGGCGCCCGACCTGGCCGTGCGCTGGAACTGCAAGGCCGGCAAGTGCGGCTCCTGCTCGGCCGAAGTCAACGGCATGCCCAAGCTCATGTGTATGACGCGCGTGAGCGATCTGCCGCTCGACCGGCCGGTCACCATTGAGCCCGTGCGCGCGTTCCCGCGCATCAAGGATCTGGTCACCGATGTGTCCTGGAACTTCGAGGCCAAGAAACGCATCCGCGCCTTCAAACCCCGGCCGCCCGATGCGCCCGATGGCACCTGGCGCATGGCCCAGGCCGACGTGGATCGCGTGATGGAATTCCGTAAATGTATCGAGTGTTTTCTGTGTCAGGATGTCTGTCACGTGTTGCGCGACCATCAGCTGTATCAGGAGTTTGTTGGGCCACGCGTTCTGGTGCACGCGGCCGCGCTCGAGATGCATCCGCTCGACGTGGAAGACCGCACCACTGAGCTGCGCGAGCGCGACGGCATCGGTTATTGCAACATCACGAAGTGTTGCACGCGCGTCTGCCCGGAGCATATCACAATCACCGACAACGCCATCATTCCGCTCAAGGAGCGCGTGGTCGATCGCGCGTACGATCCGATCGCCAAGTTGGTGCAGCTCGTGCGCGGCAGCAGGAAGGGTGCGGAACTCGCACGGCCGGCCAGCACCCAAACACCGGCCCTGGGCGGCGGCGGCTGATGGACCCAACGCAGGACGAACCGCAGTTCACGCTCAAGGCGCTTTCGCCGGAGGGCATCCCGGCAGCCTTGCAGAAGGCCGAACGTTATCGCCTGTTGAATGAGCCCTGGCAGGCCGAAAGCATCTGTCGCGATATCCTGACCATCGACGCTGCGCACGAGCAGGCGCTCATTACTCTGGTTCTGGCCATCACCGATCAATTCCCATCGGCCGGCACCCAGCGCAGCGCGGAAGCGCGTCAGGTGCTGGCGCAACTGACGAGCGAGTACAAACGCGCATACTACTCGGGTATCATCTGGGAGCGGCGCGCAACCGCACAGCCGGCCCTGCACACAGCCGCAGCCGGTCACATCGCTTATGACGCCCTACGTCACGCCATGTCCTTCTACGAGCAAGCCGAGCGCATCCGCCCGGCCGGCAACGATGAGGCATTGCTGCGCTGGAATACGTGCGCGCGCATGATCTCCGGCCATCCTCACATTCGCCCGCTGCGCGAGGATGTGCCGCAGGTCGAGCTGGAGTGACGCGTCACCCGTCACGCGTAGCTGCCGCTCTGACCAGCTTCGCCTCGGCAGCGAACTCGAGTGCCGCGCTGAGCAGGTCTGGCGCGGGAGCGTCGTCGGGATCGCCCAGTCCGGCATCGCGATGCTGACGCAGCCGTTCGCGCATGGTATTGCGCACCATTTCCGGATGCGCGATGCCGCGGAAATGCGCCACGTGCAGATCGGGCTTGCCTTCCTCGAAATCAGATTGGCCGCCCTTGCCACCGGCGGTACGCACCTGCAGATCGGCAATGCCGAGCAGACGCTGAATGGGCCCCTGACGAATGGAGACGTTCTGCACGTTGGCAAAGGTCACGGTCTGCTCGCTCATGCGGACCAGTCCTTCGCGGATACGCAGACTGCGATCGCTCACAATGTACCAGCGCTGCTCGAAGTCCAGCCGGATCAGCAGAAACGAGGCGACGGCCTGGCCGATGAAGCCCGCAATGGCCCCTGCCTCGAGCAAATGGAACAGGAGCAGCAGGGTGTCGCGACTCAGCGTGATAAAACCGAGGGAAATCTGGCCCGGCAGGATGCGCGGCACGGCGACAGCGGCGAAAGCGACTGCTGACCAAAGGCCGAGCAGACCGAACGCATTCTTGATCAGCCATTTCACAACGCGGTACCAGAAGAAGTTGGGCGCCGCGCGAAAGATCTGCACCTGCTCGTCACCTTCCGGCGCGCTGGGCTCGTGCGGCACGCGCAATAAGTCGAGCAGAGCGCTGCGTATGCTCACGGTCGGACCTGTTTTTCCAGTAGCGCGCGCAATGCGCGCAGTTCGGTGGTTGCCTGGATCAGTGCGTCGGCCACGGCAGCCAGCTCGCCACCGGATGATGCCGATGTGACCGCCAGTGCTGTGGAAGGCGGTTGCGAACGCGCGCCGCGGGCGCCGCGCATGCGCGCGTACAGCTCATCGCGGACCTGCTCGAAGTCGGGCAGCCCTTCAATGGTCATTTCGGCGGCTGAGTTTCCACTTGCGGTCTGCACCTGCACGCGGCCCAGGCCCAGCCAGCGTTCTACCACATTGCTCACCAGGTGGATGTCCTGGATGCGGGCATAAGTGAGGCTGACCTCGCGGCGGAATAGGATGCCCCAGCGCATGGTGACGCCATCGGGATCGAATTCGTAGCGCAACGTGCGAAATCGGAAGATTCGGACGGGCAATACGACCAGGATCGCCGGTCCCGTGAGAATCGATTGCAACGCGTAATAAAGCAGAAGGGAACGCCGTGGCCGGCGTGTGCCCTTGAGCGCGGCCCGGGCAGGATCGACCACTGCGGTGGCGGCCGACGCCGTGGTATCCCGTGGGCTAGCAGTGGTCACACTCATCTGGCTTCACTATTCCGAGACTGTAACATGGTATTAATGGCTACCCGGTGGTCCCTGGAAGATCCGGGTGCATGCCTGGCCCGGGCAAGAAACCCTACGGAGCAATGCATGCAAGAGTGACGGTGCCCGGGGCGCGCATCTGGCCACCGCGCCCGGCCTCGCCATATTGTTTGCAGGCATTACGAGATTGTCACCCAACAACATGGCAAGCGCCGGCTCTTTTTCCGGCCTCAGTAAAAGCATGTCATTTTCACGCGAGTTAGTCACGCGCCGCGTCCCTCAATTCCTGGCCCTCTATCTGGGTGTGGCCTGGGGTGTGGTGCAGTTCATCAATTTCCTGGAAGACCGATACGCGCTATCCCCGCATTTGACTGACTTTGCGCTGCTCGGCCTGGCCCTGCTCATACCGAGCGTCGTGTTGTTCACCTACAACCACGGCAAACCCGGACGTGACGAGTGGACGCGTTCGGACAAGTTGGGTCTGTCGGTCAATATCATCATCGCGGTGGCCGTCCTGCTGCTGGTCTTCCGCAACAAGGATTTGGGCGCCGTAGTCAGCTCGGTGACCACCAAGAATGAAACCGGCCAGACCGTGAAGCGGGCGGTGGCCAAGGCGTCGTTCCGCAAACGGCTTGCGCTCTTCAATTTCGACGGTGCCGCCGATGATACGGCCATTGCCTGGCTGCGTTACGGCCTGCCCCTCGGACTGGCTGTGGATCTCAGCCAGGACGGATTCATCGAATTACGACAGAGCGTGCAATTCCGCGGGAAGCTGCGTCAGCTCGGCTACGGCAACGAGCTCAACGTGCCGCTCAGTCTGAAGCGAACCATCGCCAACGAACAACATCTTCCCTATTTCAGCCATGCAACGATTTCACGCAAGGACGATCAGATCAGCGTGGAATTTGCGCTGTACAACAGCGAGAGTGGTGAGCTGGTTCAGCGCCGCATTTACACTGACACGGGTATTCTCGAGCTGGTGGACCGGCTCACTGTGGGATTGAAGCGCGATCTGGGCGTGCCGGAGACCAGCAAGGTGCCTGACCTGCCGGTGGCCGAAGTGCTAACCAGCTCGTTGCCCGCATTCCGCGCGTTTGCGGAAGGCGCGGCGGCCCTTCAGTTGAACAATCAATGGCCTCAGGCCACGGCACACCTGGAAAAGGCGGTTGCACTCGATCCAACCTTTGCCAACGCGTGGTACACGCTGCACAACGTGTACTTGTTGTCGAACCAGCGCCAGGACGCCATGCCGCCGCTGCAAAAGGCGATCGATCACATTTATCGGTTTCCCGAACGGATGCAGTACGTAGTGAAGTTCGAGTATTACATGGTCAAGCAGGACAAGGAGCGCGCAGAGGCAGTTGCGCGCATGAACGTGGATGTTTTCCCACAGGACATTTCCAGCTACGAGCTTCTGTTGCAACTGCAGTCCATGCGCTACGACCGGGACGGCATGATAGCCTCCGTGCATAAGATTCTGGAGCTCGATTCCTCACGGGCGGAAATGCTGCGCCAGTTGGGCGGCCTGTACGAAGTGAAAGGCGACTTCGATGACGCTCTGCGCTACTATACCCAGTACGCGCAGCGGTTTCCCAACCAGTCCGAAGCGTTTCTATCCATTGGTGAGCTGCAGAAAGTACTGGGCAATGTGCAGGAAGCGCGCGCCAATTTCGAAAAAGCAGGTGTGCTGGCTACGGGCCGTGTGGCACCCACGCTCGCGCTGGCCCGGCTGGAGACCGAGCAGGGCAACTTCGACGCCGCGCTGCGTCTCTACGAAGAGGCGCTGTCGAGTGCGCGTTCCGCGGAAGATCGTGCCCCGGCATTCGATGGTCTGGCCGACTACTACGATTTCCGGGGTCAGGTCAGGCGCTCGCTCGAGTACGTCGAGCAATTCGTGAAAGAGCAAGCCCGCTTCAACCCACCACTGAATACCGCGCTAAACCAATTGAGCGCCCTGGGTACGTACGTGCGCGCCGGCAAAGCGGAGCTTGCCCGGCAGACTCTGCAACGCGTGTCGACGCAACTAACGCCGCCCTTCCATCAACTCGCCGCCATGGGCGAAATGCAGCTCCTGATCGAGCTGGAGCGTCCGGATGAAGCAGAACCCGCGATTGTGCGAATGGAGCAGGCCATCCAGGCGCTGGGCTTACAGGTTTTGCAACCGCGAGTAGTCTTGGCGCGCGGCCGCCAGGCCGAACAACGCGGTCAGTATGCGCAGGCCAACACGTACTATGAAGAACGGCGCAAGTTGAATCCGGGCGAGGTCAGCATCTACGTTGCCATGGGCCGGTGCGAGCGCAAGTTGGGCCAATCGGCCAGGAGCATCGAGCTGCTGCAAAAGACACTGCGCGTTCTGCCTTTCCACGCGCGCGCGAACTATGAGATTGGTCTGTCGTACCTGGAGGCGGGCCAGCGGGACAAAGCGCTCGAACATTTGCGGCGAGCCATGACTACCTGGAGTGCGGCCGACCCGGGCTACCGTCTACCTGCCGAAGCAAAAGCCAAGCTAAAAGAGCTGGAAGGCACTCGATGACTCGCCGGACTACCGGCCTCCTGGCCGACCTGCGGGACGCCACGTAGAAGTTCGACCCACAGTAGAATCAACGCCTGAAAAAACGTTGTTGCTGCCGGGACGGCGGGTGCGCTACATTGCACGCGCCCCCCTTACACACGATCGTGTGGCTGTACTCTCCAATAGCCCATGTCGGAAGGTTCACGTGCGTCTACATCGTGCGCCAATTTACGCGTTGCTTGCCGTGCTGGCTGGATGCGCTACCACAACCACGCGCGCGCCGCAGGCGTCCCCAGCGCTGGCGCAGCTGGAAGCTACGGTAGCGCGGGATCGTGGCAATCTCGACGCGCGCGTGCAACTGGCCGCTGCGTATTTGCAGGCCAATCGCAGTCAAGAATCGGCCCAGCTTCTGGAGGCGGTGATGGCACAAACGCCGCATCCGGCGTTGGCCGAATATTTTCTCGGTCTTACCTACGATCGGCTCAATCGGGCGGCGGATGCGCGCCGTTATTACGCCAGTTATCTGCAGCGCAGTCCAGGGGCCGGGCTGCAGCGGACGGTGCGCGGTCGCATGGCGGCACTGGATCGTGCTGAGCTGGAAAGCGCCGTGCGCAGCGCACTGGCGCAGGAGCGAACGCTGGCCAACACGAATCCCGCGCCTGGCGTGGTGGGTGTTTTTCCGTTCCTGAATACCGCGCCTGCTACGCTGGCACCGCTCGGTCGCGCGTTGGCCGAGCTGATCACGGTAGATCTGAGTCAAACGACCAGGATCAGGATTGTCGAACGAGCGCAAGTGCAGCGTTTGCTCGATGAGATTCGTCTTGCGCAATCCGGTTCTGTGGATCCGGCCACGGCAGCTCGCGCGGGCCGCTTGCTGGGTGCCGGTCGCATCGTGCAGGGCCGGCTGGATGGGACCGAGGCGGCGCTGCGCATGCAAGCCGCAGTCGTCGCGGTTCCGGGCGCGGGTCGTACGCCTGCTCCGGTAACGCAGCAGGGCGCGCTGCGGAATCTCCTGACCATGCAGAACAACATGGCGCTGGCCTTGTACCGCGAGCTGGGTGTAGAGCTGACCGTGGCGGAACGCGAGCGTGTGCTGCGCGAGCCCACGCAGAACGTGCAAGCGCTGCTGGCCTTTGGCATGGGACTCGAAGCGCAGGACGCAGGTCGGCCTGCGGAAGCGGCCACCCATTTCCGTAGAGCGGCCACGCTCGATCCGGGCTTCAGCGAGGCCAATGCTGCTGCGGAACGATCGGAAGCGATGGTCGAAGCGGCTAACGTCTCGCCGGCCGACATGGTCGCGCAGGGCGCCCGCGAGTTGGCACCACCGGCAGCCCCAGGCACGGCGGCCGCCTCCATCAATGTGCGCGATCGTTTTCTGGGCGTAGATGGAATGGTGCCGAATCTCACGCGCAAGGATCCCGTGTCCGAGTTGTTGGGCACCGAGGGTTTGCAACGTCGCGCGCTGCTCGAGCTCCTGATTTTGAGGCCGCGCTGATGCGTACCACTTTGATTGCGCTGAGCTTGAGTTTGCTCGCGCCCGCGCTCACACTCGGCCAATCACTGCGCGTCGGCGCCGGTGGCAGCTACGAGGTCTTCCGGTTCCGAACACCCGCCGTGGTCAACGTGGAAAGCATCGAGCTAGTGACCGTCCCTCTCACGGCCCGCGCCCGGCTCTCCAATGCCGTGGCGGTCGAGGCGCTCTCGGCCTGGGCAGTAGGGCGTCTGGTACGCAGTGATGGTTCGGAATCAAGGTTAGCCGGTCCCACCGACACCGAACTGCGCGTATTGCTAGGACTGGGCCGGGGCCTGGTCACCATAACAGGCATCGCACAACTGCCCACGGGAAGTTCCGCGCTCTCGCTCGAAGAAGTGGATGTGGCCGGATTGATCGCCGCAGACGTGTTGCCGTTTCGAATTTCGCATTGGGGAGCGGGCGGTGGCTTCGGGCTCAATGCGGCAGTAACTCGCCGTCTTGGAGAATACGCGGCCGGCCTGAGCGCCGGCTACGTGGTGGCGCGCAAGTTCGAGCCTCTCGACCAGGACGCCTTCGAGTACAGGCCAGGCAATCAACTCCACATTCGCGCTGCCGTGGACCGCACCATCGGAACAACAGGCAAGGCAGCGCTGGTCGTCAGCTGGTTGCATTCTGCGGAGGATGAAGTTGATGGCAACAACCTGTTTCGTGCGGCGCCCCGATACGAAGCCGTTGGTTCCTACGCCTTTGCGTTGAATTCGGGCGCGGGCATTGTGTACCTCGGTTATCTGCGGCGCGCGGGCGGCGAATACCTGCAGGTGCAGCGCATACTGCCCGTTGAGGAACTGCTGTTCGCCGGAACGGGCGTGGAGGTGCGCGTGGGCGCGGGCAAACTGCGCCCGCGCGTCGATCTGCGCGTGCTGCGCCGAGAAGACGGGGTGGGCCAGGGCTACACCGCTTCGCTGGGTGCTGACTTCGAGTGGCCGATTGGCACACTGGTCGTAATTCCAACGGCGCGCGCGCGTGTGGGCAATGTGCTGCTGCGTGAGGCAGCGGAAAGCGCATTCACAGGCTTTGACATCGGTCTTGGCCTGCGTTTCGGTGCCATCAATCCATGAAGCCGCGCATCGCAAGTTCGATTGGAGCGCTTACCGCGCTATCAAGCTTTTGCCTGGCCGGCTGTGAGCGCGTCATTCTGGTCGACCCTGCGCCACGCAGCGCATCGATTGCGCTGAGTCTCCTGGCCGACAACGTGGCCGGCGGACCCGCGCAGGCGTTCGACAAAGCAGATGCGCTCTGGATTCAGGTACGCAGCAGTACCGAAGTGCGCGTGGAGCGCACGATTCCCATTCAGTCGGGCGGCCGCGACGTACCGGTGGCGCTGGAGGTTCCACTTGGCCGCACCACAGAGTCGTTCACTGTGAATGCAGAAGTCAGATTGGGCACGGCCGTATTGTTTCGCGGATCAGCGACTCTGCAATTGCAAGTAGGCAACAGCCAGGTTGCGCTGCCGCTCACACCCGTTGGCCAGGCACTCGTGCTCCCCGCATCGATCCCCACGCTGACCGCGTACGGCGATAGTGTGCGCGTCAGCGGCGCAATTGTCTTTGCCACGCTCGATACTGTGTCCGTGACCCCCGTCACTACGTGGACGTCGCTCGATCCAACCGTGGTTGCCGTGGTCGGTACCGTGCCCGTTGCGCGCGCCGACGGTGATGCGCGACTGATAGGACAAGTGACTGGATTGACCGACACTCTGACCGTGCGGGTGTTGGCCGAAGTGCAGACCATCACCATTCAACCCGACGCCGGGATTCTCCCGCAGGGTACCACGCGTCAATTCTCGGCGCAGTTGTTCGATCGTCGTAACAATCGGTTGACCCGCCCCGTTGTCTGGTCGAGCACCAACCCGCAGGTGCTTGGCATCGATCAGAATGGACTGGCTACCGGCCTGGCCACGGGCTCCGCGCAGGTCCGTGCAACCAGTGGCAATGCATCTTCCAGCTTGACCGTCCAGGTACGGGCCGTTGGCCCTGGTGTGGTCACGAATCCGGCCACCGCCGTCTCGCCGGCCAGCGCCGTGCTCAACGCCTCCATTCAACCCAACGGCCTCGCCACAGACGCCTGGTTCCTGATCGGACCGGAGCCAACGTTAGTCGAGGCCCAGACCACGCCCATCATTGCGGTGCCACCCGGCTCGAGTCCCGTGGCCATCACCACGCAGGTCAGCCTTGCGCCCAGAACCACGTATTACGCGCGCGCGTACGCGCGCAGTGCCGGCGGAACTACGACCGGCAACGTGATCTCCTTCAGCACGCCCGCTCCGCCCTTTGCCGTTACCACGGGCGCCGCCACCAACCTGACGCCTACTCGCGCAACCCTGAACGGAACCGTATCTACCGACACGCTCCCGGCCAGCATGTGGTTCGAATGGGGGACCGACTCCCTGTTCACCCAGTTCGCGTCTACACCTGTGACGCCCGTGCCGCCACTCACTACCACCAGCCCGATCAGCGCAATCGCGGACGACCTGCGCACCCTGCAGCCGTACTTCTTTCGGGCCGCAGCCCGGAACGCATCCGGCACCATCTACGGCGCTGTCTCGCGCTTCATGACCGCGCCCGCACCGCAGCAAACTTCCCCGGCCCCTGCCGGACGGAGCCGTCGGCGATAGGCTGACTCCACGTGATTGGCCGATTGGCCGGATTGACGCACTAAATCCGGGCATTCCGTTTGCCCCAATCCCCGGCCAACCCAATCACCCGGATCCCGCTGACGGAAGATATGCGCCTCTCGCGACGTTTTTCTCGATGGCTTGTGGCACGCGTGCGTCACTTGCCGGTCTGCACACTTCTTTTGAGCGCCTGCGCGGCCAATCAGCCGAGACAGGCAGTACCCGCGGGGAAAGTCACCGAGCTCGAGTCGCTCGTCTCGCGTGAGCGCACCAACCTGGACGCGCGCGTCGATTTGGCCGCGGCCTATTTGAAGTTGGGCCGCAATCAGGACGCGGCTGCGCTCCTGGAAGGCCTGATTGCGCTGCCCGAGCACCCGACTTCAGCCGAGTATTTCCTGGGTGTCGCCTATGAGGGCCTGAATCGGGTGCCGGAAGCGCGGCAGCAATACCAGGTCTATTTGGAGCGGGGCACCGTGCCCTCCATCAAGCGAGTCGCGCGCGGGCGGATCGCTGCTTTCGAGAAACGTGAGTTGGAGCAAGTGGTGAAAGCCGCGCTTGCGCGCGAGCAGTCACTGGCGGGCACCAACCCGACGCCGCGCACGATTGGCGTTTTTCCGTTCTTGAATGGCGGCAAATCGTCTTTGGCGCCGTTGGGCCGCGCATTCGCTGAGCTACTCACTACAGACCTGAGTCAAACCGATCGCCTGGTTGTGGTCGAGCGGGCGCAGGTGCAGCGGCTGTTGGATGAGGTAAAGCTGGGTCAGAGCGGACTTGTAGATCCGCAGAGCGCCGCCCGCGCGGGTCGGCTGCTGGGCGCGGGTCGCATTGTACAGGGCCGGCTGGCTGGTGATGAATCGACCCTGCGCGTGGAAGTGCTGGTAGCTTCGGTCGCCACCGGGGAAGCGCGTCCTTCCATAGTGCAACAGGGCGCGCTGCGCGGCGTCATGACCCTGCAGAACAATCTGGCACTGGACATTTATGCAAGTTTTGGCATTCAGCTGACGGCTGCGGAACGCGAACGCGTGATGCGGCGACCGACCCAAAACGTCCAGGCACTACTTGCGTTTGGGTTTGGCCTGGAAGCGGAGGATTCGGGACGTTACCGGGAAGCGGTTGAGCGCTACCAGAGTGCGGTCAAGTTGGATCCGAGTTTTGTGGAGGCGAGCGTGGCCCTCGATCGCGCGCAAGCCAGGGCCGATGCGGCCGATGATACGCCGCAGAGTCTTGCCGCTGACGGAGCGCGCGAATTTGCGCCCGACCTGCTGCGCGTAGTTGACCGCTGGTCCCGCGTGCAAACGATGGTGCCGAATCCGGGTCGTCGCGATCCCGTGTCAGAAGTGTTGGGCACCGAAGGATTCGAGCGCCGCGGCCTTCTCGACCTGACCATTCGCAGGCCCCGATGAAAAACGCCCTGATTGTGGCGCTCGTTTCGAGCGCGTGCGCGGCCGCGTCAGTGAACGGCCAGCAGACGGCCAGCCGGCTTGGTGTCGGCGCCAGTTATGAAAATTTCTCGTTCCGCTCCCCCGATGCGGTAGGCGTGGAAACTGTTGCGTTGTTCACGTTGCCACTGGCTGCGCGCGTTCGGTTGAGTGATGCTCTGGCCGTGGAAGTTTCATCGGCCTGGGCATCTGGCCGGTTGAAGCGCGCCGACCACTCGGAGTCCACGATCAGTGGACCAACCGATACCGAGCTTCGTGTTCTACTGGGTCTTGGCAATGGGCTGGTCACCATCACCGGCATTGCGCAGCTGCCCACCGGCAGCGCGTCCCTGTCGCTGGCCGAAGCCGACGTAGCCGGTCTGATTGCAGCCGATGTTTTGCCCTTCGGCATTTCGAATTGGGGATCCGGTGGTGGCGCCGGATTAAATGCCACGTTTACCCGTGCGTTGGGTGATTACGCCGCGGGCGTGAGTGTTGGTTATGTAATGGCTCGTGAGTTCGAGCCGTTGGAGAACTCGTTCCAGTACCGGCCTGGCAATCAACTCAGCGTGCGTGGTGCCCTTGACCGAACGTTTGCCAATTCGGGCAAAGCATCGGTCGTGATCACCGTTCTGCGTTACGCTGCCGATGAGATCGACAACGCGAACCTGTTCCAGGCAGGCAACCGCTACGAGGGCCTGGCCTCTTACGCATTTGCGTTGGGAAGTAATGGCGCGGCCATGGTGTATGCCGGCTACCTGCATCGTGACGAAGGTGAATTCCTGGGCACCGCGCTGTTGCTCCCCGTGGAAGGGCTTCTCTTTGCCGGGACGGGACTGGAGTTCCCATCGGCGGCGGGACTCCTTCGACCGCGCGCGGACGTGCGCGTGCTGCGTCGCGACAATGGTGTAGGCCAGGGCTACACTGCTTCGGCCGGCGCCGACCTGGAGCTGGGCTCCGGCCGCCTCATCATCGTGCCTTCCTTGCGCGGTCGATTCGGCAACATTCTGCTGCGCGAGGCGGCAAAAAGCCGTTTCACTGGTTTCGACATCGGTCTTTCCGTTCGCTTTGGCGGCTGACAACAATGACTACCAATCGGATGTGGGGCATAATCGCCCTCGGATCGACATTTAGTCTCGTGTTGACAGCCTGTGATACCGGGTTTCTGGCCGAGCCGGATCGTTCGTTCGGCAACGCACGCGTAGCCCTCGATTTGGTGATCGCAGGTAGTGCCGGCGGACAGCCGCAGGCTTTCGATAAGGCCGATGGCGTTTGGGTGCAGTTCCGCAGCGGAGATGCAGTCCGGTTGGAGAGAGTGTTTCCGGTGCGCGCCAACGGCCAGGATATCCCGCTCGCCATCGATGTGCCGCTCAAGAATGCCGCCGAGAATTTGCTCATGAATATCGAGGTGCGCATCGGTCCGGCGGCTCTGTTCCGCGGGACAACGTCCCTTCAGCTCAAGGTCGGGGCGCTGGCACGCCGACAGGAACCCGTGGCGCTCGAGGCCGTGGCCAGTGCACTGGCGCTGCCCGACAGTCTGCCCACGCTCACTGCATACGGTGACAGCGTGTTGCAGCGCGGCGCGACGGTATTCGCCACGCTGGACACGGTCGCGTCAAACCAGGTGATCACGTGGACCACACTCGATCCTGCCGTGGTCGCCTTGCAAGGTGCCATCCCCGTCGCCGTGGCCGATGGCAACGCCCGCCTGGTTGGTCGTGTGGGAGCGTTGGTAGACACCGTGCGCGTTCCCGTGTTTGCGCAGGTGGCCAGAATCATTGTGCTGCCCGATTCCACAGCCACTGCCATCCCGCTCGGTACGACCAGGCAATACTCCGCGCAACTATCGGATCGTCGTGGCAACCGGATTGGCGCTCGGCCTCTGACGTGGACCTCATCGAATCCATCGGTCATTGTAATCGATGGAAACGGCCTGGCTACCGCACAGGCCATGGGCAACGCGATTATTCGTGTGACGACTGGCCAGCTGGTAGCCGGTCACTCGGTGCAAACGCGAGCGTTGCCGCCCATTGTGCGCACGGACTCGGCATCGCTGATCACGGTCAACTCCGCGCGCCTGCACGCCAACGTAAATCCCAACCGCGTAACCAGTGATGCCTGGTTCGAGTACAGCACGGACAGCACGTTTGCCACTTCCGTCAATTCCGTTCAAGTCCAGCTTACCGCCGGTGCGGCGGCGGTTCAGGTTGCGGTGCCCGTCACGAACCTGCTGCCCCGCACGCGCTATTATGCGCGCGCGCGCGCCACCAGCGTGGGCGGTCCCACGATCGGCAATCGCATTGAATTCGTGACGCCCGATGGCCCGCCGGGCGGCGGCACCACTTTCACTCAGGTGCTCACGGGATCGGCCAGCAACATCACGTTCTCAACCGCTACGCTTGCCGGAACCGTGACCACGTCCAGCCTTCTTCTGGACGCCTGGTTCGAGTGGAGCACGGATCCCCTGTTCGAGGAGCCGGCTGCGACATCACCCGTCAGCATTCCGCCCAACACGGCGCAGGCTCACATCACGGGCGATGTGGATGGACTGTTTCCGGAAACGACGTACTACTATCGCGTAGTCGGCAGATCATCTTCCGGCTCCGTGCACCTCGGCGGCGTGCGCAGCTTCCGGACCGTAGCCTGCCCTGCTGGCGCAGGAGGTGGTGTATCGTCGATGGTATGCTCACCGCCCGCGGCGGGGCGGATCACGATTCCAACACGATGGAGAGATCCAGTTCGGCGTCAGGAATAGCGGCGGGAACGTAGATGCCTACGTGAGTCGTCTCGGCAATGAACTTCCAGCACGGCTCACCAGGCGAATTGGCCGTAGGATTGGTCTGCACGCTGAAATATTGCATGCCGATGCGTGGTGAAATCTCCGAGGGTGGTACGGGTACGTGCTCCAGTACCAAACCCGGGTAGGCGCGCTGAACGAGCTTCACGATGTGCTCGGCAGAGCAGAGCTTGACCAGACGCGGCACATCCTTGATGAGCGCGCCCTGTCCTGCGCTCGAGCGCACGCCCAGGAACCATTTGCCGCGCGTAATCGCGCGCCGATCGCTGATCGAGCCGTGATAGAATCCCGGTTCGGCCGCCTCGATTGGCACTTTCAGACAATTCGAGGGCAACATGACTTCGAGTTGCCGCAGAATGTGGCGTTCCAGCTGAGCAAAGCACGATTCCGGCTCGTCATGGTCGTAACTGGGCAGCTTTCTGGGATCTGCGTCGAGCGAAAACGTGCATAGCGCGCCCGCCAACCGAGCCAGCTCGGCGTACAGCTGCTCCGGATGCACAGAACGGGTTTGCCAGAAGTGGCGGAGTGGACCCAGCGCCGAATGCACGGCGTGGGTCAGCCAGAAACCGGCCACCTCACGAGCCGCGTACTCTGCCAGGTTGCCTGTACGGCGACGTTCTTCCGCCATGGTGACTGCTTTGGCTTCCAGAACCTCGATCAGCCGACTCAGCAGCTCCATCAGGCGGCGACTGGCGCCGATTTGCGTGCTGGGCGGAATATAGTCGGCATCGTAGACGAATCTGCCCGACCCGTCGCGCCGGATGCGGGCCGCCGGCAACATCACCAGATCGGCCGCGGGCTGCACGTCGAGCAACAGGCGAAAGTTCTTGCGTGCAACGGCCACCGACCGCGGTGTCTGGCCGGTGGTTTCGTCGGGTACGACCTGCGTGCTGGCCGCGTAGCGCGGATCCCGCATGCCAGTCGAGGAGTCGATCTGGCAGTTGGCCTGGTCCGCGCGATACAGAGGCAAAGCGAGCAACACGCGGTGCGTGTCCTGAGTCGGTGAGAACAGCTCGCGAATCGGCAACGGGCGCGGCGCTTCCTCGTCCGGGAAATGAAACGGTGTGCCATCGGGCATCACGCCACGCGCGTGCGTGAGCGCAACGGTGCCGTTCGACAACGCATCGGCGTCGAACTCAACGCCGGCAAAACCGTAGCCTCGATAGAACAGGCTGGAAAACACGAAGGCCGCGTATTCCTCGAAATACCGGTTTTGCGTTTGAAAATGATGTTGGGCGAGGTGCATGCCTTCGCTCCACACCACCCGTGACAGCAATTGCATTAGCTCACTCCTGCACCCGTCGAATGTGAGCGGGCAGGCTGGCCGAACCGGCATCGGGTCCGTTGCTGAGTCAACACTCTGGTTTCACCGGTCTCGTGGCAGCATGACGATGAGCTCGAGCTTTGGCTCGGGAAGCTCGGAAGGCACGTACACCGCAAGATTTCGCTCGCGCGCAATGGAGTCCCAGTCGGTACCTACTTTGTCGAGCGCGAAATACTGATAGTCCAGTTTTACGGGCAGTGAGCTGGGCGGCGCCGTGAGGGGCCGGATCGGTACGCCTGGCAAGGCCTGGCGGATCAATCGCTGGATCTGGCTGCCCGAGCTGATCTTGATCAGGCGCGGCGCATTGCGCATCAGCTCGTCCGCCCGAACCGCCGCGGAAACCGCAAGGTATAGGGCGGGTGCCGACAGATACCTGTCCTGCTCGATGGCCGTAGCATAGACCGAGGGCTCGGTCTCGCGCAGTGGCAAGGCCACGTGGCTGGCCGACACCACCGTTTCCAGTAATTCCCGCACCTGTTCATCCAGCCGGGTGAAACATTCGCCCAGTGTGGAGTGGTCGTAGGCGGGCAAGTCACGCGGATGGATCGAGGTGGAGAAGGTGGTCAGTGAACCCCCCAGCTCGAGCAGCGCGCCGTAAAACGCCGCGGGGTGCCCCCGGCGGGTCTCGAACAGGTGGCGCAGGCGCGGCAGGTGTGAATTGACGGTATAGAGCAACCAGAAATTGGCTACATCGCTCACACCAAAGTCAGCCAGTCCCTGGTTTCGTTGCCGGCGCGTGCCCGACAGTGTAGCCGATTTGGCGGAAAGCACTTCGACCAATCGCCGGGCTATCGAGAGCATGTAGCCGCTGGCCGCGATGTCCAGCAGAGGTGGCACGAAGTGGGGATCCAGAACGAACTCGCCCGTAGACGCGCGGCGCACGCGCGCCACCGCCATCGACGTCGATCCGTCCAGGTTCTCACCCTCGGCGAGCAGTCGAAAATTCTTGCGCGCCACCTGGATCGGCTTCTCCATCAGGCCCGTGTTCTCGTCTCGCCGCAGCACGACCTCCGCTATGTAGCGGGTACCGCGCTCCTGGGCAGTTACGGAAACGTTGCGGCCGCCGGGCTGCTGTTCCGGGATCGCCAGGTAAATGTCCAGCGTGGGCCGATCGGCGTGCCAGAACTCTTCCAACGGCTTGGGCGCGGGCGCGGCGTCCGAACCGGGAATCTCGAACGGCAGCCCGTCCGGCATGAGACCCGCCGCTTCCGTAAGTGCCAGGTTCCCGGCCGCCAGTGCCTCACGGTTCAACTCCAACCGAACAAATCCCCATGGACAGAATGTTACGGTGCCCAGCTTGAATCCAACGGAGTCCTCCAAAAAACGGTCCTGCAACTGGAAGTGTTGCGGGGTGAGCAGCACGCCCTTGGTCCAGAGCACTCGTTCTGTCTGCCTCATTCCAGCGCCTGCTCCATTAATTGGCGGTCCGGCTCACCGTCCGTGGCCTGTCGCGAAAAGTCCGATGCCCCGCGCGCCGAATCAAGTCTTGCCGTACGACTGATGCTCGCACGCTGCAGATCGAGTCGCGTTCCGGTCGAGCCCGATTCACGCAGGCGCGCGCGCTTGACACGGCGAGAGCCGGGCGATAGGGTTTGCCCAGGAGCCCCTCCGCAGTCGAACGCGCATCGCCACAACCACTTCAGCGTCGTGACGGCGAGCTAAAATTGAGGGGTACGTAGCGCCGCGCCACTCCGTTCAACACCAAAACCAGGCAGCAAATCGCCCAGGAGCGTCCGATGGCAGAAAGCGTCCACAAAAAGCTTGAACGCGTCCGTGCGCCACGCGTTCACATCAAGTACGATGTCGAGACGGGCGGCGCCATCGAGATGAAGGAACTGCCCTTCGTCATGGGCGTGCTCGGCGATTTCTCGGGCCAGCCAGCCGAGCCTCTGGCCAAGCTCAAGGAGCGCAAGTTCGCCGAGGTCACGCTGGACAATTTCGACGATATGCTCAAGAGCATGAAACCGCGCCTGCAGTTCTCCGTTGACAACGTACTCAGCGAAGAAGCCAATGCGGGCAAGCTCGGTGTCGAGTTGAAGTTCGAGTCGCTCGATGATTTTTCACCCGATCGTATTGCCCAGCAAGTCGAGCCGCTCAAGAAGCTGCTCGAGCTGCGCCAGAACCTGGCCGATTTGCGGGGCAGTCTGCAGGGCAACGAGAAGCTCGAAGAGATTCTGCAATCCACAGTCAGCGATCAAGACAAGCTCAACAAGTTGAAGGGTGAAATCGGAACGGAAGGAGGGTCCGGTGGCCAAGACTGAAGCGCAGGCCGCAGGGGCTGCACAAACAACCGAGCTGGGACTGCTCGACCAGATTGTCGATCAGGGTCGTTTTGGGCGCGAGCCCGCTGCGCGTGAGCGCGGCAAAGACCTGGTCAAGCGATTCGTCTCGCAGATTCTGGAAGGCGCCATCAAGGTCTCGGCCGATACCGAGGCCATGATCAATGCGCGCATCGCGCAGATCGATCACCTGATCTCGATCCAGCTCAACGAGATCATGCACCATCCGGATCTGCAGCAGCTGGAGGCCAGTTGGCGCGGTCTGAAGTATCTGCTCTCCCAGACCGAAACCTCCGCCATGCTCAAGATCAAAGTCCTCAATTGCTCGAAGAAGGACTTGCTGCGCGACCTGCAGCGTGCACCGGAATTCGATCAGAGCGCCTTCTTCAAGAAAGTCTATGAAGAAGAATTCGGTGTGTTCGGTGGATCGCCGTTCGGCGCGCTGGTCGGGAACTACGAGTTTAGCAAGACCGGCCAGGACATCGAGCTGCTGGAAAAGATCTCGCAGGTGGCAGCGGCCGCGCACGCGCCCTTCCTGGCCGCTGCGTCCGCCGAGATGTTCAACCTCGATGACTTTACCCAGCTCGATGCACCGCGCGATCTGGCCAAAGTCTTCGATACCACGGAATTCGCGCGCTGGAAGGGATTCCGCGAAAGCGAAGACTCGCGCTACGTCGGCCTGACCGCACCCCGTATGCTGCTGCGCGAGCCCTATGGCAAGGACACGGTACCGCTGGAAGCCTTCAACTATGAAGAGCGCGTGGACGGTAGCGACCACACCAAATACCTGTGGGGCAATGCCGCCTGGGCCCTGGCTTCCCGCGTTACGCAGTCATTTGCCAGATACGGCTGGTGCGCAACCATCCGCGGCGTGGAGAGTGGCGGCCTGGTGGAAGGACTGCCCGTACACAACTTCCGCACCGATGCCGGCGACGTGGCCATGAAGTGCCCGACCGAAGCGCCCGTCACCGATCGGCGTGAAAAGGAAATGGCCGATTTGGGGTTCGTGCCATTCGTTCATTGCAAGGGCACCTCCAACGCAGCGTTTTTCAGTGTGCAATCCGCGCAGAAAGCAAAGGTGTACGACAAGGATGCCGCCACGGCCAACGCACGCATCTCGGCTCAGCTGCCCTACATTTTCGCGGTCTCACGCTTCGCCCATTACCTCAAGGCCATGATGCGCGACAAGATCGGCGGCTACACCTCGCGTGATGAAGCCGAAGCCTTCCTCAACAACTGGATCAGCAACTACGTGGTCTCGAACGACAGTGCGGGTGCCACCATCAAGGCGCAGAAGCCGCTGAAGGAAGCGCGTGTCGAAGTGGTCGAGGTCGCGGGAAAGCCTGGCGCTTATCGAGCCGTCGCCTTCATGCGCCCGCACTTCCAGCTGGACGAGCTGACCGTATCGATGCGCCTGGT
>JBOHRF010000063.1:0-21267 GCA_050732575.1 Longimicrobiales bacterium
AATCCGCTCCGTGCGGCTGTGGATGGCGCCATGCTTCCGTTATTTGCCTTTACGCTGATTTTTGCCTTTGCCTTGAGAGGCGTCGAACGCGCCGATGTTCTGCTTCGTATATTCGAGGCCATCAAGGAAGCAGCGGTCACGATTGTGCGCTGGATTCTGGCCGTGGCGCCCATCGGTGTGTTTGCGCTGGCGCTGGGTCTGGGCGCGCGGTTGGGCGCGTCCGTAGTGGGCGCCATCGGCTACTTCGTGCTGGTCATGGCCGCAATGCACACACTGGTAGGTTTGTTGATGTACGTGTATGCGGCCATTGCGGGCCGCGTGCCCGTACGCCGGTTCGCGGCCGCAGTTGCTCCCCCGCAGATCGTGGCACTCAGCTCGCGCTCATCGATGGCCGCGCTGCCCGCCATGTTCCAGGCTGCCGATCGGCTGGGCGTTCCGACCCAGGTCACGAGCTTCGTGCTGCCCCTGGCCATTTCGTCGTTCCGGCTCAGCTCGCCCGTCAACTGGCCGATTGGTGCGCTCTTCATCGCCCGGCTCTACGGCATCGAGCTGGATGCCACGGCGCTCGCCACCATCGCGCTTGCATCGGTCGTGCTCAACCCGGCCTCACCCGCCGTGCCCAGCGGTGGCTTGTTCGTGCAGGCACCGGTCTACATGGCCGTGGGCCTGCCCGTGGAAGGACTCGGCATCCTCATCGCCATCGACGCGATTCCGGATATCTTCAAGACCCTGCTCAATGTGACGGCAGATATGAGTGTGCTCACGGTGGTGGCTCGTGAAACCTGATGCAGGGTATCGGTTGGCCTGGTTGGCACTGGCTCTGTCCTGTGTTGGCTGCAAACCGCAAGCACCGGCATCCGATGAGGCCAGGCCAGCGTTCGACACGATCCAGCTCCAGGTCATGACCGCGTCGGATACGTTTGCACTCACCGTCGAGCTGGCCGAGACGGATGAGCAACACGCATTCGGACTCATGGACCGCACGCAGCTCGCCTCTGATGGCGGCATGCTGTTCGTCTATCCTTCGATCCAGGACTCAACGTCACAATTCTGGATGCACCGTACGCGCATTCCGCTCGACATTGCTTTCTGGGATGCCGCAGGCAGAATCCTGACCATTCAGTCCATGGAGCCGTGCCAACTGGTCAATTCGGACCTGTGCCCGCGTTACCGGGCGGGCGTCATCCATGCGGGCGCGCTGGAACTGAACAAGGGCTGGTTTGCCCGGCACAATGTGCGCGTGGGCGATCATGTGCGTGTGCTGCCAACACCTGAGCAGGCGCGCAGCACGCAGTGAATTCCATCACGAGCGCGCAGCTGCCTGACTTTCCTGTTGTCGTCTCCATTCCTATTGCCTGGGGCGAGATGGATGCGTACGGGCACGTCAACAACATCGTGTTCTTCCGCCAGTTCGAAAGTGCCCGCATCACGCTGCTCGATGCCATCGATTTCCGCGATCCCGAGCACAACGATGGAGTCGGACCCATTCTGGCCTCCACGCAATGCCGCTTCCGGCGGCCGCTCGCTTATCCGGATACCGTGCAGGTCGGGGCCCGCGTCAGTAAGGTGGAAGCCGATCGTTTCGAGTTGGAGTTCCGTACGTTCAGCCTGACGTTGCGGACAATTGTCGCGGATGGATCCGGCATCGTCGTGGCCTACCACTACCAGCAGGCGCGCAAAGCGCCGCTCTCCGAGCGCGTGCGCCAGAACATCGCGCGCTTGACCGCGCGATGAGACGGCCGCGCAGCATGGACTACCTCTTCACGGGCGGGCGAACCATGGTCGTGCTGCTGATCGCCAGCGCGCTCGCCTGGTTGTTCGTGGTGCTCGCGCCTGGTGAAATGGTTATGGGCCCGCTCTCTTTCGTGACCACCTGGACGGTCATGATGGCGGCCATGATGCTGCCTTCGGCCTCGCCTCTCGTGCTGCTCTACCGGCGCGGCGCAAAAACGCGCGACACCATCATGCTTGCGGCCGGCTACCTGATGGTGTGGGCCGCCGCCGGCGTGCCCGCCTATTTGGCCATGGAGTTCCTCCCCATGACGTTGTCCCCGGTGGCCCTCGCCGTGGCTGGCATTTACCAGCTGACGCCGCTCAAGACGTCGTGCCTGCGGCAATGCAGGTCGCCCGCTGATTTCCTGGTACAGCGCTGGGGTCGCAGCGCCCTGCGACTCGGCATCGAACATGGCGTCTGGTGCCTGGGCTGCTGCTGGGCACTCATGGCTGTGCTGGTGCTGGTGGGCATGATGGGACTGGTGTGGGTCGTGGGTCTTGCCGCACTCGTCGCAATAGAGAAATTGAGCACGCGCGGTGTCCTGGTGTCCCGAATGGCGGGCGTGGCGTTCCTGGTTGCCGCCATCATCGAGGTGATTCCATGAGTGATTGGCAGCTGAACGGAAATATCATCATCGCCTGCAACTGCGACTTTGGATGTCCGTGCAACTTCAACGCACGCCCCAGTCACGGGAAATGCGAGGGCGGCTGGGTCTGGGCTATTGCAGACGGGCAAGTCCGCGGCGTTCGCGTGGCGGGTCTGGCCCTGGCCCTGTATGCGGATTGGCCCGGTGCAATCCACGAAGGAGGCGGCCGCGCCGTTTCCTATTTGGATGACCGCGCCAATGCCCAGCAACAGGATGCGCTGACGCGACTCGTGCGCGGCGAATTCGGTGGACCGTGGGGCATCTTCATCAACACCTACCAGCTCGAGGGTCCGGCGCCGGCCCGCTTCGACATCCAGTTCGCCGAATACGATACGAAATTGCGCATTGGAGATGCCGTTGCGCTGGAACTGAAAAAAATCCGGAATCCCGTAACGCAGGCCGAAGTGCACCCCGAGATGATCCTGCCGGAAGGGCTCGTAGTGAAACGCGGACGGCTGGCCGCATCGAAAGTGTTCCAGGTACGTGATGGCATACGCTACGATCACTCGGGGCAATACGCTGCCTTCGGACCCTTCACATACACATCGTGAGGGGTCATACTGGAGCCCCTGTGTCACGCGGAGAATTGGTTTACGCGAAATCGCAGAGAAAGTTGAGTGGATTGCTGCGTTGACCGTGGACTGCTGCTCTCCCAGTTGACAAGTGCTCGAACCCTACTACGGCCCGGCCACGCACTTGTCAGATTTTGTTTCCCGGTGACATCCTGTTGTTGAGATTCCTTCCTGGAGGTGCTCAATGTCACGGCTCACTCCATCCGCGATCCTTGTGCTGCTCATCGTTGCTGCCCCAGTATCGGCCCAGGTCTGCGCGGGTTATCCCATGCCAGCAGGATCATTGGGGTTTTCCGCGCTGGCGACTCATGAGACCGTCAGGGATGCGGAAGCCTACGCTGCCTCGGCACGTTGGAGGACGCGCGACTGGTTGGCCGTCGAAGGCTCGGTTGGTGTCTCCGAGTATGTCGGTTCACGACAACTCCGCGGCAGTGCTGGCGTCGTATTCGAGCTTCCATTGAAGCGTTTTTCGATGTGTGCGCTCGCAGGTGTAGAACATCGCTCCGTTGAATTCGATGTCACTATCCGCAATAACACCGGTCAAATGGTGGGAGTCGCATCGATTGCCGATCAGGATTGGGTTTTCCCGGTTGGATTTGCCCTCGGTTACAGCCAGCCCATCACCAAGCAGGCCAGCCTTTTCGCTTACACGCAACCCCATTTCATGATCTGGCAAACCGGCATTGATGTTACGAAAGCTTTCGGCATAGGGGCGACCTTCATGGATGGTGTGGTCTGGAAGAACGAGCCGAGTCTGCGCACCGGTCTCGGCGTCCGTCTAAATCGAATAATGATCGGCATCGAGAACGTGCTGACGTCGGCTGAGGAGGCATCGGCGTTCGGCCTGCGCCTGAGCTACCTCACCAGGTAGCAAGCAGCCAGTTCACCAGCGGGTGCAACTACTCTATCGGCGCGACGGGCCGGCGGCGTTACCCACGCCGCGCGGATCCGCACCACCCTGGAAACGAATGGGCTGACCGGCTGCGTCGTAAGTGATGGTCAACCCGTGCGCGTTGCCCAGCGCGTTCGTGACTCTCAGGTCGTGGCCCATGGCGGCCAGCTGGGCACGCACCGCATCGGCGATGGTGCGCTCAACTTGCAGCACGTTGGGTTCGGCAAAGCTGATGCGCGGGGCCGCAATTGCCTGCTGGATGTCCATGCCGAATACCACCGCATTGAGCACGATCTGCGGTACAGTCTGACCGATCGAATGGCCACCCGGCGTGCCAATGGCCAGCCAGGGCCGGCCATCACGCAGCACGAGCATGGGCACATCGCCGGACAACTTCCGCCGCCCACCAACGGCATCCATCGGATTGCCTTTGGGCTCGAAGGTCGAGTACGCAAGCGAGTTGTTCAGCCAGATGCCGGTACCGGGCACCATGATGCGGCTGCCAAACACATTGCCCAGCGTCTGCGTCATGGATACCACGTTCCCCCACTGATCGGCCACCACGAAGTGGGTGGTATGGCCGGTATCTTCCTCATAGTCGCGCGCCGCTGCGGCCGCGAAAGGCGGCGCAAACGTGGATGCACGCAGCGTGTCGATGCGTGCTATCTGCTCGCGAAAATAGTCGCGTGCAAGCAAACGCTGCACGGGTGGCGGCGTCAGGTCTGGATCGCCCGCCCAGCGCAGACGCACCCAGAAACCATGTTTGCTGACTTCGGCAAAACGATGCAGGTAGGCCGCGCTGTTGTGACCGAGGCGCTTCATATCGTATTCGCCCATCATGCCCACACGCACCAGCGCATCGAAGGAGTTTGCTGGTGGTGATGTTGTGACGATACGGTGACCCGCAAAATCGATGGCAATTGGATCCCACCACTCGGCCTGGTTGTTGGCCAGATCGGAGAGGCGCAGAAAACCGCCGGCCGCCTGCATGGCCCCATCGATCTGCGCGCCGATGGCACCGCCGTGCAACACCTTTGCGCCCCCGGCCGCCAGTGCGCGCAGGCTTTGCGCCAGATCGCGCTGCACCAGCAGCTCACCGGCCGTCAACGGCTGGCCTGCACGACCGTAGAATGCACGCGCGTGCTCCGGGAATTCGTTCCAGGCATTGCGGATGTGTGAGGCCGTTCCCGAATCCAGCGCAAACCCATCAGCGGCCAGACGGATAGCCGGCTCGAACAAACGCGTCCAGGGCAGTTTGCCGTACGTGCGCGACATCGCTTCCCATGCGTTCGCATTGCCCGGAGTCGATACTGCCTTGGCGCCGCGCCGATTCTCCAGGTAGTTCGGCGCAGGCGGACGCATGGCATCGGAATCGGTGAGCCGCGGAATGCGTCCGCTCGAATTGAGGAAACGCGCTTGCTTGCGATTCACATCGTACACGAGAATGGTACCGTAGCCGCCCATGCCGGACATGGCCGGCTCGACCACGTTGAGCACCGCAGCCACGGCCACTGCCGCATCGAAGGCATTGCCGCCCGCGCGCAAAATCTCGAGCCCGGCCTCGGTGGCACGGGGGTGGGCAGAGCTAACCATGCCACCCGTTGCGCTTGCAGGCTGTTGTTGAAGCAGCATCGCCATTGCGAGAAAAACCATGTGTCCAACCTCGGAATGTGGTCCTGCAATAATATCAGGAAACGGCGCCGGTGCTACCGGTCCTGCCGACGTCATGACGCTTGCCAAGGCATCCGGGCGTCACGATAGTGTCCTGGTAATCGCCTTGCCTCCTTAGCTCGAGGCCGTAAGGATTGCACCTCCGGATTCGGCTGCCCGCTGCCCTGCCCCTGGCCCTACTCGTACTGGCTTCTTCCGCTGCGGCCCAGACCTTCGTGGTGAGCGGTCGCGTGGTCGATGGCTCCACACAATCGGTTATTGTGGGCGCTACGCTCACGCTGGGAACGGCCAGCACTATCAGCGATGAGCGCGGCGAGTTTCGATTCCGCGCTGTGCAGCCAGGCTCCTACGATCTGTCCGTCACTGCACTCGGGTATTCGAACAGCAGCGCGGCGTCTCGAAATACGATCGGATACTACGCTCACCGTTCGGCTGGATATCAACCCGATCCTGCTGGACTCGCTGCGGGTGGCCACACGCTACGTGAACATACAGGGCTACCTGAAAGAACAGGCAACGGGCAAGTCGGTCCCGGAAGCTTCGGTCTATGCCACGCAAAACCGCCATGCAAAGACGAAGCTGGCCGGTCATTTCGAGTTCAAGCGCGTGCCAGCCAATGTGCCCTTCGAGATTCAGATCATGTCCTTCGCGTTCGAGCCGGTGCGGATCTCTCTCGTGCCCGAGCGAGACGCCACATTACGGATTCAACTGCAGGTCGACACGATGGTGCAGCGCCTGATTGCCGAACAGTCGCAACGCCTGGAGGAGCGTGCGGTGGCCACGGTGGGTAAGGCCTTTTCGATTGGCCGCGACCAGCTGCTGCAACAACGGGAAGGAACGCTGAGTGAGACACTCGGTGAGATCATGCGCTACGCACCATACTCCCTATCTTCGCCCACGCGCTGCGTCTTCATAGACGAAAAACTGGCCACGGCCGAGGTTGTTTTCATGTTGTTCCCCGAAGAAATCCAGCGCGTTGAGTTCCTGTTCAACGGTGGGATGATGCGCATTTACACGCGCCGATTTATGGCCAGCATGGTGGGCGCGCCGGTGAAACTGGAGCGCCCCAGTTTTTCCGCGGTCACCCGGCCTCATGGGACGGGGCGTACATCTGAGTGCTTCCTGTTGGTGACTCTTTGTCTTGATGCGGCAGGGATCATGAGCATGGCCGGGAGACGTTGCAATCCACAGCTCCTGCGCATCGTGCAATCACTTGCGACCGACCGCAACGAAGTGATAGCGCGCGGTGTAACGGAATCGGATCTCATCGCCAAAACACAGAAAATCGCGGCCGACGGGCTGGCCGGCGTACTGCCTCTGCCACGTCGCGAGCACCGAGACCCGAACATCCCTGGAGGAGCTACGTGACCGGGCTGATCAAACCGTTGCTGCGCCGCGTTCTGCTGCAAACCGCGCGCAAGACGCGTCCAGCCGCAAGCAGCATCCGCGTCATTAGGCACCGGTCCGAGATCATGGAAACGGCGCTGCGCATGGCACGCAATTCAGCGTGCTCACCGCATCTGGTCAGTACTTGCCTGGACCGCCTGTTCGCACTCGATACAACCACGCTATACGTCCATGTGACACAGCCTCGCCGGCCGTTCGAGATCGTGCTCGAGCCGCATGACACGCCCCGCGTCGTGGTTGCGCTACGCAAACACAAGCTGGAAATCGAAACGGAGGACCCCGCCCCCAACGGTGCCTACATTACAGCGCGCGAGTACCGGCGACTGGGCTTCTATGAGGTGCCGCCCATCGAACGCGCACTTATTGTCGTCGAGTTGCAATTCCGTTCGGAGCCAACCTTCCTGATCAACTATCCCGAATACGTCATGCACGCCACCATCGTCGCCAATGGCCGGCCGGTAGCCGGCGCAGTCGCGCTGGCGGGCGCCAGCGAGCAACGCTTTCGCGTGAGCAAGTCCCGATAGCATAGTCGGCCCATGGCCGTGCAATTCGGTGCCGCGCAGGTCGATCCATGTCAGGATGGGACGCGGTGATTTGCAGACGAGCCGATATTGGCCCGGCCGACCCCTACAGGTTGGCGCGCACCGCGTATCGCGCTCTGTTCGCGGGAATTGTTGGTCGGCCGGTTCGAGTGTAAGCGCACGCGGCCCGGTCGCGCCAGGATCACTAGATGCGCGATCGACCCACCAACAATTCCCGCGAACAGAGCACCATGTCCTGAAAGAATCCGCACCAGGTCACCAGTCGCGTCTTGCGAATTTTGGCGTCGCTTCATATCATACAAACGTATGAATGAAAGAGCAGACGCCCCATCGAAGTCCGGATCCGCGAGCTCGTCGAGGCCCGCGCCACTGCCCACGACTACGCCTACGCCTGCGCCTCGACCCACGCAGCCGCCCATGGTCAGTCCGGCCAATGGCAGCGCCCGCGAGACGCCCGACGCCCTGATCCGGGCCGCGCGCGGGCTGTTCGCGCGTCACGGCTATGACGGCACATCGGTGCGCGCCATCACGGCCGAAGCAGGTGCCAACCTGGGCGCCATCACCTACCACTTTGGCTCCAAGCGCGCGCTGCACGACCGGGTGATCGAGTCGTACGTGGGTCCGCTGGCCGACCGCATCGTGGCAATCACACGCAGCAGCGGTGATGTATGGACGCGCGTAGAGGATGTGGTGCGCGCGTATTTCGATTTTTTTGCCGAGCATCCGGATGCATTGCGGTTGATGATGCAGGAGCTGGTGGTGGGTGGAGCGCCGCCGGAGGTTGCGCTGCGTCGCTTGCGCGTGGTGCATCATGCGCTGACCGCGCTGGTTCATGAGGGACAGGTGGACCGCAGCATACGCGCGGGCAATCCGGCCATCATGTCGGTGAGCATCATATCGCAGCCGGTGCATCTCATGTTAATGCAGCGTCCTTTGCAGGCGCTCACTGGTATGGATCTAAACGATGCCGCTGTGCGAGCGCAGTTCGTGGCGAATGCGATTGCGTTTGTGCGTGGTGGTCTGGCACGCGGCCAGGAGGATCGAACATGAAACCCGGGCAGGCGCGCGTTGCGCTGGCTCTATTGCTTTTCCCTGCGCCGCTGCTGGCGCAGTCGTTGAGCGTGGGTGAGGCGGCGCGGTTGGTGGCGGAGCGGCATCCAGCGGCGGCGGGCGCGCAAGCCGCCGTGGCACGAGCGGAGTCGGGTGTACAGGAGTTTGAGGCGGCGCGGCTGCCCATGCTCACGACGGACGCCTCGCTCACGCGTTATTACTTGCCCATGATCGTGGCGCCCTTGCACGGTCTGAATGTGGTGCGACCACCGGAGTTCAATCGCACGTTGATTCAGGCCCATGTGGGCGCCAGTTACACTCTGTTCGACGGCGGGGCTCGTGGTGCGCGCATTGAGCGGGCGGAAGCACTGGTTGGTGCGGCCGAGGCCAATGAAGCCGGAGTGCGCAACCGGCTGCTGACCGATGGCGTGCGTGCCTACCTGCGCGTTCTCACAGCGCGCGAAGTGCAGTCGGCACAGGAGCGGCGGGTCAACGCGCTTACCGGTGAGCGCACGCGTGCCGATCAGATCTTTCGTGAGGGTCGCGCGGCTCGGCTGCTGCTGACGCGCGCCGAGGCAGCGTTGAGCGCGGCCAGCGCGGATGCCACGACCGGGCGCGCCGAAGTGGAAGTCGCGGAACGCGACCTTGCGCGTCTGACGCGTCTGGACCTGGCGCGCATTCTGCGCGATACGCTGCGTCCGGTGCGACTGGCATCACCTGCGTTGCCCGGCCGTGAGGAAGCTCTGGCACGCGCCCGGGAGGCGAATCCGGACCTGGTCCGGCTGCGCCGCCAGCTGGCTGCGGCCGAGCGCGGCCGCGCCGAAGCACGCGCGCTCTGGCTGCCGCGCATCAACCTGAACGGCCGCTACATCGAGTTTGCCTCGGTGGACGGTGCAACCGATCCGGAATGGCAGGCCGGCGCATTCTTTTCCTATCCGCTGTTCACGGGTGGCTCGCGGGCCGCAGCCGCAGATCGCGCCAGTGCAGAGATCGCGCTGGCCCGTGCCGACCTGAACGGCGCTGAGCTGCGCATCGCGGAAGCCGTCGATCGCGCATTCTCGGCACACGAGGCAGCGCGCGCACGCGCCGATGCGTTGCGCGCGGCAGTAACGCAGGCGGAAGAAGTGGCCCGCATCGAGCGACTGGCGCTGGAAGCGGGCTCGGGTGTTCAGTCCGATTACATCAGTGCGGAAGCCGAGCTATTCCGTGTGCGCGCGGCTCTGACCGATGCCACGTACGCGCAGGTGCTGGCCCGGGTGGAGCTGGCCGGCATTACAGGTGAAATCTCTCCCGATTGGATCGCGCGGAACCTGGAGTCGGGTTCATGAACCGCAAGAAAGTTGCTCCCGTCATAGCGGGCGCGCTGGTGGTTGCCACGGTGACTTATTTCGTGTTGCGTCGTGGCCAGGATGAGTCCACCAGCATTGTCGCATCGGGCACGGTCGAGGCCACGGAAGCCGATCTGGGTTTCCAGGTGGCCGGCCGTATCGAAGCGATCGAGGCGCGCGAGGGCCAAACAGTGACGCCCGGCATGGTATTGGCCAAGCTCGATCATGCGGAGCTGAGTGCACGGCGCGCAGCCGCGGAGGCACAATTGGCCAGCGCGCGTGCCCTGCTCAACGAGCTGTTACGCGGTGCCCGTCCGGAAGAGTTGCAGCAGGCGCGTTCGGCAGAAACGGCGGCACGCCAGCGCGTGGACGAAGCAGCGCGTACGCTCGAGCGTACGCGCCGGCTCGAGCAGGGAGGTGCGGCCAGCCGGGAAAGCCTGGAGCAGGCGCAGACCGCACATGATGTGGCTCGCGCTCAATACGATCACGTGCGCGAACAGCTGCGCCTCATCGAACAGGGTCCGCGCGCCGAACGCATCGAAGCGCAACACGCGGCCGTCCGTCAGGCCCAGGCTGCTGTTGCCCAGATCGATGCGCTGCTCAGCAGCAGCATCATCCGCGCACCGTTTGCTGGCGTCGTGTCCGTTCGCCATCGCGAGCCGGGCGAAACGGTGGGTGCAGGCGCACCCGTTTTGACGTTGACCAATCCCTACGATCGCTGGGTGCGCATTTACGTGCGGGAAGATCAGATCGGCCACGTGACGCTCGGTCAGACCGCTTCCATCCGATCGGATACCGACCCCAATCAGGCACTGTCCGGCCACGTGACCTTCATTTCGACTGAAGCCGAGTTCACGCCGCGCAACGTGCAAACCACGGAAGAGCGCGTGAAGCTCGTGTACGCCGTGAAGGTGGCCATCGCAAGAGACAGTGCAGGCATGTTGAAGCCGGGCATGCCCGCCGATGTACGACTGCAATGACCAGCGCCCTCGCCCTGCACGGCCTGGCCCGCAACTTTGGGCCGATCGAAGCGGTGCGCGATCTCACGTTCGATGTGCAACGCGGCGAGTTGTTCGGCATGGTTGGGCCCGATGGCGCGGGCAAAACGACGACCCTGCGCATGTTGGCGGGCGTGCTGCCGCCCACGCGCGGTGATGCCGAAATCCTGGGCATCAGTGTGGCGCGCGATCCAGAAGCCGTGAAACCGCACATTGCCTACATGTCGCAACGCTTTGGTCTCTACACCGATCTGACCGTGCGCGAGAACATCGACTTCTATGCCGATCTCTACCGCGTGCCGCGCCCGGAACGACCCGCCCGCCTCCAGCGGCTGTACCGCTTTTCCAACCTGGGCGAGTTCGAGCACCGGCTGGCCGGCCAACTTTCGGGCGGCATGAAGCAAAAGCTCGGATTGTGCTGCGCGCTCGTACATCACCCGGACATCCTGCTGCTCGATGAACCCACCTTCGGTGTTGACCCTATTTCGCGCCGCGATCTCTGGCTCATCCTGCACCAGATGGTAGGCGAGGGGATGACCATCGTCATCACAACATCGTACCTGGATGAAGCCGAGCGCTGCGATCGTGTGGCGCTATTGCACCAGGGCCGCGTGCTGGCACTGGCGCCACCCGCGGAATTGCAACAGGGCATGAAGGGCACACTGCTGGTCGTGCACGCGCGGGACGCGCGCGCCGCGCGCGCAACATTGCGCAACGTAGAAGGCGTGGACCTCGCCACCCTGTTCGGTCATGCCGTACACGTGCTGCTACGTGACCCCTCTGCGGAGGCACGCGTGCGCGCCGCACTGAGTGCGAGCGGCAACGAGATCCTCGAGGCCGAGCAAGTTGATGCATCGCTGGAAGATGTATTCATCAACCTGGTAGCCGGGAACGCCCGCGATGTCTGACAGCGCGTCACCCGTCCCGCGTCCCGCGTCCCTCTCAGTTTCCGGCCTGACGCGCATGTTTGGCGACTTCACGGCGGTCAATGACGTGAGTTTCCAGGTTCATACCGGCGAGATTTTTGGCTTCCTGGGTCCCAACGGTGCAGGCAAGACCACCACGATCAAGATGTTGACCGGGCTATTGCGCCCGACGCGCGGCACTGCCCTGGTGGCCGGCCTGGATGTGGCCCGCGACACGCGTGCACTCACCCACCGCATTGGCTACATGTCACAATTGTTCTCGTTGTATGGTGACCTCACCGTAGACGAGAACATCGAGCTGTTTGCCGGACTGTACGGCGTGAGCGGAACACGCTTCGTGCAGCGGCGCGCTTGGGTGCTGGCTATGGCCGGCATTGAAGGACAGGGAAAACGCATCACTGCAGACCTGCCGCTGGGCTGGAAACAGCGACTGGCCCTGGGCTGCGCAGTGTTGCACGAGCCGCCCATCCTGTTCCTGGATGAACCGACGTCGGGTGTCGACCCGATTGCGCGCCGCGCCTTCTGGGACCTGATCTATACGCTGGCCAGCGCAGGCACGACTGTCCTGGTCAGCACGCACTACATGGAAGAAGCGGAATACTGCCAGCGCGTCCTCCTGATGAACCGCGGGCGCGTGATCGCACAGGGCACACCGGCCGAGCTGCGCACCGATTTCCGCGAGCCGATCTTCGAGCTGCACACGAGTGATGCGCCGCGTGCTGTGGAAGCGTTGCAGGAGGTGCCGGGCATCCTGGAAGCCTCATTGTTCGGACGGGCCGTGCACGTGGTTGCCGCTGAAGGTGTACCCGTGGAATCGATCGTAACCACGGCGCTGGCCACGCGCGGTTTGACCTGCGACACGATGCGCCGCGTGCCGCCCTCGCTGGAAGATGTGTTCGTGTCGCTGGTGCGCCGTGAGGGCGGCGCACTGGTAGGCTGATTCGGCATGCTGAACCTGAGCCGCCTGCTCGCCATCGCACGTAAGGAAGCCATTCAGCTGCGCCGCGACACGCGCAGCCTGGTACTGGCTTTCGTGCTGCCCGTTTTCCTGCTCCTGTTCTTTGGCTACGCCATCACGTGGGATGTGCGCGATATCCGGCTGGCCGTGCTGGACCACGATCGGAGCCCGGCCAGCCGCCAACTGGTCGAGTCATTGGGTGCCAGCGGCTACTTCAGTGTGCGTGCGTATCTGCAGTCGCCGCGTGAGATCGACCAACAGTTGAGCCACGGCCAGGCCACGGGTGCGCTGGTCATTGGACCGGACTTCAGTGAAGAACTGGCGGCCGGCCGGAAAGCGCAGGTGCAGCTGCTGCTCGATGGTGGCGACGCGAACACGGCCATCATCGCGCTCAACTACGCAGATGCCATTGTAGCCCGATACTCGCGCAACGTGATCTTGAAAGGGCAACAGATCCGCCCGCCGGCCGAGGCCCAGGGCCGCGTGTGGTACAACCCCACGCTGGAAAGTCGCAACATGATCGTGCCCGGTCTCATTGCCGTGATCATGTCCATTATTGCGGCCATGCTCACCGCGCTGACCATTGCGCGTGAGTGGGAACGCGGCACCATGGAGCAGCTGGCCGCCACGCCCGTGCACCGTCTCGAGGTCGTGTTCGGCAAACTGCTGCCTTACCTGGTCATTGGGCTTTTCGATGTAGTCATAACGGCACTGGCTGGCATCCTGATCTTCGGTGTGCCGCTGCGCGGTAACGTGCTACTGCTCGGTGTCATGACCCTGCTCTTCCTGGTGGGCGCACTCGGACTTGGCCTGTTCATTTCCGCCACGCTCAAGTCCCAGGTGCTGGCTACACAGGTGGCCATGGTCGCCACGTACATGCCCGCGCTGCTGCTCTCCGGCTTCCTGTTCGACATTGCCAGCATGCCCATCGTGCTGCGCACCTTCACCTACATCGTGCCCGCACGTTATTACATCGCTGTGACGCGCGGTGTGTTTCTGAAAGGCGTGGGCCTGGACGCGCTCTGGGTCCAGGGCATTTCCATGGTCGTGTTCGCCACGGTTGGACTGGCGCTCGCAGCGGCAGCGTTTCGAAAGCGGATAGCTCCATGAAGGTCAGAAGTATCGGGCGTATCGGGCGTATCGGGAGCGACAATCCCGAGTCCCTTGTCGTGCCCGATACGCCCGTCACGCCCGCCCCGCCCGTTACGCCTCTGCGTGCATCAGCGCAACGAATTCTCGCGCTTCTGCGCAAAGAATTACGCCAGATCTTCCGCGATCCCAAAACCAAGCGCATTGTGTTTGCCTCACCGATCATCCAGCTATTGCTGTTTGGTTATGCGGTCAACACGGACGTGCACAACGTATCGACGTTCGTAGTGGATCACGATCGGACTGCCGAATCGCGCGCGCTGGTCGATGCTGTGACGGCAGGTGGTTATTTCCGTATCGTCGGGCAGTCGGATCGACCGGCCGACCTGGGCACTGCCCTGGATCGCGGCCAGGCCGTCATCGGCGTGCAGATCCCGCAGGGGTTTGCACGCGATCTGGCCGCGGGCCGCGGCGCGCACGTGCAGGTGCTGGTGGATGGCACCAACTCGAACACGGGCACGGTGGCGCAGGGTTACGCGAGCCGCATCGTGCAGGAGTTCGGACTGCGTTACGCGGAAGCACGCGGCCGTGCGCTGCCGGGTGGCGTCGATCTGCGTACGCGCGCGTGGTACAACCCGGACCTGCAGAGCCGTACCTACAACGTGCCCGCCGTGATCGGCGCACTGCTCCTGCTCATGTCACTGCTGCTCACGGCAATGGCCGTGGTGCGCGAGCGCGAGCTGGGCACGCTCGAACAGCTTTTGGTCAGTCCGCTCACGCCCACGGAGCTGATCCTGGGCAAGACAATTCCGGTCGCGTTCATTGCCTTCGTCGATCTTTTGCTCATCTGCACGGTAGCGATCCTGTGGTTCGACATTCCGCTGCGCGGCAGTGTGCCTGCCCTGTTGCTGGCGTCCAGTGTGTACATCCTGGCCGCACTCGGTCTGGGTCTCTTCATCTCGACCATATCTCGTACGCAGCAGGAGGCCTTCATGGGTATGTTCCTGCTTTTCCTTCCGGCCATCGTATTGTCCGGCTTCATGTACCCCGTGCGCACCATGCCCCAGCTCTTCCAGTGGATCACCCTGGCCAATCCGGTGCGCCATTTCCTGGAGATCGTGCGCGGCATCTTCCTCAAGGGCCACGGCCTGGGCGACATCTGGCCGCAGCTCCTGGTTCTTACCGCCATGGCCGCGGCCGTGTTGTTCGCGGCCACGCGGCGATTTCGGCGGACCATCGCATAATTTCTGATGAACGGGGACTACTCGGATGAATCGAATGAGTCGGATAAGTCGGATGAACCTGATTAATCGGATGAACCGGGTGCACGCATCAGAAGTCGATGCCCGCCGCCATCTGCCCGACGCTCACCAAAGCCACGCGTCGGTGGGTGTGCGCAGATCGATCACCCGCGTAAAACGACCTCGACTGTCACGAGCCCGGCGTCAAATCGGAGACTGATTCGTCAGGAGAATGTCTCCCGCGAACCCGCGGTCGAAGGCCCTGCAGATTTCGGCACAGAGGAAACATTGCCGGGCTTCCTTCGATCGACCAAGCGTCGACCCAACTCGGGCCGATCGACATGCAGAGAGTGATCGTACTCTGCCTTGCGCCTGGTTGGATGTAGCTGTATGTGTTGCTCTTCTCTCAACAGAGTCGCGAACGACTGGAACGATCGTGCATGCCAGAATTCGACATCCGACGTAAACTTCGCCGCGTTGCCTTTCGGATTCCGGGCTACCGAGCGATGGCTCAACGGATCCTGGCACACCCCAGTGAGATATCATTGGAGGAGGGCCGATTTCTCGGCAGGCTCGCCCAGGAGGTCGATGAGAACCGATGCATTATTGAGATCGGCACCCTATTCGGCTCATCCACGCGCGTGCTGACCTTGTTCAAACCGCCGACGACCCGGTTGATCACGGTCGACAGTTTCAGATGGAACCCCCACGGACTGGCGCGGCAGGATCACGCACGCATAACCCGGGAGGTGCTGGCCGAAGCAATTCGATTCCACAATGTGCAGCTCTGTGAGATGGACAAAACGCACTTCTATGCCACCTATAGCGGGGGCCCACCGGGAATGGTATTCCTGGATGCCAACCACAGCTATGAGTCAACGCGACAGGACATCCTGTGGGCCCGGAAAGTTGGTGCTGCAGTCATATGCGGTCATGATTACTCAAGCCGATTTCCCGGAGTGGTACAAGCAGTGGAAGAAAGCGGGGGTGCCGAAATAGTCGTGGGCACCGTTTTCTTGCTGCGGCTACCACGTTCGACGATCACAGGTGACCAGTTGTAAACTCGTTCTGTGAGCCCGACGGAGCGGAATCGTGACGCACACGACGTGAGTGTCGCAGCCGTGCGTCAGACGAAAGTTCTTGACGCACGGCGCGAGATGCACCCTAGTCTTACGATGTAGTCCAACCGACAGTCATTTTGAAGCACTGGAACGAAACAGGGTCACACCTGGAAGCGTCAGTCCAAATCTGCTCTCCGCCATTGCTTGCGGCTGATGCCGGTGGGTTGCTCCCCCAATAATAATACCCAAAAACATCATCTGGCCCAGTGTCTTCCTCGAACAATTGAACGCGAAAATGCGGATAGCTCCCGGACGGATACCACCCACTGAAAACAGTTGCCGGACCTTCATCACAATAGGTGTAGCAGTAGGGGTCGGCTTCATTCGTTGGGCAGGGATCCCCAACAAGCGTATCAAGAGGTTCCACGCTGCCGTAGGTCCACTCTTGACGACAGCAATCATCGCTTCCGGGCGACGCTCCGTTGTCCTTCCACATCTTCAACAGAATCTCGGACTGGCCCACTCCATCGGGAATATTATTTACCAATGCCTGCTCGATGAATAATGCCGCCGTCGCTGCACCGGCTTGAGGCCGAATCCCCGCACCGACAGACGTTCCAATTCCAAGCGTCCGAATATAGGCGCGTACCTCGCGTCCGTTTCGTAGTCCCAGCTTCCCCGCGTCGATCGTCATTTCTCTTCCATGTTCATCGAAGATCTTGATCAGCAGCCCGCCATCGACATTTCCAGGGCCGGCTATCACGCCCTGAGATGGATTCGACCGCTGCGCGCGATACATCTTCACTTCAGCTGGGTGAATCGCGAAAAGCGGCCTCGAAGCGCCCGATCGCTGATAACTCACGGCACGCCCGGTGGAGAGGTACTCCACGTAGCTATCGCCGTCGACCGAAGCAGCTACGGATGCCGACTGCCCGGACGCTGTCCATGTGCGGCGTTGGTTCTTATCGGCAAGGTAGAAGTCCATCTCCGGGAGCTGCCCGATCAGTTCCGATAGGGCATTCTCGCTTAGGCCTGTGATCTCAGCAACACGCGATGCCAGAGGACTGCCAGCCTCATAGGCTTCTGCGAGGCTGATTTTGTGCTCCACCCAGGGTGACCTTGCCATCGCATCGATCACGAAGAGTCGAACACTCCGGTCCCTTAGCGCGACAGAAGTAGCGCTTGCAACTTGGGCCAGGGGGGAACCTGATGCCGCCTCGCTTTCGATTCTCGCGTCGGCCGGCGTCGATTCGCATCCGACGAGAATCAATCCAGCTGCGGGTAGGGCATGAAGCCACTGCTTGGGGAACATGCTGTCCTCCGGGTTGGGGGTCGTTCAACAGCGTACTTGGGCGTGAGTGGCGATCACTAGATTTACTTTGCTTCGCTATGCATCGTTAATCGTCACCCTCACTCACATAACTGTATGCAACACCATCAACACGCAAGGATCTTATAATGTATGGATAACCACATAATACTCACACTTTCCAACATAGGCAGCTTATCAAAAATGGTTGGACATTGCCGCGTTAAGTTGACTCACTTCGGATGGCGTCAACGTCAACGATCATGTAACCTACGCCGCGTTGAGTGACGATCAGACGTGGGGCATCCGGTTCGTCTTCGATCTTCGCACGCAGCAAGCTGATGAAGTAGTCGACGATGCGGTGCGATGCGTTTGCGTGAGCGCCCCATGCTCGCTTAGTCAATTCTTCTCGAGTGACCGCGTGACCCGCATCTTCGGCCAGAACGGCAAGAAGCCTCCACTCGTGGTCGGTCAAATGAATCGGGCGTCCGTCTTTGGTTGCAATGCGACGTCGGATGTCGAACTGCACGGCCCCTAGCACGAAGCTGGTGTCGCGCTTGTTCGACTCACGCAATCGAGCCTTGACTCGTTCGAGGAATTCGGCCACGCTGAACGGCTTGACCACGTAGTCGTCAGCGCCCAACTTAAGACCAGTAATTCGATCCACTTCGTCGGCCCTTGCGCTCAGCACTATTACCGGACGATTATCACCTCGCCCGCGAAAACGTCCGAAGAAAGTCGAAACCGTTACCATCGGGAAGCATCAAATCAAGCACGATCAAATCCGGCGTGTGTTGCAAGGCCATGTTAGCGGCTTGCAGCGTGTGGGCGACGAGAACGCGGAATCCCTCTCCCTCAAGATTGATTTGGAGCCCAAAGGCGAGGTCCTCGTTGTCTTCAATCAGCAGGATCCGAGGTGTGCGGCGCGGCATTTGGTTTTCCGGTAGCAGATTGCGTGACTCACGCCAAACGTTGTTCGTCGCTGTTCACGTAGATGAAACATGACGCTCGGACGGGCCGATCTGCCCGTGCGGCACCACCTCTGAAACAGCAGCGTTGAGAACTCGGCTGGCCTGGCTTGGAAGGCTGGAATCTGGACGCTTCCCCGTTTTGGAAATCCACCTCATATGGAACAGCGAGGAGCGATTAACATGGAGATGTTAGTCAACTGACGCAAGCACTTTACCGAATGTTAGTTGTTTCTAACGAATGTGATTGCGCAGCCACACAAATCGGCTTACTGACTGCAGACGTGTAACGTGGTAGCCCGACGGTAGTTACATTGCAACGCTACTCTCTCCTGCTATGAGGTCATTGTCGTAAAATGCTGGTGCAATCGATTGAGAATGACGCACATTCGGCAAGGTGTGCACGAGGATGGCACTGGAGGAGCTTGCGCACGGCGCACGTGTCCTGGTGCTGGTGGCTGGCACCAACTCGAACACGGCCACTGTGGCCCGGGCTATGCCATCCGGATCGTACAGGAGTTTGTGCTGAGCTACGCGGAAGCACGCGGCCGATCGCTACCGGTGGAGTGCATCTGCGGATGCGTGCGTGGTATAACCCGGACCTGGAGAGTCGCACCTACAACGTGCCCGCCGTCATCGACGCGGTGCTCCTGCTCATGCCACTGCTGCTCACGGCATTGGAAGTGTGTACATCCTGACCGCACTGGGTGGGCCTCTTCATCTCCAGCATCTCGCGCACCCAGCAGGAAGCCTTCATGGGCATGTTCCTGCTCTTCCTGCCCGCGATCGTTTGTCCGGCTTCATTGTATCCCGTGCGCACCATGGTCGACTTCTTCCAGTGGATCACGCTGGCCAACCCGGTGCGTCATTTCCTGGAGATCGTGCGCGGGATTTTCCTCAAGGGTCACGGCCTGGGCGACATCTGGCCGCAGCTGCTCGTTCTTACCGCCATGGCCGCGGCCGTGTTGTTCGCGGCCACGCGGCGATTTCGGCGGACCATCGCGTAAACGGGCTCGACCGTGGCGAGCCCGGCGTCTAGCTTTCGCCGCCTGTATCGCTGACGTCCAACAGCGAGATCCCAATGGCTGCAAGTCCCATTAGCGCAGAGCAATTGCTGGGCGCACACCCGGCGGCCATCCGCACGTTGAGCGAGCGCGTCCGTACTCTCGTGGGCCGCACATTGCCCTCGGCAACAGAGCGCGTCTACCCGGGCTGGCATGCCATCGGCTTCGCGATCCGCAGGCCGGCTACGTTTGTGGTCTGTTTCCGTTCGACGATCGCGTGCAGCTCATCTTCGAGCACGGCGCTCGCCTGGCCGATCCCGATGGATTGCTGGAAGGCGAGACTCTCAAGCAGGTGCGCTACGTCACGCTGCGGCCGGGACAACGAATCCGCACTGCCGCATTGCAGCGGTTGCTCATTGCCGCGTTGCACCACGGAAGCCTGCGCACGCGTTCACGGCGACCGAGCAGCGAATGACGCACCAGGTGAGACAACGGTGAACACGAAACTGAGATCGTGAGTCGAACCTGGCGTCGACCCATGCGACCCACGCCTCGCTCAATGGGGCTCCGCGCGTGGTTCATCTTTGCCCTTGTTTCATGCGCTGGTGAAGACGGCCCACGCACTACCGTGATCGATTCCGCCGGAACTCGTATTGCGGTCACGGACGCGCGTGACGTGGCCCTACCCTGGACCGTGGAACGTGCCCGTCACCTGGGCGTCGAGGATGCCGGGCCAGAGTCCTTTTACCGGGTAAGCCGCGCAACCGTGGCTGTGCACGCGCGCGGCAGCCTGTACGTGTGGGACCCATTCGCCCACGTGTTGCACGCGTTTGACGCCGACTTTCAGCCGCGCTGGACGGCGGGAAGGGAGGGTGCAGGGCCGGGTGAGGTACGATATAGCAATTCCATATCGGTCGATGAGCTGGAGCGTATCCATGTGTATGATGGTGCGAAGCAGGCACTCGTTGTTTTCGATAAGACCGGCCGAGTTCTGCCCCAGATCGACTTTCCGTCCGGCCCCATTCGCGCTCGTGAGCCGCACTTCGCCGCCGTCCACGATGGGTTTGTGTACTGGCACCGTGACCGATTCGCGGGAGGCGACCAGCGTGCCGTGCAATTGTTGTGGGCCACGAGCGCTGACACGGTCGTGCTGCACAGCAGTCAACCTGTGCTATCCCGAACCGCGCAATTTGCGGGCTGTCCAGTCCGCGTCGGGCTACCAGTTCTGAATGCGGCTCGGCTGAACTGGCACGCCGTGGGTCAGCGTGTAGCCATCAACGTGGTTCCGCAGTACGTCATTGAAGTGTTCGATTCACGAACGAGAACGCAGATAGTCCGTCGGACCATCTCGCCTGTGGAAATGACCGAACAGGAGGCGACCGCTGCTTATCTGGAACGCGGACGAGGCGGTCCAATGACCTGTAACGCGGATGCTCGGGAAATGATGCGCCAGGTGGGCTTCGAGAAAGCAACTCAGGTGCTGGCCGACCTTGCGGTAACGCCTCAAGGCGAGATCTGGGCCTTGAGGTCGGCGCGCAACCAGGCTCGAGGCCCCATCGACGTGTTCGACGTGAACGGTAGGTACCTGGGTACTCTGCCGCCCGGTGTTCCGTTCCCGATCGCATTTCTTTCGGAGACGCGATTCGTGGCGGCGGAAACGGATGAGCTGGATGTTGAGAGAATCGTCGTTTGGGACATCAAACGAGAGTCTGACTAGTGTTGCGTCCCGGAAATTCCTTGTGCATCGAGAACGCCGCTGCGCCCGCAGAGCAAGGCGCGACGACGAAGGCATAGCAGCGCTATAACGAGAAGGAGCAACGCTGCCATGCGG
>JBOHRF010000064.1:0-20873 GCA_050732575.1 Longimicrobiales bacterium
GCATGGTAGTGAACGGGCGTACCGTGAATCTTGCCGCTGCACCGCCCGGCGGACGTGCGGGCGGTGCGCCGCCCAGTGAGCCCATCGTCACCGGTCTCCGATCGACAGTGGCGCGCGTGCTGCTGCCCACACCTATTGCGGCCGGCGCTGCCGGCACACTCGAGATCGATTGGAACTTCAAGTTGCCCGGCGGTCCAGGTACCGGACATCGCATGACCATGCGTTGGGCCGATACGCTGTATCAACCCACGCAGTGGTATCCGCGGGTTGCGGTCTACGACGATCTGCGCGGTTGGGACCGCGAGCTGTACCTCGGACCCTCCGAGTTCTACAACAACTTCGGTCGCTTCGATGTGCGCATTGATGTGCCCGCCGGTTGGATCGTGAGTGGCACGGGCGTGCTGCAGAATCCACAGGAAGTTCTGACCCCCACGGCGCGAGCACGACTTGCACGCGTGCTGGACACGGATTCCATCACGACCATTGTCGGTTCCGATGAAGTGGGACCGGGTCAGGCCACGGCACCGGGTGAGCGGCTGGTCTGGCATTTCGTGGCCGACACGGTCAACGACTTCGCGTGGGCTACCGCGCGGAAGTATGTGTGGCGCGCTACGCGCGCGACCATCCCGGGCAAGGGGCGCGTGCCCATTCACATGGTGCACCTGCCCGGCCGCGCCAACGCGTACGAATACGCAGGCCGCATCGCGCGCCATGCACTCGAGTTCTATTCCAAACTCTGGATGCCGTACTCCTTCCCGCAGCTCACGTTACAGGATGGACCGAGCGCCGGCATGGAGTACCCGATGGTCATCAATTCCAATCAGGGCGCCGCCGATCACGAGGCCGCACACCAGTGGTGGCCCATGACGGTCAGCAACAACGAAACGTTGTTCGGCTGGATGGATGAGGGTTTCGATCAATACATGAACATCCTGTCCGCTGCCGATACCGCCGGGCAACGCCCTTCGCTGGATGGCTGGGCCAGAGCTACGGACAGATCAGTGGCAACGAAGCCGAGCCGCCCATGATGTGGAACGCAAATTACGGCGGACCACAATACGGCTTCCAGACCTACGGCAAGACGCCGCTCCTGCTCTCCATGTTGGGTGGTGTGGTGGGTGATAGCGCAGTCTGGCGAGCGCACAGTGACTGGGCCAAAGCCTGGCGCTTCAAACATCCCGCGCCCTGGGACTACATGTTCTTCATGAACAACGCGCTGAAGCAGGACCTGGGCTGGTTTTGGTACTACTGGTTGTTCACCACGGAATCATCGGATGGCTCCATCCAGAGCGTGCGCACCGTTGCAACGCGTACCACGGTCACGGTGCGTCAGGATGGGCAGATGCCGGCGCCCGTGGTGCTGCGCGTGCAATTCGCAGCCACCGGTCCGGCCGTTCGCATGATGCCCAACAGTGTGCGCATTGATGCCAATACCGTGGACGTAACATTCCCCGTGAATGTGTGGTTTGCTGGCAGTCGTACGTTCGCTGCGGTCCTGGATTTCGGCGGCCGTAGTATCGAGAAGATCACACTGGACCCACGCGGGCGGTTTCCGGATCGGAATCCTGCGGATAATGTGTGGAGCAAGCCAACCAGTTAGTTACATCGCACATGAACGGATTGAGGAAATAGGATTAGGGGGAGGATTAGGGTAGTAGGGACCGATGCCGTCCATGCAACTGTGCTCCGCGACGAGCGGAGTTGCGCGCACAGCATCGCTCCCTACCACCCTCCCCCCTCCCCCCTAATCCTATGTCCTCGATCCATTCCGACTTTCGCACTCGATTACCGACACGACCGAAGTTGGGTGTCAGCGCAGCTACAGACTGAGGAAATAGGATTAGGGGGAGGATTAGGTGGTAGGGACCGATGCCGTCCATGCAACTATGCTCGCGACGAGCGGAGTTGCGCACACAGCATCGGTCCCTACCACCCTCCCCCTCCCCTTAATCCTATTTCCTGAATCCGTAAACGATGACGCACGTGTTAGCGACACGTCCGAACAGGCGCGATGACACACGCGCGCAGCAATCGGTCCAGCAGCGGGTATTCCCGATCGAGATACGCATTGCCGCCCTGTTCGATCGGGCCCTGCCGCCCCTGCCGCATGCCGCTGCCCGATCGCTCGCCGTATCCTGAATACAGCCTGTCCACCACGTCCATCCCTTGCACGACACGACCCAACATAGTGAAGGGCTCGGCATCGTTGCGACTGTTGTCGCCCAGATTGATGTAGATCTGCGTGAGCCGCGTGTTGGGCCCCATCTGAGCGAAGGCAAACGTGCCGCGCTGATTGTGCGCGCGCGGTGCATCGTCTCGCAGCTGACGACTGCGCCAGGCCGCCGTTACCGCCGGATCACCCGGCAGACCAAATTGCACGATGTAATTCGGATTCACCCGGTGGAAGCGCGCGTCGTCATAAAACCCCAAGCGGGCCAGGTTGTAAAAACGATCCGCGCCCAGTGGCGCCCACTCGCGGATCACCTCGAGCACGAACGACCCTTTGCTGGTTTCGAAGCGGATGCGTGAAACCGGTGGCGCCGGTTTCGACCACTCTGTGTTGGCGGGATCGAGCAAGAGCTCGCGCGAGCGCGTAACGCCCGCCGACGTGGCACACGATTGAGCAAAGCAGACCAGCAACGCCACGCCCACCATGCGGATCGGTCCATCTCCCCGGGTCATCCGTTTTCTTCTCCTGACAATCCATGGCCGCCGATGGGCACGGTTTCCACGCGGTTGCTGAATCCAGCTATGAGCGGCCGCCCCTTGGCAATGGCGGCTTGCACAGAGGGTGATCGTAGCGACGCCTTGTGGCTGGCTTGATTGTCCCAGACTTCAGTGATCCAGAGCGCGTCGCGATCGGCTGGATCTTCGGCAATGACATAACTGAGGCAACCAGGTAAGCGCTTCGTGCCTTCGAGCAGAATCGCGGCCAGCGCGTCACGCTTCCCGGCTACCGCCGTCACCTTGCCGATCAATCCGTACATGGCCGCGGTCCACCCAGTTGAAGGTGGGATAATGGGCCGAAACCCCATCGCTCAGCCCGGCGAAATCCCGGCTGCCAGCTCGAGTCAGGAGAATAGCGCAATCACACGTCACGTTCCACAGGCGCGATGGATGGACTCGCGAAAGCCACGACCGACGCCGTATCCGCGCCGCCCCGTGAACGCTGGTGGCAGCTTCTTCTCCAGGCCTGGGATCCGATAACAGATAACAAATAACGGATTAACGGACGGGCAGGAACACGAGCACGCCTACGATTATGATGACGATGACGATCCGATTACGAGTCGTTGTCGGATCGTCATCGTAATGGTAGGCGTGCTCGTGCTCCTGCTCGTCCGTTAGGATGTTCCCGTCTTATCGCGGGCGCGTGCTGAAAAGGTAACCGCCTCCAGCCGCTGTCTGATGACACGACTGACACATCTGCACTCGTCCCGCGACCTCGACTTTACCCTGCGGGTCATGCTTGGCAAAAAACCAGTCCTGATGCTGTGCATCGTAGCCCTGCACCCTGTACATCGTGGTGATCGCAGCCAGCGTGCTGTCCGGCATGTAATTCTCCTTCACGATGAGGGCGCCAGGCGGCATGTTCTGCGCTCCGTTGGTCAGCGCATCGAGGGCCAGATCGTTCACGTACGTGGTGAGCAGCATGCCGTGCGGTTCGGTCCCCTTATAGAGTCTGTCCTTGCCCGGCCACAGCCGCCAGTTCTGCGAGTAATCGACCTGACGCAAGTACGCCCAGAGCGCAGCCGCAGTCGTGTCGGGCAGGTTGGACGTCGCGGGCGCTGCGGCTTGCGGTGCGGTTTGTTCGGGAGTCCCGCTATCCTGGCCGCCGCGGCACGCCGCGGCCAGGCTCACCATTGTTACAAACCATAGTTGAGCGCGCATGATGCAACTCCTTGCGAGAGGGCAGATGGTGGTGGGCGTCTTCGCGGTGCGGCAGTAGCGTTCCAACCAGTTCGTCGATACACACGTAAGGCCGAGTGTTATTGGTCCAGCCCGTACTCCCGCATTTTGCGCCACAACGTGGTTCTGCTCATGCCCAGCGAATCGGCCGCGCGCGCGCGCACACCTTCGGCTTTGCTGAGCGCCTCGCGGATCATGTCGATCTCCTCTTGCGGATCGATCCCGGTCCGATAGCGCGAGGCCGCCTCGGCGAGGTCACTGCCTCTGACCTGCTCGGGCAGGTGGTGCGCCTCGATGCGTCGGCCGGCAGCCCGGATGGCTGCGCTTTCAATCGTGGCAAACAGTTCCCGTATGTTGCCCGGCCAGTCGTACGCACGCAGCAAGCGAATCGCATAGGGCGAGATACTGGCGACCCCGGGCGCGGGCATACGTTCGCGCGCCCGCCGCAGGGCCGCGTCCGCGAGCAGCGGAATGTCCGCGGCACGTTCGCGTAAGGGCGGCAAGGCGATGCCGAATACGTTCAAGCGGTAGAACAGGTCTTCGCGGAAGCGGCCTGCGCGCACTTCGTCGCGCAGCTCACGGTTCGTGGCGGCTACAATGCGCACGTCGACCTTGAGTGGCCGCACTTCACCGACGGGCGTGATCTCGCCGTCCTGCACTGCGCGCAACAGTCGCTGTTGCAGGCGCAGGCTCATGTCCGCCACCTCATCGAGGAACAGCGTGCCGCCATCGGCTGCGGCCAGTAGACCCCGCTTGTCGCGCACGGCACCAGTGAAGGCGCCGCGCACGTGGCCGAACAACTCCGACTCGAGCAGACCGTCCGCCAGTGCGGCACAGTTGACCGGGATGAACACCCGCGTGGCCCGCGCGGACAGCTCGTGGATGGCGCGCGCGATCAGCTCTTTTCCCGTGCCCGTCTCGCCCGTGACGAGTACCGTGCTGTGCATGGGCGCCACCTGGCGCACGGCGTCGAACACGCGGCGCATTCCGCTGGAATGCCCGACCATGCCGGGCACGGGTCCACTGTCGCGCGTGGCACGACCGGGGTGACGCTCCAGCAGCTCGGCCACTTTGGCGGCCAGCACATCGGGGTCAACCGGCTTGGTCAGAAAGTCATCGGCAGCGAGATGCAGCGACTGCACGACGGCGTCGACCGTGCTGAACCCCGAGATCATGAGCACGGGTATGTCTTCGCCGCGTTTGCGCAGGATCTCGAGCAAGGAAATGCCGTCCACGCCGGGCATGCGCACATCGAGCAGCAGCAGGTCGAAGGCGCCGTCCTGCAGAGCTTGCGCCGCCTGTGCCGCATCTGCCGCAGCGTGTACATCGTAGCCTTCCTGGCGCAGCAATTCGGAGATGGACAGCCGAAAGGTGCGATCATCGTCCACCACCAGAAGCCGGCGCGCCAGCACGGTGCTCACGTCGAGCCCCGGCCACTGCGCCACGTGTCGGACTGCGCAACCGCGGCCCGCGTGCTGATGGGCAACTCGATGCGGAAGCGCGCGCCGGCTGAGTCGAGATTACTGGCCGTAAGCCGGCCCCCGTAGCGGCGCACCAGCCCCTCGGCAATGAATAAACCGAGTCCTACGCCCTGCACACCACTCTTGGTGGTGACGAAAGGATCGAAGATTCGAGTCAGCACCTCGTTCGCGATGCCCGGTCCATCATCCAGGACGTCGATGGTAAGCGTGCGCCGATCATCGTGCATGGCGATGGTGATGTTGCCACCGTTCGGCATGGCTTCGCGCGCGTTCTGCACCAGACTGAGCAGCACCTGCTTGAGGACATCAGGTGCTATGGACACCACCACGTCTTCAGCGGCCACCACAGTAGTCGGCCAGCGCAAGGCGGCCTCGCCGGCCTGCAGCACTTCGGCCGTACGCAGGACGATGTCACCTGCGTCGCAGCGGCTCGCGGCCGGATCGATGGGACGATTGAGATCGAGCATTTGCTCTGCCAGCTCGTGCATGCGCAACAGTTCGTCTATGGCCAGATCCGCGAACCGTACAACCTCCATGCGATCCTTCGCGCCTCGACGAATGACCTCCAGGCAGTTGCGGATATTCGCGACCGGATTACGTATCTCGTGCGCAAGCTCCGTGACCAGACGTCCGGCAGCCGTCAGTCGATCGCGCTGAATCAGCTCGGCTTGCAAAGCCTGCAGGCGCTCACGCTCCGCGCGCAGCTCCGCGTTAGCGCCATGCAATTCATCGAGTCGAGCGGCCAACGTTGCCCGCATGTGCTCGAAGGCACGATTCATACGCGCGATCTCGCGCAGGCGAGGCCGCGGCAAGGACGTGTCGAAGCGGCCGGCCGCAACTTGATCGGCGGCAGCAGCCAGGTTGGCGACTGAATGAGAAATCGCGACCGTGGCCAGCGCGGCCAGCAGCAATGCCAGAGTCAGCGCCACGACACCTGCGGCCAGGCCGACCCTTCTCAGCTGGGGCAGGATTGCAAGTTGCTGCGTCAGCGAGAAAGCGAATACCACGCGACCCGCGCTGCCCAGCGGTGCTGCGACCGTACACCATTCCTCATTGCCAGCTTTGCCCAACCGCTGCTCGCCAGCGGCGTCACTCGCCACCCGTAACAGCGCTGCCGCAATGCTGTCGGGCACAGTGCTGGTTGCGATCTCGCCGTTGGATAGGACCAGGATTACCTGGGCGGCGGTCAAGCCGGCCAACGTGCTGGCGGCCGCGGCATCGAAGGGCAGTGCGACTCCAGCGATGGCGATGATCCGATTGTCGCGCACGACGGGCGCAAGGGCGGCGTGGTAGATGCGACCGCGGTGCGCCACGTAGTCCACGGGCATGCCACCCTCAGCTGCGATCTTGAACAAGGCCGCGCCCGGAGCTGGGCCGAGCAAGGCCTTCCCGTTCAGGTCGAGCAGGATGCCCGTTTCTCCAGGGGGCAGCTGCATGGACTGCAAAACCGCAACGGCTTCCTGCGGCGAGCGCAGGAACGCGTTCGCAAGTGCGCCCGTCGAGCTCAACTCCTTGGCATGCATCATCAACGCATCGCCGCGCGCGGCGCTGCGGTCCGCCAGGCGAACGGGTGCGAGCGCGAGGTCAGCCCGTGCCTGATCTTCCAGCTCGCGTCCGACCCTGTGGTCCAGCCAGGCGCCGGCCGGCACCAGCGCGATCAAAAGCGCCAGGGCAAACCCAACCAGAAGACTCGTCTTGAGACTCGGCATGCGCGCACCACCTGGACCGCCAGATCCATCACTGCACGAACACGACCGGGCAGTTCACCAGCGCGGCAGAACCGAAGCTGCGCGCAGCCTGTGCGGTCGCCAGATTCGTCACCGCGGCGAAATCCGCGTTGTCGTACGGAAAAACTTCCCAGAGCGGCGAGTAGCCACTCTGCCCGGGTATCGTGGCAATCACGTTATGGGTCTGAACGGTTCCAGGTTCCGTGCGGAATCCTGAGCCCGGGCCACCGTTAGGCATACCCGGATTGATGTTGAACGTGACGTAGATCGGCGAAATCGGAACATCACCCGTTGCGGTCGCGGTGATGGGGGCCTCGCCGAAGTTGAAGTAGAACACAACCTGACCGCGAAACCAGCCGCGCACCAGCCCCGCTGCGCCGCCGCCCAGCGTGGCGCGCGAGCCGTCTGGAACGATCGGGCAGTTCACGATTGTATTCGTCATCTGCATGGGATAGGCAGCTTGCTGCAGCTGCTGCAGTGTCACGGCGCTGTTCGCAATGTACCCGTCTGGTACGGTCACGCGCACGACCCGCCAGAAATCGTTGTATCCGGTTTGCCCCGGAATCACATCCACGATGTTGAGTTGACCGGCCACGGGCTGGCCGCTCTGGTGGAACAACACGTAGATGGGCGCGGGCCGGCGCGGCTGCACGTCGAAGTTGTAATAACGCACGCGCTGTCCCGCCGGACCCAGGCCGTTCGTGATGAACGGTGCCCGGTCCATATCGATGGCCGCGCCCGCCGCGGGCATGCCGTTGGACGCGGTGCGCACGAACAGTCCGGCCGAAGGGCCGAATCGGTCGATGGACGCCTTTTGTACGGTGGTCGGATTCGCCGGCGCCGTGCCCACGAACACGACCGGACAGTTCACCAGCGCAGCCCTTCCGAAATTGCGGGCCGCCTGCGCGGTCGCAAGATCGAGCACCATGCCGAAGGCCGCATTGTCATACGCGAACACCTCCCAGAGTGGCGAATAGCCCGGCTGCCCGGGCAGCGTTGCGATGACATTGTGGGTCTGCGTCGACGCACCTTGCGTGCGGAAACCGGAGGGCGGCCCGCCGTTGGGCCGATCCGGATTGATGTTGAACGTGACGAAGATCGGCGAGGTCGGGACCCGGCCGCCGGTCGTCGCGGCCAGCGGCGCTTCGCCGAAGTTGAAATAGAAAACCACTTGCCCCTTGTACCAGCCCTGCGTAGCGCCCGCCGCACCGCCCCCCTCCCGCGCGGTCGACCCCTCCGGCACAATCGGACAATTCACCAGGGTCGTGGTCGTTTCCATGCGATAGCGCTGCGCCATGATCTGCGCGCGGCTGGTAACCGTATTGGCCACGTAATTGCGCGGCACGCTGACGCGCGTCACCTGCCAGAAGTCATTGTAGCCGGCCTCGCCCGGAATCACATCGACGATATTGAGCTGACCGGCCACGGGCTGGGTCTCTCCCTCGCGGAACAGTACGTAGATCGGGGCGGGTGCGTTCGTCATAACATCAAAATTGTAATACCGCACCGGCTGCCCGTTCGGCCCCAGCCCCTGCGTGATGAAGGGGGCCTGGTCGAAGTTGATGGCACGGTTCGCACCCGGTAATGAAGCCGTGGCGGAGCGCCGGTACAGCATACCTGCCGCATCGCTGAAACGATCGATGCTCGCTCGCGGCGCGGTGGCTGGATCGATCGGACGGCCCGGCCCGCTGCCGTCGTCATCACACGCAGCAATAACAACCACCAGTCCCGCCAGGACCAAGGGGCCTTTCGTTGCTCGCAACATGGCTCACTCCGGGTTGAACGTTCGGCACGCAATCCGCTGTGCGTACGCTCCGAAGTGAAGGCAATGGCTGATCCTCTCATCAAAGTCACGTCATCTCGTGCCGGTAATCACGGCACACATTGGAGTTGCATGAACTGCAAGTGGCCGGGCCTGGTGCGCGGAAGTGTTACATGGAACGGTGCGCGCGTTGCAACGCAGGGTTGTTGAGACACCCGGTCCCGCGCCGGGTGTAGACGCTGCCGCCGTCAGCGGTACGTGGCAATCTCACCCATGGGCTTCCTTTTCAGCATCGGCACGCAGGCATCGGGGGCAGGGTAGCCGGTCACAACCAGCATCACTGCGCGCTCGTTGGGCGGGCGCTGCAGCAGCTCTGCCAGAAAGCCCATGGGACTCGGCGTGTGGGTCAGGGCCACGAGCCCCGCGTGATGCAGTGCGGCCAGCAGAAAGCCCGTGGCGATACCGACCGACTCGTTCACGTAGTAGTGGTTGCGACGCTGGCCGCGGGGGTCGGCACCGTAGCGCTGGGCGAAGACGGCAATGAGATAGGGCGCTTCCTCCAGGTAGGGTTTATGCTCGTCGGTTCCGAGGGGTGCAAGCGCTGCCAGCCAGTCCGCGGGGGCTGTGGCATAGAATTCGGTTTCCGCGCGTTCGGCCGCCACACGGATATCGCGTTTCAGCGATGGGTCACTGACCGCCACGAAATGCCAGGGCTGGATGTGTGCGCCGCTGGGCGCGGTGCCCGCCACCTCGATGCACGCTTCGATGACTTCTTTCGGCACCGAGCGGCTATCGAAGTGACGGGTCGTGCGTCGGCGCTGCATGTCCGCCGCGAAGCTGCGACTGCGTGCGATCATCTCGGCCACTGGATACTCGCGATAGCCGCGCAGATGCTCGAAGCCCTCGGCTGGCAAGCTTGTCATTTTCGTCTGTCCCCCGGCTTGAAGCTCACCCTGGTTTAGTTGGTGTCTCGCGCCGCCGCCATCCGATTGATGCCCACACCGTGGACGTGACGGCGGCCGCAGCATCGAGAAAATCACGCTGGATCCGCGCGGGCGATTCCCGGATCGCAATCCTGTGACAACACATGGAGCAAGCCGGCCAGCTAGATCCTGTTCTCTCGATCCGTTACTGGCGCGCCTGGCGACATGTCCGAACCGGCGCGATTACACACGCCCGCAGCAACCGGTCCAGCAACGGATACTCCCGATCGAGACGGACGTTGCCACCCTGCTCGATCGGGCCCTGGACGTTCCTGGCGTATCCCGCTGCCCGACCCCTCACCGTACTCTGAATTGAGCTTGTCCACCACGTCCATGCCTTCGACCGCCCGCGCCGGAATCCTGCGCTTTTAGATCGCGGACAGGAGAATAGTGTTGTGCATTGCCCATGGCCATTGTGATTCTGGGTGGACTCACGTCCTCCACCGTGTTGAACCTGTTCCTGTTGCCCGCGCTCTATTCGAGATTTGGTCGCCCACTCTCATCGCCGGAACTGAAACTGCGTGACTCGGACGCGCGCGCTGCCGTTGTCGCAGGGCGATGGTCCATGACGGCTGGAGGCCACGAGCGCTGCACCCTGCTCGCTCGTTGAGCCCGATGAGATGCGAGCGGTGGGAGGGTGGTCGCGTTTTCTAGCTGAAATACGGTGCGCAGCCCATATTCAGTGAAACGGGACACGCGCTGGGCTGCACGCCCGCACGTGCCTGCGCTCCGCATATTGCTCCCACGCTCCAAACCTTCACGACATGACGCGAGGTGACCGCGATGGATGGACTCGCGAAAGCCACGACCGACGCCGTAGCCGCGCCGCCCCGTGGACGATGGTGGCAGCTGCTGGTAGGCATCATCTGTATGTCGATGATCGCCAACCTGCAGTACGGCTGGACACTGTTCGTCAATCCCATCGACGAGAAATATGAGTGGGGGCGTGCCGCGATTCAGGTGGCATTCACGCTTTTTGTGGTCACCGAGACCTGGCTCGTGCCCATCGAGGGATACCTGGTCGACCGGTTTGGTCCGCGCATTGTCGTGGTTTGCGCATCGATCCTGGTGGGCCTTGCCTGGGTGATGAATTCTTTTGCCGCCTCGCTGCCCATGCTGTACCTGGCCGCCATCATTGGCGGCATAGGTGCCGGCGCTGTCTACGGCACATGCGTAGGCAACGCGCTCAAATGGTTTCCGGATCGGCGCGGTCTGGCCGCCGGATTGACCGCCATGGGATTTGGCGCAGGCTCGGCGCTCACGGTGATACCGATCTCGGCCATGATTCAATCGAGCGGCTACGAAGCCACGTTCTTCCGCTTCGGCATTGGACAGGGCCTGGTCGTGTTTGTGCTCGGCTGGTTCTTGCTGCAGCCGCCTGCGGGATTCAAAGTGGCCATAGCGCGCGGGAAAGCCAGCGGCGTGGCAGCGCCGCGCGATCACACACCGCTCGAGATGGCAAAGACGCCCGTGTTCTGGGTGATGTATGCCATGTTCGTGCTCATGGCCGTAGGCGGTCTCATGGCCACCGCGCAGCTGGCGCCCATTGCACGCGATTTCCAGGTTGCCGATGTGCCCGTTTCCATTCTTGGTCTCACGTTGCCGGCACTCACTTTTGCACTCTCGTTCGATCGCGTGCTGAATGGCGTTACGCGGCCATTCTTCGGCTGGGTGTCGGATCGCCTGGGGCGCGAGAACACGATGTTCATAGCGTTCTCGCTGGAAGCAATTGGTATCGTCATGCTCAGTCGCTTCGGCCAAAACCCAACGGCGTTTGTATTTCTTACGGGACTCGTGTTTTTCGCCTGGGGCGAGATTTATAGCCTGTTTCCCGCCACTTGCGCGGATACGTACGGCACGAAGTTCGCCGCTGCCAATGCCGGCCTGCTCTACACGGCTAAGGGAACGGCAGCGCTGCTCGTGCCTTTCACCAGTGTGATGGCTGGATCGGGAAGCGGCTGGCGCACGGTGTTCCTGGCAGCCAGCGCCATGAACCTGACGGCCGCGTTGCTCGCACTAGTGGCGCTCAAACCCATGCGCGCACGTATGCGAGCAGCTGCTGAATTGGCCGGTATGCCCGCGCCTGCTGTTGCGGCAGGTGTGAAGGATAGGCCGTGAGAATCGCAGTCGTTGGCGCTGGTTCCATTGGTGGTTATCTGGGGACGCTGCTGGCCGCCGCCGGTGAGGAAGTCACGTTCATTGCGCGCGGTGCCAATCTGGACGCCATCAAACGCAGCCCCATGCGCCTGATCCTGGAGGACGGCAGCGAAGTCACGGCTGCGGGCGCATCGGCCTGCGCGAGCATGCGAGACGCCGGTGTGCACGATGTGGTGCTGCTCACGGTCAAGGCCCACCAGGTGGCTGCCGTGGCGCCCGAGCTTCAGCATCTCTGCCACGATCACACCAGCATAATCACCATGCAGAACGGTATTCCGTGGTGGTATTTCCAGAGGCACGGCGGTCCCTATGAAGGTTCGCCCGTTCTGGCCGCCGATCCCGATGGCGCCATCAGTCGCGCCATCGATCCGCTGCGCATCATCGGTTGCGTAGTGTATCCGGCCGCCAACCTCATTGCACCCGGCGTGGTGCAGGTAGTGGAAGGCAAACGTTTTTCGCTGGGTGAGCTTAACGGCGAGACTACGGAACGGGTCCAGGCGATCGCGGAGCGCCTGACGCATGCTGGATTCAAGGCGCCCATCACGGACGACATCCGCGGCGAGATCTGGCTCAAGGTATGGGGCAGCCTGTCCTTCAATCCCATCAGCGCACTCACGCGCGCAACCCTGGTCGACATCTGTCAGTTCCCGCTCACGCGCGAGTTGTGCACGCACATGATGCGCGAGTGTGAGACCATTGCCAACAAGCTGGGCATTCGCTTCCGTGTGAGCATCGAGCGGCGCATTGCCGGCGCCGAAAAGGTGGGTGCCCACAAGACTTCCATGTTACAGGACATCGAGCAGGGCAAAGCCATCGAGATCGAGGCATTGGTGGGCGCCGTGGTCGAGCTGGGCCGGCTGACCCAGACACCTACACCGCACATCGATGCGGTGTACGCATGCGCCAGTCTATTGGGCAAAACCGTAACGCATAACACTAATCCTCCCCCTCACCTTCCCCCTAATCCTTAGCCCTTTCCTCCTCCTGGTGGTGCGGAGGAGGAGGAGAGGCCTCAGGTTTTAGGGGGAAGGGGAGGGGGAGGGCAAGGCAACGACAATGACCATCAATGAGCTGCTGCAGGCGGGCGCGGTCGATGCTCTCGCGCTCAGTACGCCAGGGGGCGTGCCACTCACCTACGGAGCGCTGCGCGCGCTCGTGTCGGATACGATCTCGACGCTGCGTGCGCGCGACATTGGCCAGCAGGATCGTGTGGCCATCGTGCTGCCCAATGGGCCGGAGATGGCGGCCGCGTTTCTCTGTGTTGCTGCCGGCGCCACGGCCGCGCCGCTCAATCCCTCCTACCGCGCTGACGAGTTCGAGTTTTATCTCTCGGACTTGCAGGCCAAACTTCTGATTGTTGGGAAAGATGCAGATTCACCTGCGGTTGCTGTTGCCACCCGGCTCGGCGTGCCGATTGCGCGTTTGGTAGCCAGGCCCGAGACCGGGGCGGGAACGTTCGTGCTCGAATTCCCCGACTCCTTGACTACACACAGCGCGCCACGATCTCAATCCGCTTCGCCCGCTGATATCGCGCTGGTGTTGCATACTTCGGGCACCACCTCGCGGCCCAAGATCGTGCCCCTCTCTCAGCGCAATGTGTGCACTTCCGCGCGCAACGTTCGCGATTCGGTCGATTTGACCGCCAACGATCAGGGCCTCTGTATCATGCCGCTCTTCCACATCCATGGCCTGATCGCGGCACTGCTCGCGCCCCTGTCCGCCGGCGGTGCCGTGTGTTGCACACCCGGTTTCAACGCCCTGAAGTTCTATTCCTGGTTGTCCGAGGTCCGGCCGACCTGGTATACCGCTGTGCCCACCATGCATCAGACCATCCTGGCCCGTGCATCGAAGAATACGGATGCGGTTGCAGCGAATCGGCTGCGTTTTATCCGCTCTTCCTCTTCCGCTCTGCCGCCCACGGTGATCGCCGAGCTGGAGCGCCTGTTCGGCGTGCCCGTCATCGAGGCGTATGGCATGACCGAAGCCGCCCATCAGATGGCCAGCAACCCGCTGCCGCCGCGTGCACGCAAGCCGGGTACGGTCGGGCCGGCGGCCGGACCACAAGTGCGCGTGATCGATGAGCAGGGCAACACCGCGGCGCCGGGCGTGCGCGGCGAGATCGTGATCCAGGGTATCAACGTCATGGCCGAGTATGAAAACAACGCCACCGCCAATGCCGATGCCTTCATTCAGGGCTGGTTCCGCACGGGCGACCAGGGCGTGATGGATGCCGATGGCTACCTGAGCATCACCGGGCGCCTGAAGGAGATCATCAATCGCGGAGGTGAGAAGATCTCACCACGCGAAGTGGACGAGATCATTATGGAGCATCCAGCCGTTCACCAGTGCGTGACCTTCGGCGTTCCGCACGAGATGTTGGGCGAGGATGTTGCGGCCGCCGTGGTGCTGCGCGAGGGCGCGCAGGTTGACGATCGCGAGTTGCGTCAGTTCGCCGCGGTACGGCTCGCGGATTTCAAAGTGCCCAGGAAGATCCTGATTCTGAAAGAGATCCCCGTGGGTGCCACAGGCAAGCTGCAGCGCATAGGCCTGGCGCAGAAGCTGGGCCTGGCCTGATCGCTGCTGCTGCGTTCCGACCAGCAGGTATTGCCCTCTCAATGTGGCGCTATATTAGACATGGTAGTGCCCCGGTTCCTCCATCATCGTATGCGTTTGTGAGAGACAGCATGAGCCAACCTCCGACCAAGCCCTATACCTGGACCTATTCGGAATACGCTCGCTTCCCCGATGATGGCAATCGCTACGAGGTCATCGATGGCGAGGTGCTGGTGACACCGGCACCTTCGCCACGGCATCAGGACGTGCTGGCCGCGTTGCTCATCGCATTGAGCCAGTATGTGGAACGGAATCGAGTTGGAAAGGTCTTCCCCGATATCGATCTGCTGTTCGTGACCGGCCAGTTCCTGCGGCCTGACCTGCTGTTCGTTCCCCAGGAAGCGCGGGACGGCATTACCGATCGTGGGATGGAGCTGGCACCCGGGCTCGTGGTCGAGATTCTCTCACCCACCTCGGGTGCCAATGACCGCGTGAAGAAGCCTCGCCGCTACGGCGACTTCGGCGTGCCCGAGTATTGGGTGGTCGATCCCGAAGAACGCGTGGTCTGGGTCTGGCGGTTTGCCGCAGGCAAAAAAGAAGCGGAACGCATTGCCGATCGCATTACCTGGCAGCCCATCGGCGCGGCCGAGCCGTTCGTGCTCGAGCTGAGTGAGCTGTTCCGTCCAATGTGGGGCTGAGTTTCGCTTTCTTGCCGCTTCTCGTGCCCGGCACCTAATGGCAGACCAATGAGCCCGGGCAGCGCACGGATGATCTGGTGGGCGCCCCGGGAAACAGCCACGTAAGTCGTGAACACCTGCCAGAGGGAGCAGCCGTGCGCTTCTGCGATCAGCCGGCGCAGCGTCTTCATGAAGGCGATACGTTCCTGCGGTCGGGATGGGTGAAACGCGTTCATAATGCAAAGCGCGCTTCCGGCGGGACACGATAGGCGCGACCCCTGAGTTGACCCACCCGTGCGCAGAGCCCAGAATCACGAGGCGGCACGCATCTCACCCTTGCCCACGGGCTTTCCATGAATCGATCTCGAGCGGCCATGGCTGGCTGGCTCTGCGCGGCCGCGCTCCTCGGCCCCGCGCCGATGGCTGCACAGCACGCAGCGTCCACGTCCGCGTTGCCCACACCCGAATCCGTGCTGGGCTTTCGGCCGGGCGCCGACTTCAAGCTGGCCCGCTACGAGCAAGCCATCGATTACTTCAAGAAGCTCGATGCGGCAAGTGACCACGTCCAGCTCATCGAAGTCGGCCGCACATCGGAGAATCGGCCCTGGTACCTGGCGCTCATTTCCACGCCGCAGAATCTGGCCAACTTGAAGAAGTACCAGGACATCGCGCAGCGACTTGCACATCCGGCCGGCCTCACGGATGCAGAGGCGCGCCGTCTGGCCGCAGAAGGCAAAGCCTTCGTGGACATCAGCGGTGGCTTGCACGCCAGTGAAGTGGCAGGAGCGCAGCACACCATCCAGCTCGCGTACGACCTGGTGGCCCAAGCAAACGAGCCGCGCACACGCGCCATTCTGGAGAACACGGTATTGCTGCTCTGGCCATCATTGAATCCGGATGGCCAGAACATCGTGGCCGACTGGTACCTCGCCAATGTGGGTCAGCCCTACGAGACGGCGCCGCTGCACGAGTTGTATCAGAAGTACATCGGTCACGACAACAATCGTGATGCCTACATGCTGAACGTGGTCGAGTCACGCGTGATCACGCGCTTCTGGCGGCAGTGGGAGCCGCAGATCATCCATGTACACCACCAGTCATCGCCATTCCCCACGCGCATCTGGCTGCCACCCTTTGCCGAGCCGGTCGCACCGCGCGTGCATCCGCTCATGGCGCGCGAGGTCAATGCGATGGGCATGCTCATTGCCCAGGCGCTGGAGAGCAACGGCCAGCGCGGCGCCACCCATATGGGCACGGGATTCGATGCCTGGTATCCCGGCTACATCGATTACCTGCCCATGCTGCAGAACGTGGCCGCCTACTGGACGGAGACCGCGCTGTACAGCTACGCCACACCGCATCTGTACACGATGAACGATTTCCCGGCCAACATGCGTGATCTGCGGCCGGCTTCGCTCTACTCGAGTCCCTGGACCGGCGGCTGGTGGCGGCTGCGTGATGCGGTCGATTACATGCAGACCGCATCACTGGCCGTGCTGGACTATGCGGCCAAGTACCGTGAGGACATCCTCTACAATCGATACCAGGCGGGCCGCGATGCCATTCGTCGCTATCAGAAGGAACCGCCCTACGCGTACCTGGTGCCGCAGACGCAGCGCGATCCGATGGCTGCCGTGGAACTGTTGCGGCGACTTGCCTTCAATGGCGTGCGCGTAGCGCAGCTCAACACGGCTGTCGTGTACGACAGCGAGACCTACGCGCGCGGGACGTGGGTCATCCCCATGGACCAGGAGTACGCCGAACTGGTGCGGCAATTGTTCGACGTGCAGACCTATCCCGATCTGCGCGAGTATCCGGACGGCCCACCCGAGCAACCGTACGATGCGGCCGGCTGGACACTGCCCTACCAGATGGATGTGAAAGTGGTACCAGCACTCTCGCCGCTCACACCGGAGCTTCGTGCTGCGCTGCAACCGTTGCGCGCCGCACAAACGTTCGATTCGCCCAGCGCGCCGTTTACCGGTAATGATGTGGCGGCTGCCATCCTGCCGCCGGCTGGCCGTATCACGGGCAGCGGTCCGCGCATAGCCCTGAGTCCCGCGCAGAACAACACATTCCGCATCCTGCAACGCGTGCTGAAGACAGGTGGCAGCATCCGTTTTCAGGACGGTGAGCCGGGGCGGGCCGGTGAATCAGGTGAGAACGGCGTGTACATCGTGGATGGTGTCAGTGTCAACACATTGCAGCCCTGGCTGACCGAGCTGGGCGTGCAGGCCGTGCGCACCAGCGCTGCAGGTGACGCATCCGTGTCCGCGCGCGTTGCGCTCTACAAGCCGTGGCGAGCCAGCATGGATGAGGGCTGGACGCGCTGGCTGTTCGATACCAACGAAATCGCATACAGCACAATCACCAACCAGGACTTCAAGGCCGGCGATCTGCGGCGCCGCTTCGATGTCATCATCCTGGCTTCCGATCCGCCCGCGCTGTTGCTCGATGGTTATGCGCGGGGCACGGTGCCCGCGCGCTATGAAGGCGGCATTGGTCGCGATGGCGTGAGCGCGCTGGATGCGTTCGTGCGCAGCGGCGGCACGTTGGTCACGTTGAACCAGAGCAGCAACTTTGCCATTCAGCAGCTCAACCTGCCCGTGCGCAATGTGGCAGGCGGCCTGAATCGTCGTGATTTCTTTGCCAGCGGCTCGATTCTCGAAGTCATCACCGATCCGTCTCACCCGGTGATGGCGGGCATGCCGGAGCGCGCTCACGTGTTCTTTGATAACAGTCCCGTGTTCACTACCACGGAGGGCTTCCAGGGTGTGGCCCTGGCCCGCTATGCGATGGGCGGCAGTCCGTTGCGCTCAGGTTATTTGCTGGGCGAACGACATCTGCATGGGTACGCGGCCGCGCTCGATGTGAGACATGGCCGCGGACATGTGGTCCTGATCGGATTCAGACCGCAGTGGCGCGGTCAGCCGTTCGGCACGTTCCGCGTGCTCTTCAATGCGGCATTGTTTGGCGGGGAGGTCTCTGCGCGTGCGCCGGTCGCCAGTGAATTCTGGAAACCGCCAACTGCCAGTGCCGGAGCGCGTCCGGGAAGCTGAACGTCCTCTCGAGAAGCCACGGGAACAGGGGTTGGGGGCAGTTGTCAGGGATTGCCCTGGACGCAACCAACCCGAGTCGCTTCCCGGGCCCTACTCGTAAACGTAGTTTGGAAACACCAGCACGCGGCAAGGGAGTCAAGGCAAATGGATGAGGAAATCTTTATCGGACTGTTCTGGGGCGTGTTGATGGCACTGCCCTTTGGTTGGTTTCTACGCTCGGCTGCCCAGTGGCGGCGAGAGGCCAGGCAGAACCAGGTGCCGGTCGTGCAACCGGTCGTGGTGAGTCCGTCAACGCCCCCAGCCGAAGCGCGCCTCGAGAAAGTGTTGGAACGGCTGACGCAACGGCTGGAAACGGTGGAGGATCGCATCGATTTCACGGAACGGCTACTCGACGCGCGCAGCAGCGGAGCGCCGCTTCAAGGCCGGAGGGATCCCGCGCAACGTTGAGATCCCCGTCGGCCAGTCCTCTCTTCCGCAACCACGTCAGCCATTACGCAGCATCTCCGTTGGACTGACGGCCATTGCGTTTCGTGCCGGAACCAGGAGTGCCAGCAATGCCGCAGTCAGCAAGCACAACGCTGCCGCGCCCACAGTTTGTACATCTAGCGCACTGATGTCGCCCAACATGGCGCGCAGCAGGCGTCCCGTGGCGAATGCGCCGGCCAAACCCAATGCCAGTCCAGCCGAGACCAGCAGCAATCCTTCGCGCAGCACCAGTCCGAGCACCCGACCGCGCGTGGCGCCCAGCGCCGCGCGCACGCCGAACTCGTAGCGACGCTGGGAGACGCCATAGGCAATCACGCCGTACATACCCACGCTGGCCAATAGCAATGCCAACAGGGCAAAGCCGACCAGCAACAGCGTGGTGAAGCGGTGTCGGGCAATGGAGGAACCCACGATTTCTGCCATGCTGCGTTCGTCGGACACAGGCACATTGGCGTCCAACTCACGCACCGCGGTTTTCACTGCGGGCAGCAGCGCGGCCGGAGAAGCCGCGTTCTGAATGAGCAGTGTCATGTTGACGGCCGTAAAGTAGCCGCTGCGCTGAGCCTGGGTGTGCGGGAAATACATGATGGGCGGCGCGGGCTCGGTGACGCCATCGACACGCGTGTCACGCACCTCGCCGATCACGGTAGCCCACTGCGTCGGGGTATTGGACAGGCTCAAGCGCCGGCCAATGGGTGATGCCGCGCCCCACAGACTGCGCGCCAGCGTTTCATTGATGATGACTACCAGTGGCGCAGTGGCATGATCGGCATCGGTAAAGTCGCGGCCGCGCAGGAATGGGATCGACAACGTACTGAAAAAGCCGGGCGTCACCTGCTGCGGCGCCGCGGTCGGTGACTGACCGATCGTGGTGGGCACCATGGCATCACTCAGCACCGACCAGTTGCCGCCACCATCTACGATGGGGGTCCAGGCCATGGCCGCAGCCTGGCTCACACCTGACATGGCGCGCGCGCGCGCGACCAGTGCATCGACGAACGTTACGGCCCGCGCAGAATTGTACGTGGCGCGTGGCAACGAGAGGCGTAGTGTCAACACGTTGCGTGTGACAAATCCCAACTCGGTGCGCTGCAGGCTGAGCAGAGCGCGCGCAAACAGGCCCGCACCACACAACAGAACCACGGCCAGCGCAATTTCGGAAACGACCAACAGCGCGCGTGCGGCGACTGACACTACCCGCAACGAGCGCTGCGCCGCGCGTGCTACTGCCCAACGCGGCCAGGGCGTTCACACGCCTCGTGTGCAACACCGGCACCAGACCAAACAGCAAGCCAGTCAGGACACAGACGCCAAACGCAAACAGCAGCACGGGCAGATCGATGCGGATTTCCGCCAGGCGCGGCACTTCACCCGGCGCGGACACCACCAGCAGCCGCGTCAAGGGCCAGGCCAGCGCCATGCCCAGCGTGCCACCCACCAGCGCGAGCAACGCACTCTCCGTGGAGAGCTGCACAGCCAGGCGGGCGCGTGATGCGCCCAGCGCCGTGCGAATGGCCAGCTCACGCCGCCGCCGCTCGCCGCGCACCAACAACAGGTTGGCTACGTTGACGCAGGCAATGAGCAGTACGAAGCCAACCGCGCCCAGCAAGGCAAACATGTAAGGCCGCGTTGGTCCCAGCACGCGGTCGCGCAGGGGTACTACATCCACGACCAGCGTATCATGCGCAGGGTAGGCATCCGGATGGTCGCGCGCCCAGCGCTCCTTCAAATGGCTGACTTCGGTGTGCGCACTGGCCACCGTCGCGCCGGGCGCCAGCCGACCGATCACGCGCAGGGAGTGGTTGGCGCGCGCGGACGGTTGTCGGACCGTGTTTCACTTGTCAGGTTCAGGCCCAATCAGCTATGCCCGGCCCTGAACTCGCCGGACGGAGTGGACTTAAAGGCTTCTCCTAAATCAGCTGTAGCTGCGGAAGCGTGATTCCAGAGCAACACAGATAGACCATCGCCATGAGCGGTGCAGCGGAGTGAAAGCCGAAAGCACGGTGGCTCAGCAGGCGAATCTTGTTGTTCATACCTTCGAGTCGCGCATTGGTTAGACGGCTGTCGATGAACCCGAGG
>JBOHRF010000065.1:0-20814 GCA_050732575.1 Longimicrobiales bacterium
TCTAGCCGGTCGGGTCACGCGTATTCCATTGCTGCGCGTTAGACGTTCGGGCGAGGTGATCGATACAATCGCGCTTACGGAGCCAATGCTGGACGTTGTCCGGCTCGAATTTGCGCCAAACCGTGGTTCGATCATCCCACAGCCCATGGATAGTCGGCCAATTGTAACACCAACGGCTGCTGGTGATGGTGTGCTGATTGAGGAACGCCGACCCAGCGAGAATCGGCGGACGGCCACGTATCGCCTCACGAAGGTCACGATCTCGGGGGATACAGTATTCTCGCGCGAGCACACCTACCAGCCTGTGATGGTTAGCACTGCTATGCGCGAGCCCATTCTCCGGGAACTCACGGAAAACATCACGGGCGGAGGACAAATCCCGCGAGCCCGGATCGAAGAGGTCGTGAGGGAATCAGTTAAACTCCCGTCATTCTATCCGCCCGTTAATGCGGTCCTGGCCGGTGGAGACGGCACAATTTGGATTCAGCGGGAGGATTCGGGATCAGAAACGGTCTTATGGGACGCCCTGGACTCGAGCGGAGTGCCGCTCGGCACGCTGAGGGCACCAGCTGGATTGAGGATAGGGCTGGCTAGCCTGCAAACTCTATGGGGGGTTACCATGCATTCGCTCAACGTACCGGCGATCCATCGGTATCGAGTGCTTCGTCCTGCGAAGCCACGCTGATTCCTGATCGGATCTCCAGGCCGCGCTCATCCCGCCCACGCAGACCATTCGTAGTCTATTGAGTCGCTTCGATGGGTCAGGTTCACCTGCTCCAGCCCGAAAATTACACTGTAACCGTTGCGCCGGGCTCGCGTACTGCCGGCAGGGGTCCATGCGCGTGCGAGTTCAGAAATGGGGGAACAGCCTGGCCGTGAGAATACCTCGCCCGATAGCGGCGGATGCTGGACTGCAGGAGGGCAACGAAGCGGACATGGTGCTCAGCGACGGCGAGATTCATCTGCGACCGGTCAGTCCCCGCTATGAGCTGGCGGACCTGATCCGCGCCATCAAGCCGACCAACCGCCATGGCGAGGTCGATTGGGGCAGCAGGCGTGGCGGTGAGGTATGGTGAAGAGCCGGTCGTACGCGCCCGACCGTGGATCTGTTCGACATCGAGCCGAAAACCCGTTGGGGCTTCGGCAGCCAGGGCATGAACTACCAGCTCTACGGCAACAAGTACATCCAGGTGCCGAATGAGCCGGAGGGCATCATCGTGAACTATTACATGAAGGAAGCGAGTTCTGACTCGGCGCGCGTCTCGATCGCAGACGCGAGCGGACGAATCGTGTTTCAGAACAGCGCAATCCGGCGCGCCGGACTCAACCGTGTGGTCGCAGGCTCTGGCGGCGGCCGGGGCGGTGCTCCGGCCGCAGCGCTGACGCCCGGAGATTATACGGTCACGCTGGATGTTGCGGGACAGAAACTGAGCAAACTGGCCGTGCTGAAGGCGCGGCCACGGTAAGCGAGAGGAGAGCATCCAATGTCGGTGAATCGGAGCAGATCAACCGGGTACCGCGTGGCGCGCGTGAGCGCGATTGCACTGCCGCTCGCGCTGATCACTGCGCTAGCGGCAACCCGCCAGGCGGCGCCCACACAAGCATCGATCCTGCGCATTTACCTGGCTCGGCACGGCGAGACAGACTGGAACACGCAGGGGCGCATCCAGGGCTGGACGGATACGCCGTTGAACGCGACTGGCCGCGAACAGGCCGCGCAGCTCAAAACCAGGCTGACCGGTATCCCGCTCGACGCTGCCTACTCGAGCACATTGAGTCGCAGCCGGGAAACCGCCGAGCTTGCCTACGGCGCCGCCCGGCTGAGCCGCCTGCCCGAACTGCGCGAACGAAACATGGGCAGTTATCAGGGGAAAATTACCAGCGATCCGCAGATCGCACCGGAATACAATCGACGCCGCTGGATGCCAGACGATTCACTCGATGGTGGCGAATCGCTGAATGGGTTCGAGCAGCGAGTGGGCAATGCAATCGCCAGGATTCGCCGCGAGCATCCCGGCGGTAACGTGCTGGTGGTCGGCCACGGCTTCACCAACCAAATGATCCTGAAGCAGCTCTTCAACCTGAGCCTCGACCAGACCCGCACCATCACGCAGGCCAATGACGAGCTTTACCTGATCGAACTGCAGCAGGGCAGTGCGCCGCGTCTCTGGAAGCTGATCGTAGCCAGGAACCTGACTGATCCGTGAACGCAGCGCGCGATTAGAACATCTCGTTCAAGTTCCACCGTCGGGGGGCAGCGCTCGGCTTCAGCGAATACATGGCGCTGCTATCAGCGGCGGACGCGCGCCGCGGGCTCGCACGAAACGCTCGAGCCGGATGGGCAGGACTGGGCGAAACTGGTATTCGAATCGGACCTGAGGACGCCAAGATGGTGGTCGCTACTTTTGTCGATTTCAGGTGCTCGTATTGTAGGAGCCTGGCACCCGTTCTGGACTCGGTCCTGGCCGAGTTCAAAGGAGACATAGCGATTGAGATCCACCATTTCCCTTTGCCGAGCCACGAGCTTGCTGCCTGCGGCAAATGCCGCGCGCGTGAATCCGGTGCTCACCAGGCGCGGGGATTAACCAGTCCGTTACGTTCTCGTTCTCGTTTTCGCTCACGGTCGTTGTCGTCAACGGCCGTGAACGTTAACGAGAGCGTCGAATGGAATCCAGAAGTCTATTTGAGGGATTACTACAGCGCGGTCGAGCCGGACGAACAGGGCACCTTGAAGTTCTTGGTGCGCGAGTTCAGAAGATCGCGGGCCGGTGTTGTCCTGCTATGGCGCGGACAGTGGGACCGCCGAGCAGGACGTCTGGTAACGCTATATGACCAACATCGTGAGCCTGGTGCAGCCGTTGAACTCAGCGGGTCGTGCGCGACGCGGACAGCGCGGGATTGCGGTGGAAGAAATCAAAGGGCCGCAGCTCGAACGACATGGTCGATACGGGCATGACCGGCCAGTCCTCGGCACGCACGATGTGGTTCATGCCCATCGTGTACCACAGCACAATGTCCGTGTCCGCGATGGGCCGATTGGCACTTGTCCACTTCGGCAACCCCGCGCCCGGCTGGCTCAATGTCGGGTACAGACCCGCCGCGTAACGTTCGTTGGCGCGGTACGGCGTGACCCACACGTGATGGTCTATGAAGCCGGCGCGCCGGCGCGGCCAGTCATCCTTCGACAATAGAGTTTCGCTGTTCATGCCCGGGTGCAGCTGATAGCTGGCCGGATAGCCGACCTGGTTGCGCACGGCGGGATTCACAACGCGCCAGAGCGACGGGTTGTGCATGTCCATGTTGACCATGGCGTCGCGTTCGTTGCGCGCGATTTTGGGTCGGGTCACCCAGAGACTGCGGAGCGGCGATCCGGCCGGCAGCGTTACCGTCTCGAGCCGGTCGCGCTGGAAGTGGTTGCTCGTGCCATCGACATCGAGATCGAGCCGGAAGTTCAGGTAGTGGTCGTGATTGACGGCGACCAGGTTGCGCGCGATGTAGCGGCCATACGCGTCTGCTAGTGGGCCGCGCGTGTGGTCGTCGGTGGCGGACGCGGCGGTCGGCTGCGCAACCAGTTTCACTTCCGCGATGCCGGTGGCGCCTGCGCTCACGCGGATCGTGCCATCCTGCTGGAATACCCAGTCGAAGATGTAGTCGTAGTTGTCGAGCACCGCGCTCATGCGCACGACCAGATCGCGTTTGGGCCGTCCGTCCACCGTGTGGCCGAAGTGTCGCCAGGCGACATCGCCCGCGTAACGCTCGAAGATGCAGATGGTACGTGGCACGGTGCGCGGCCGGCCGTGGTCGCCCGCGACGATCAGGTCGATATAATCGGCCTGATCGGGGCAGTCGAGGCCGCGCTCCAGCGGCTTCGCCAAACCGCCGTTCGTTCCCGAAACTGCCGTGAGCGTGAGCGAAAACGAGAACGAGAGCGTGAACCGCTTACTTCACGGCTGAACGTCGTCTTGTTACCCTGGTTCCTTGCCTTCACGTCGTGAATGATTATCATTCACGTCATGAATGGGCCGTTGCCACGCCTGATCAGCACTCGCCTCGCGCAAGCACTCAAAGCTATGCCCGCTGTGGTCGTGACGGGCGCGCGGCAGACCGGCAAGAGCACACTGGTGCAGGCGTTGGCGGGCGGGCCGAGCCGCACGTACCTCTCGCTCGACGAGTTCCAGGTGCGTGCGCAAGCGAGGCAGGCGCCGGAAGACCTGGTGCGGCGGCCGGGACCGTTGACCCTCGATGAGGTGCAACGCGAGCCGGATCTGCTGATCGCGGTCAAGCAGGCGATCGATGGGCGGCGGACGCGAGGCCGATTCCTGCTCACGGGCTCGGCGAATCTGCTGCTCATGAGGCGAGTATCGGAATCGCTCGCGGGTCGGGCGTATTATCTCAGCTTGCGGCCGATGACGCGCCGTGAGTTGCTGGGCCATGGGCGTGCCGGTTTGTGGGGGGAGTTGATCAGCGCGCGCGATGAAGATTGGCGCGACTTGCTGGAGGCGTCGGAGCCGCTGCACGAGGATTGGCGAGACCTGGCTCGCCGCGGAGGCTACCCGACCCCTGCCCTGCGCATGCATGATCCTGAAGAGCGGCGCTTCTGGTTCGAAGGATACATCACAACCTATCTCGAGCGTGATCTGCAGGATCTTTCTGCAATCAGTGCGCTTCCGGACTTTCGGCGGCTGATGGAGGCCGCCTGTCACCGTGTCGGCCAGTTGGTGAACCAGGCGGAGCTGGGTCGCGATGTGTCGCTCCCACAACCAACGGTGCATCGCTATTTGAATCTGTTGGAGACCTCGTACCAACTGGTTCGATTGCCGGCCTATTCCGTGAATCGCACCAGGCGTTTGATCAAGACGGCAAAACTCTATTGGACCGACTCGGCGCTCGCACTACATCTGGCGGGCGAGCCCAGTCCTTCGGGCGCGTACCTCGAGAATCTGGTACTGTGCGACTTGCTGGCCTGGAGCGACGCTCGTAGTCAGCGCACGTCCATCCTGTACTGGCGCACGGCCACGGGCGATGAAGTCGATTTCGTGATCGAGACATCGGGTTCGCTCGTGCCCATTGAGGTGAAGGCGACCCGCCGTCCGGGTTGGCGCGACACGCAGCATTTGCAATCATTTCGCGCGGAGTATGGCCGGAAGGCTCGCCCGGGTCTGTTGCTGCATGACGGTCAGACCACCGAGTGGCTCGCACCGGGCGTCCTGGCCGCGCCCTGGTGGCGCGTGTTGTGACGTTTGCGGTCGAGGACGGTTGCCGACGAGACTCGAGTGTGGTGGCCAAAAGGACTGCTGTCCGAGGACGGCTCGGAGCAAGCGCACGGGATCCTCGATCGGTTAAGGCTGCGGCGGCAACCGTGTTTCAGATGACGCGGCTACCGCGCCGTTGACGGCGTCAGCGTCAGGCGCTGCACCTTGATGACCGGAATGTCGAACTCGCCGCGCTCAACGAACGCGACCAGTCCGTTGGGACCGAACGCGGCCGGGATGCGGCCTTTCTGAATGGTGCCGACATAGGCGCCCGTGGTGGTGACCAGGTCGATGGGGCCGGCGTCCACGGGCGAGCCGGCCCGGCGGATCCACAGGCGATCTTCCCAATCACCCGCCAGTTGCTGGATGGTTTGAATCTCCTCGTAAACCGGTGATGCCTGCGCGATGCGCTCGGCATCCTCGGGAGGCAGGCGGACGCGCCCGCCACTCGATGCATTCGGATTGCGACCACGCGCGCCCGTGGTCACCGGTGGGCCGACCAACGACGTGCGCACGGCCGCGCGCACCACGTCCCGATCCGCATCCGTGGTTCTACGCACGGGAATGGGCCGCTGCAGTGTGGACACGTTGCCCTGTGTGTCGATCAGCCGCACCGTGTAGGTCGTGCTATCGGCAACCGCGATCACTCCATTGGAAAGCGCAGTCCAGTAAATGTCCGGGGCGAGCAGCAGGCGCGTGAAGCGCTCCGTCTGCTGCGGATACTTGACCAGCCAGCCCTTGAACAGCGTACGCACCTCGCCGTCCAGCGTGAACGCGCCCACCGGACGATGCGTCGCCGCGACGCGGGCCTGACCCAGCAGTTGAGGCTGCCCGTTGATCAGGAGCAAACCGGGCACGAACGCCAGGCGCCGCTCACCGGCCACCGCGATTCGATCGGGCCTCCCTTCGGTGAACTCTACGGGCACATCACGCGCGGCACCCTGCGGTTCGTATACGATGAACGCTCTCTTGCCCAGGTCGTTCAGCACGATGGTCCCGTTGCGGAACACGGCAAATGCCTCGTGCGGCATGCGGAATTCTCCCGGACCGGAACCGCGTGCGCCCACTCTGCGCAGCAGCTTGCCGCGCGCATCGACCACGGCCAGAATCCCGCTCAGCTGATCCCACACGTACAGGTTGCCCGACGCATCGAACGCTACGTCCGGCAGGCCCGTGAACTCCGCCCATTCCTCCGCCACCGATCCGCCGACCGAAAACACGGGCGTCAGCTGGGCAACCAGTGGTTTGTCACCGGCTGGAAGTTGGATGATCTGAGCCATCGCGGGCGCAGCCAGGAAAAACGCGAGGATCGGAGGACCGAGATGTTTTCGCATGCCCTTTGATTGATCAGTAGCGAAGATAGGTTGCCTGCCAGAAAACTGGCTGGCCGCCGCAAGGAGGCCGCCGGTTTGGTAGCGAGGGACGACGGGTGGTGCGAAGCTTCACGCAAGTGCTGGCGCGCGGCCACAAGCGACGGGCCAGGCCTGGTTGGCGCGCGCACCGGTGATGTTGCTCGGGACGTTGCTCGTCTGGGCGCTCCCGTCTGCGCAGCTGGCTCGACTCACTGCATACGCTCGCCAGTAGTCGGATCAGCTGGTCTCGCGAAGACCTCGCGTCGTGCTCGCTGAAGTTCCGCCCGTCTTGTGCGCCATTGGCGACAGGAATCGCGCCGCCGGCGACATGCGAAAGCAGGCGCGAAACGGTGCGTGGTATACTCGGCGGTGCTACGACCGCCCACTATCGCAACCAGAGGAACCATGAGACGCAGCATCCTGGTGCTGATCGCACTGCTGTCGCACGCATTATTTGCTCATGCACAACAGGCCGCCCCCGACGGGTTGTCCACCTATCTCCGGCAGTCCTACGCTGCCGTTGCCAAAGACCTCAGCGCTGCCGTGGAGCTGATGCCCGCGCAGGATCTGGAATTTCGGCCGGCCGGCGTGGCCAAAGAGGTGCGCACGTTCGCCGCGATCGTGCATCATATCATGGCTGTGAACTCCTGGGTTTGCTCTCTGGGCGAGGGCAAGCCTGATCCGATCTCGGCGCTGGGGCCCGAGCCGATCGTGGACAAGGTGCGGCTGCTGGACCTGCTGGGTGAAACTGACAGGCGCTGCACTGCCTACCTGGCCACACTCACGGACAGCGCTTTGACAGAGAACCTGACCTTTGGGCCGGCGCCGAACCCGCTGCAGGCGGCCCGTGGCAACGCTGTCGTTTTTGCGATCGCGCATTCGAACGAGCATTACGGCAACCTGGTCACTTACCTGCGGGCGAAAGGGCTGGTGCCGCGGGCGGCGGCTTCCCAGGCGCGCTTTTTCTCACCCGTGCGCAAGCCTTGATCGAAGCGGAGGCCACTTCGCTAGCGAGCCGGTCGGAAGGCACGGTCTCCGCGCGCTGGGTGCTGGGCATCTGGAGCGTTCCAATCGTGCTGGGTGCCTTTGCGAGTTACGCGAACGCGCGCGAACTGGGCCAGCCCGTTTCCGCGGCTCGGGCGCTCTGGCTGGGACTGGGCACGTGGCTCATCTGGGCCCCGTTGACGCCCATCATCGTGCGACTCGGGCAGCACTGGCCGCTCGACCGGCGCAAACATTGGCGCATCGTGCCCGCACACCTGGCGGCGGCCGCGCTCATCGGACTGACTGCCGCTGCCCTTACTGCGCTGGCCGTGTACGACCGGGCGGGCGGCCAGACGCTCGCTCAACAGGTCGGCTCGCGCGTCCTGCTGCGCGCTCCCATGGGGAGCACGCTCTACTTCATCATCCTGGGCATCAGCTATCTGACCATCAAGACTCGCCGTCTGCGTGAGCGGGAGCTGCTTGCCGAGCGGTTGTCGAGGGAGCTGACCGAGGCGCAGCTGGGCGCACTGCGCATGCAGCTTCAGCCACATTTTCTCTTCAACAGCCTCAACGCCGTGATGGCGCTCGTGCGTGATCAGGATACCGAACGCGCCGACCGGGCGCTCATCCTGCTCAGCGATGTGCTGCGCACGACGGTGCGCGACGGAGTCCGCCAGCACATCCAGCTGGAACAGGAAGTGTCCTTCATCCGGAATTATCTCGAGATCGAAAGCCTGCGCTTTGGCGACCGGCTGACGGTGGTCTGCGCTATTCCTGACGAATTGGGCAGCGCGCTGGTGCCCACGTTCATACTGCAGCCACTGGTCGAGAATGCGCTGCAGCACGGCCTCCTGGGTCTGCGCCAGGGCGGAACGCTGCAGCTGGCCGCAGAGCGGCGCGCCCAAACGCTGGTGCTGACCGTGCTGGATGACGGTGCCGGTCTCGCGCCTGACTGGGAGAAACGCGGCCGGCATGCCGTGGGGATCAGCAACGTCAGGGCGCGGCTGGCGCACCTGTACGGCTCGGTCGCGCGTGTCACGATTACGGCGCGCACCGATCGGTCCGGCACACGCGCAACCATCGAACTGCCCTGCCACGAGGCGCGGGCATGATCCGCGCCTTGATCGTGGATGATGAGCCGCTCTCGCGGCGCGCGGTACGGCAGCTATGTGCCCGGCATGCCGATGTCATCGTGGCTGCCGAATGCAGCAACGGCAGCGATGCCGCGACAGTACTGCGCCGTGCCCCGATCCATGTTGTATTCCTCGATGTGAAGATGCCAGGACTGACCGGGCTCGACGTCGCACGGCGGCGCCAGGAGAGCCAGCTGCCGCTCATCGTTTTTGTGACTGCGTATGACCAGTTTGCGCTTCCTGCATTCGATGCCGCCGCGATCGATTACCTGACCAAACCGTTGAATCCGATCCGCTTCGCACTCGCACTCGACCGGGTGCGCAAACAACTGACATTGATGGCGCCGCCGGCAGTACCGGCGGCGCGCGCACCCGCGTTCCTGCAGGACCTCGTGGCTCGTGCCCGGGATCGCGACATCCTGGTGCCCCTCGAGTCGGTCGAGTACATCGCCGCCCAGGACGTCTACGCCGCGGTGCATTCTCAAACCGGCGTGCAGCACATTCGCCAGTCGCTGGACCTGCTGGAAAAACAACTCGACCCCGCCCTGTTCATCCGGGTGCATCGATCGTATATCGTGCAGATCGACTACGTCAGCGCTGTCCGGCGCGCTCAACGCGGCGAAAGAACGCTGCTGCTGCGTAGCGGTGCGGAAGTGCCCGTCAGCCGGCGCCGGAGAAACGCGCTCCAGCAGCTGCTGGAGCAACGCGGCTGCACGCTGTCGGGCCAGTAGTTCGGTTCGGCCGGCGGCCCCGCATGTGCGCGGTCGAAACGGAGCCCGGCCGTTCGTCTTTCGGGAGTGACTGGCACGACCTGAGAGAGGAGCGATGACCGACTCCGCCGATCGCAAAGCCTGTCTTCCGGCCGAAGGACTCGCCTTCCTGGCGCGGCTGGCCAGGAACAACACCACGGCCTGGTTCCACAGCCATAAGGACGAGTACTCCGCGCTGGTGCGCGTTCCGATGCTCGCGGTGGTCAACGCGATCAATCAAGGCTTGTCGAAATTCGCGCCAGCGTATGTCGCCGCCAAAAAGGATCCGCTCGGCCGTCCGAATCGCGACATCAGATTCTCCAAGGACAAGAGCCCGTACCGGACAGACGTATCGGTGGTGTTTCCGCGCCAGGGGCGGGAAAAACATGAGGCAGCTGGCTTTTTTCTGCGCGTTGCCCCGGACGGAGTCGAGTTGATTGCGGGCACTTACATGCCTGGGCCCGACGAGTTACGGAAACTGCGCAAATACCTGGGCACTCACCACGCCGCTTTCAACAGGCTGGTGAACTCGAGACCGCTGGGCAACACCTTCGGGCCTCTCCTCGGAGAGTCCCTCGGGCGCGTTCCGGCGCCCTTTGCGGCGGTCCAACCAGGAGCTGATCTGCTGCGCAAGAAGCAATTCTTCGTTCGCCGGACGTTGCCACCGGCAGGGGCAACGACGCCCGGTTTTGCCGGTGAAGTGATCGACGCGTTTCGGGTGGCAACCCCTTTTGTCGAGGCCATCGACGATGCGCTGTGAGTTGCTGGCGGCGCACACGTCAATGACGGCCGCATCGCCTCGCCGGATGATCCTAGATGAAAATCGGATGAAACCTGCTCGATAGGTTGGTCCCCCGTAGAAGCTCCACGAGCTGGCTCGAGGAGCACGTCGAGAAGAACTCGAGATGGGGTTACCATGCTATCCGCTCGGATGAGGTGCAGGTCCGGCGCAGCGATGCTGCGCCGGTTTACAATCGTGATGTCCGGTCTGGCACTGCTCGCTGGCGCCGGCTGCAGGCCCGACGCCGTCGCGCCGGCCGATCAACCCGGCGACCTTCGTGCGACCGCGAACACGTCGCTGCGCGGGTCGGCGATCTTTGCCAACGTGACCATCCCCGAGGGGGTCACCGTTCGGCTGAAAGGCGACGTCGCCATTGAAGCAACGGCTTCGGTCACGATCCGCGGAAATCTGATCGGCGACTGCGCCACGGTCGACATCAAGGCGCGAGGTTCGGTCACGGTCACCGGCACCATTCGCAACGTGTGCAGCAAGGCGAGTGGACTCCGAAAAGGTGTGCGAATCATCGGGAACGGCCCGCTCAAGCTCGGCCCGGGGCGAATCGAGAGCTCGGGCGATGTATTCATCTCGAACGATTCCACCGTCCGCGATACCGCCTCGCTCGCGAAGGCCGTGGCTGTGGCCGAGCTGGCTTCCGCCAATCGTCCAACGCTCGCCTCCTCGATCGTGATGTGCGACCTCGACGGCTTCGCGAGCGTGGCGAATCCGGTCAAAGCGCCGAACGGTGTTTCCGGCCCCAGGGGAACGAATGGGGCGGACGGTGCCGAGGTCTTCATCTTCTGCTTCGGCGATATGAGCGTCGAGGGCACCCTCATCCAAACGCAGGATGGCGGCGACGGTGGCGCCGGGGTGCACGACAGCCCGACCTTCGCCCAGGCGACCGGCGGCAAGGGCGGATCAGGTGGCCACCTCTTCGTCGGCGGTGTTCTGGGCACGACCGTGGTTTCGGGCGGCGGCAACACCTTCACGTCGGGTGACGGCGGGAATGGCGGTCGCGCCGATGCCACCGGACGGCCAAACCCCGCACCCACGCAGGCGGCCTCCGCCCGGGCAGTCGGCGGCGACGGCGGCGCGCCCGGCAGAATCGGATTCGGATTACGCCGGACGCTGGACACCCAGGCGGGCTCGCTGAATGTCGTCGTCGGAAAGGGCGGATCGGGTGGGCCAGCTACCGCGATCGCCGCCGATGGCCTGGACGGCGCGCTGCGAAACGGTGTCCCGCAGCAGGGAGGAGACGCGTCGGCCGTGGGCGGAAATGGGGCCTCCGGCCTCACTGGCCGCGTGAACGAATACTTCGGTCAGCCTGGCGTCAACGGAACGGCCGGGAACGGCGGCAGCGGCGGTATGGCGCTCGTCGACGCGGGGAATGGCGGGTTCGGCAGCGAGCAGTCCCCCGACGGTGAGGACGGCGGACGGATCGACGCGGAGGGAGGCGAGGGCGGCGACGGCGCGGCGACCGTCATGCCGGCGCGCTTCGTCAGCAACGGTGCCCCCGGGGGCGATGTGACGCTCTTCGGAGGGAATGGTGGGATGGGAGCCTCGATGTGCCCTCCGCGGCCGGTCGGTCGCGGTGGCAATGGTGGGCGCGGCGGCGACCTGTTCGTGGAGATCGGCCGGAATGGGGTTCCGGGGGCCGGGCCGACCCCGGCCATCACGGTGTCCGGCGCCGCGAACGGCGGTGATGGCGGCGACGGCTCGCCGCCGGGCGAGGGCGGCAGGGCCGGCATCAATCACGTCGGGAGAGGAAGACAGGCCGTCATCACCGACAGCTTCGACCCCGGGGACCGCGGTGATCTCTGTGCGCGTCTGTCGTTCTCGGTGGAGCTCAGCCCGTCGATTGCCTCGGTCAACGTCGGTGCATCGTTCTCCTTCACCTGTGTGGTGCGGGACACCCGGACCGGCGCCATCGTCCCCGGCCTTCCGCTCCAGTGGCTCACCTCGAATTCCGCTGTGGCCACAGTCGCAACCGGAATCGCACTGGGCATTTCTCCCGGCACCGTAACCATCACCTGCAGGCTGGCTACCGGTGAATCGGCCACCGCACAGCTGACCGTGGTCTCAGTGGTCCCGGTGGACCCGCTCTGCAATCCGCAGCAGACATCGCAAGCGAATGTGGCCCGACAGGTGATCTCGCTGCTGTTCCCGTTCCTCGGGACTACCGGGTTCTGCAACGCCGCGACGCTCAGCATCTTCACGGGACCGACCATGCACCCGAGTGCCACGGTGCCCCCGCAGCCGCGGGTCATGGACCACACGTCGTTCAACATCGTGGGCGGGCTCCCCGCCACGACCATCGATGCGACGGCTGCGGCCGCGTTCAACCAGCAGTATCCGTGTGGGACCCACGCCACCGGTCGGACGCTCTGCCCGCAAACGGGCACGCTCGCGCCGGGGCCGTACGTCGTCGTCTTCGGCGTGATGAATGGCGACTTTCCAGCGACCGATCCCACGAACATTTATCAGTACGGGTTCGTGTTCGATCGCGACGGTTTGACGAGCAACAACTTCATCCCGGCGCCGGCCTTCCCGAACGACTTCTTCAAGGGGACGGATCGGTGGTACATCCTGGATGGCACGCCGCAACAGGGCTGGACGCTCTCCGCGAAGACGGCCAGCGGGACGATCGCCGCGCCGTCGACCACGGCGGCGCGAGCGCTCATGATCGGCCGGACCGCGATCCTGATCGTGCCGGCATCGGAGTTCTCGGTGCCGAGTCCGGACGTTCGCTTCACCGGATTCAAGCACAACGGAGGGTTCGGTCAAAACGGCACTCCATGGAGCGGTGATGTCCAGCGGCCCGTGGGCCAGGTGTTGTACGACCTGCCGGTCCCCGACCCGCCGGACATCAACGTCATCAATCGAGCGCGGGGGGCGGCGTCGCGCTGAGACGAACTCACTGGACCCGGATGACGCCCCACATCGTCACCCAGTGGCCGGGCACGGTGCACACAAACGGGTAATCGCCCGGCGCATCCGGTACGTTGAATGTGACCGTTGCGCTCTGCCGCGGGCTCACCATTGGGCTCGCGGCCAGCGTGCGCACGCGCGGAGGTATGAAGTCGCGGCCAGCAGCTGAGGCATCAGCTACATAGGCATTCAGCATGGCGCCAACCTCTTGTTGGGTTTGACCTGATGCGATCACCACGACGTTATGCAACGCGGCGTCCGAGTTGCTGAATCGAATTGCGACGCGTTGGCCGGCGCGCGCGGTCAGCGTCGTCTTGTCGAATCGATTCTGGCCAGGTACGGTCGATAGCTCGAGCGTAACATCGGGCGGCTGTGCAGGCGCCTGTGCGTCAGTCGTTGCTTCGCGCTTGTAGAACACTCGAAGGAATTGCTGGGCAAAGGGCAAACCCGCCGCAAAGTCAGGTGCGCGTCCGCCGGTCCATTCTGCCGCTTTGCGATACTTCCAGCTGGCTGCCAGTGGCACCTTGAAGTTGGGGCCAGTGATGAACACGCTGTCGGGCGTGCCGTAGATCCCGCCGCCGCGGCGCTCGTTCGTTACTTCCACGGCCACGACATTGCGACCCGCGCGCAGGACACCTGCCGGCACATTGTACACCCTGCGCTCTCCCGGCACGTTGCTCATCGCGCCGACGCGCACGCCATTCACATAACTCACATCCGCGTCCGAGATCGGTCCCAGATGCAGCGTTGCCGCACGGCCGGCCGCGTGCGCGGGCAGGTCGAAGGCGTGCCGGAACCAGACCACACCGGGGAAATGCGCGAGTTTGGTGGTCGTCCAGTGCGCCGGCACCTGCACCGTGTCCCAGGCCGCATCGTCGAAATCGGACTGCGACCAATCGATGACGTTCTCGAGCTCGCCGCGCCTAGCGCGTTCCGTCAGCTGCGCGACCACGGACGCCCCAGCGTCGTTCGAGTACGCGTCCAGAAAGCCCGCGGAATGGCGCCGCGCCGCGAGGTAAAGCGCAGTGGGCAGCCATTGATCTTCCAGGACGCCGCGATCATTGCCCAGCGCATAAAGTGCTCGACCGATGTCGTCCGAGCTGGGCAACTCGGCAACCGCCAGCAGCGCATGCAATCGCACATTGAGATCGCGATCGTTGAGCGACTTCCGGATGTGCTCGAAGGTCTGCTCATTCTTCGGCAACACCATCAGTGCGTTCTTGCGTACGGCTGCAGAGGGGTGATTCAGTGCCTGGCGAACCACTCGTTCCGCGCGCGGATTCGAGCCGTCCATCTGCCCGAGGCCGTGCAGCGTCCACAACGCGTGCACCGCGCCCGCATCGAGACCGGTTTGGTCAACCGTGGGATCGCGAATCAAACTATACAGATCATCGACGACATCAGTCTGGCCACGGTCGACCAGCAGCCGCTGCGCGGTCATACGCCAGAACATGTTGTCGTTGCGCAGCGTTTCGATCAGCTGCTCGGGCCGATCCGCACTGAGCTGCAGCGGCTTGTAATGCGGCGCAGCGCGCCACACCAGCCGGTAAATGCGCCCGCGCTGTTTGTCGCGCAGCGGCGTGTCGTAGGCGCCGCCCGCACCTGTGGTAAAACCGGGCGGCGTAGGATTGTGCTGCTTGATGAAGCTGTACCAATCGAGAATCCAGACAGCGCCATCCGGGCCGACCTGCGCGTGCACCGGTGCGGCCCACTCGTCGGCGCTGGCCAGCAGATTCCAGCCATCGCGCTCACGAAAACCTGAACCTGCGCGCTCGAGGATGGCGTTGTGCACGAGACCGCCCACCGCTTCATGCACAAAGGCAATGCGGTTCCAGTACTCACGCGGGAAGCTGCGCGCCGTGTACAGGCTGTGTCCGCCCGCAGCGGTGAACCCGCCGAAGTAGTCGACCTGACGCGTCACCGCGATGGCATGACGCGCGTAGTGACCATCCAGCCGCACCTTGCCGCTACCGCGCAGCCCGGTCACACCCTCGTAGTAGCGATTGGGAATGGCGATGTGCACGCTGTGCTCGTTGTTGGCCGAGTTGGCGAACACATCGAAGGCTTCCGAAAAGCCGAGACTCCAGGTGTTGTTGCTGAAGCGAGTGACCACCTCGAGCTGCGATCCATCCGGCCGCATGCGATAGATCGCATCCTCGAACTGCATCACCTTCCCGCCGACCGTGCCGTTGAAGCCCGCATCGCCGACCGCGCCCCAGATCCAGTTGTCGAAGCCGTAGTGCAGGTTCGATGGACCCGAGTGCGTATCTGCGGCGCTCCAGCCGGTGAAAATCTCGCGCCGCACATCCGCGCGATCATCGCCATCAGTATCCTGCAGGAAGAGGAAGCGTGGAGCGTTAGAAACGATGATGCCACCCTTCGAGAATACGATGCCGGTGGGAATGCTCAGCTTGTCCGCAAACACGGTCGACTTGTCCGCGCGGCCGTCACCGTCCGTATCCTCGAGGATGCGGATCACATCGTTGCCCTCGCCGTCGGGCCGGATGTTGTTCGGATAATCGACCGTCTCGACGACCCACAACCGGCCGCGCTCATCCCAGCTCAGCGCGATCGGATTCACGATCTGTGGCTCTGCAGCGAAGAGCTGGAGCCGGAACCCGGGCGGCACCTGCCAGTACTTCAGCGCTTCTTCGGGACCGAGCGGCAGTTGCAGCCTGGGCGCCTCGGGCTGGTTCTCGTAGTTGGGAATCAGGACCGGTGGATCCTGGTATTGCAGCACGGGGAGCGCATACGCCTGGAGTTGCGCGCGCACGCGGTCGCCCGCCGCGGCGAGGATCGCGTCGCGCAGCTGCTGCTGGAATGTGCTGTCGCCCCACTCGATCAGCGTGCGGCCTTTCGCAAAACGAAAGACCCGCCCTCCATCGCCCTCGCCCCGAACGTCCAGCGAGTCAGCATAGAAAACGAGTCCGCGGCCGTCGCCGGATTTCGTGAACGCCGCCAGGGTCACATCACGACGGGCAATCGCAGCATCGTACAGGTCATATCGCTGCGTCGAGTCCCCGGCCTCGACATAATGCACATTGATGCCAAACTTCCCCAGCGCCGCCGCGAGCAGCTCGCTCGCACGTCGTGCATCGGGCAGCGTGTCCACGTGCCCAAGGAACGCGACGTCGATGCGCCGCGGACCTGTGTGTCTGTTGAGTCGCTCCGATGGGTTCGCGCCATCCGCGCGGCAGCCAACAACCGACACGGTGGCGGCCAGTGTTAGAACCTTGAGCAGCAGCTTCACAATACAGGCCCCGGAGGAGGAAAGGATCACATCATAATGGTCTCTTCCAACACGAGGTCGCAGCGCACGCTTCGTCGCGTGTTCTGCGACCTCACTCTTTCTCGCTCGCCGGCATTCGCGATGCTGAAATTCCCACTCGCTACCGACTCCCGGCCGGAAGTCGGTTCCACGCGTGGCCCATCCAGCCATTCACCTGCTCCACCCCGAATATTACTGTCGCTGGAACCGTTGCGCCGGACTCGCCCTGCTGTATCTTCATTGTAGATACCAGCCGGCAAGGGTCCATGCGCGTGCGAGTTCAGAAATGGGGGAACAGCCTGGCCGTGAGAATACCTCGCCCGATAGCGGCGGATGCTGGACTGCAGGAGGGCAGCGAAGCGGACATGGTGCTCAGCGACGGCGAGATTCATCTGCGACCGATCAGTCCCCGCTATGAGCTGGCGGACCTGATCCGCGCCATCAAGCCGACCAACCGCCATGGCGAGGTCGATTGGGGCAGCAGGCGTGGCGGTGAGGTGTGGTGAAGAGGCGGTCGTACGTTCCCGACCGTGGTGACATCGTCTGGATCGACTTCAATCCGCGCACAGGTCATGAGCAGGCGGGTCGCCGTCCAGCACTCGTTCTTTCACCGGCCACGTACAATCGGAAAACGGATCTCGCGTTGATGTGTCCGATCACCAGTCAAGTGAAGGGCTACCCCTTCGAGGTGGTTTTGCCGGCTGACTGCCCGGTGCATGGCGCAGTTCTTTCCGATCAGGTGCGCTGCCTCGACTGGCAGTCGCGCGGCGTTGCGCGTGCGGCAACCGCCAGGCCGGAAATAGTGTCGGACGTGACTGCAATGCTCGCGGCGCTCATTGGTTCGTAGATGTGGGATGAGAATTCACGTCAACGACGGTACACGAGCTCGAAGCGCGGCAAAAAGAATCCCTGGCTGGGCGGTATTGCAATCGTAACCGTGATCCGTGTCTCACTAAAGTTCGCCTGGTAGCTCCGTCCATCCAGCACCACGATTCCGTCCGCAGCCGAGTATGTTCCAGTCTGCCGCACGAGCGCGTTCGCTGGAACGTCGCATTGCGTCGCGCTGCCATTCGGCTTGCAGCGCATCGCAAGCTCCTGCACCACTGTTCCATCAGAATTCAGGGTCAGCAATCCCAACGTGACCTCGAACATTCAGCGGTGCAGTCGGATTTGGAAACGGACCTGGCAGCGGCCGGCTGGCCATCGACGGTGGCGAGTACGAAGACGCCGGGCTGCGGCGCTGTCGGTGAATCCGCGCAAGCCGCAATCAGCAGAAGCGAGAACCAGACTTGGACGCCGAATGGGATCAGGCATATGCTTTCCTTCCGGCCGAAGACCGCCAGCGGGACAGTCTGCACCGCCGCGGATGCACCTCCCGAGCAGTTTCGCTACGGTGCGATCAACTCGACGGTTGGGAAATACGTGCGATAGCGCGCAGCATCACGAGTCAACAGCACCAGATCCTGAATTGCGGCATGAGCACCGATGAAGAAATCCGGCAATGGCCGCACCCGTGTACCGCCTCGTCGACGGTACTGCAGAAACACTTTGCCAGCGAGGAACGCCGCCTCGTAGGGTAGCGGTTCACGCCGGAAATGCTCGCTCAACACCGCCTCATCCAGATCTTCAATGCGATCGAAACCAATGGATACTTCGGCGTACACAATCGGGTTGATGACCAGTACACGTTCATCGGCGAGTGCGGAAATCTGATCCGAGGACCAGTCGTACCAGGTTCGATCTTCGGTCAACACATCCAGCAACACGTTGCTGTCGACCAGAACCGCTTTCATCGAGTCCGGCGCTTCCGCTTGGGCTCCGGCCGGGTCAAGGCCATAATTTCGTTTGTGCTCAGCCTGGTGGTGGCTCGGCCACGCAGCTGAGCGATCAGGCGTTGGCCGCGCCTCGGGCGAGCCGCCGCCGCCTTCCGAATCCGCACGGCGTTGCCTTCCACTTCGAACTCGACATCGGTTTCGGGCAACAAGCCCAGCCGTTCCCGGATCTCTTGCGGAATCGTGACCTGGCCCTTGCTCGTAATGCGCATCGTGTTCCTTTCTTACTGGTAAGAGTAATACTGAACACGCCTGAAGGCAACGAGCGTCCCTTGCACAAGCGAGTACGCCGGTGGCGCGTCCGATCAGAACCTGATCACGCTGGACGGCATCCAGCTGTTCAATCCTTACCACGTCGGCGGGATCTTCAGCGCCATCGGCGCGTCGGCCGTATCCACCGTCGACGTGTGGGCCGGTGCCCAGCCCGCGCGCTCACCCGGCGATCGCCTGTCCAGTACGGTTGCGATTCACACGCGTGACGGCGGGCGCGACCAGGTGGGCACGGAAGGATCGATCGGCCTGCTCTCGGCCACATTGGGCGTGGATGGCCCGATCAATGGCGGCAAAGGCGGGTTCCTGGTCGCGGGCCGGCGCACCTACATCGACGCGGCGGCCGATGCGGCGCATGCGCTCGGCCTGATTTCGGGCACCGTGCCGTACGGTTTTTCCGACCTGTATGCCAAGGTGACGCATGGCGTACGCGGGCTGGGCTCACTCTCGATTGCGGGATACCTCAATCGCGAAACGTTCGATTTCTCGGACCAGATGCGCGACGAGTTGAAGGGCGATGCGGACTTCAACTGGGGTTCGAAGATGCTGTCGGCTGCGCTGCGCCAGCCGCTCACTGCCGCGCTGCTGCTCGAGCTGAGGGCCGGCTACACCGATTTCGTCGGCAATTTCCTGGCTTACGAGACCGCTGGCAGCGACGATCAGGATACCACTACCATCCAGGCCCGCAGCATCACGCGCGATGTGCTGGCCAGCGCGGACCTGACCTGGTACAACCGCACGCACACGACCCGCTTCGGCATCCAGCTCGATCATTTCCGTTTTGCCCACGCCGTGGACGCACTCGAAGATGAGACGATGCCGAACTTCGATCGTGCGGATCGTGTGAGCACCGCTGCGGCCTACGTCGAAGACCAGTGGCAGCTGGCCGATCCGCTCGAGCTGCGACTGGGCGTGCGCCTGCTCGAAGCTGGCCGGCTTGGTCACGTGCTGCTCCCGCGTGCCGGTGTGCAGTGGCGCGCCAACTCCCATCTCACGCTCTCCGCCGGTGCCGGCCGCTATGCCCAGGCCATGCGCAGCATGCGCGATGAAGAATCGGTTGTCTCCAGCATCCTCGCCTACGACTTCCTGACGGTTCAGCCCGAAGCAGCAGGCCTGGCCACCGGTGAGGATGTGGTGCTCAGCGCAGAGTGGACGGCAGCGCGCAGCGCCGTTCGCATTGATGCCTATGGAAAGCGCTTGCACAACCTGGTACTGCCCGGCCAGCCGGATGATCCGCTCGATGCCCCTCCCTTTATCAACGAAATTTATCGCGTGGGCTCGGGCAAAGCGCTGGGCATCGAGCTGCTGGCCCGCCATCACATCGGCAAGCACCAGCTGGCCTTGTCGTATGCCTACTCGCGATCGGAACGAACCGCGGATGTCGATGTGTATGCCCCGCGATTCGAGCGGCGGCACGTGCTGGATGCATCGGCCACGCGCACCTGGGGCAGCAGCGGCATACTGAGCGCGCGCGCCGTGCTGGCCAGCGGCCAGCCCTACACGCCCGTCGTGGGCATGACCTCGCCCTTTGAGTACAACGCCACAATCAACCGCTGGGAGGGTGAAACCTTCGGACAGCTGATCACCGGAGAACACAACGCGGCCCGCTTGCCGGGCTACTTCCGGCTCGACATCGCGGCGCGCAAAACCTACCGGAAACACTGGTTCGGTCAGGATGGGACCCTAACGCCCTACCTGCAGATCCTGAACGTGCTCAATACGAAGAATGCGCTGATCGCGGACCGACAACCCTATGACCGGCCGCTCCTGCGCTACGCACCGCAGTTCCCGCTGCTGCCCAGCTTCGGGCTGGAGTGGAAGTTCTGATGTCGATGCGAATGGTGATGGTTCTGTGCGCGCTCTCGAGCCTGGCCGCCTGCGAGCGTGAGCCCACGGCCATCGAATCGCTGGGCGAGCAGGTCGTGCTGAATTCCGTGATCAACGCGGGAGCAACACAGGCTGCGGTTCTGCTCGTGCGAGTGGTGCCCAACGCAAACTTCAGCAATCAATCCGTGGCCCGCCCATTGCCCGGTGCCACGGTCACCTTGAGCGACGGTACCAACAGCTTCGCGCTTCAGCCCAACCGCGTTCCCGGTCGCTGTTCCTATCAGCTCAACGGCGGACTGCAGGACAGCGCACTCGTGGGGGGGTGCTACACGGGCAGCGTGGCGGGCGGCGTGAGGGCGGGCGCGACCTATTCACTCGACGTGCAGCTGCCCGATGGCAAACGCATCCACGGCACGACGACTGTGCCCGCGTCACCCACCC
>JBOHRF010000066.1:0-20574 GCA_050732575.1 Longimicrobiales bacterium
CAGGTCAGTGCGTTCGGCATGGATGCGGCGGACCACACCCAGATACCCAAATCCCAGACCCACGTAGGGATTCATGGTCATGTGCGGGCGGAATCGGTAGTTCGCGGATAAGAACAGGAGGTCGGCGCCGGCCACCCAGCGGTTCGTTCGATTCCCAATGAGATCCACGCGCAAGCTCATGGGCTGCACCAGCCATCGTCCGGAGTCGAAAGGCACCCAGGTCAGGCCAAAGTCGAGGGCAATGCCACCGCCAATGCCCAGGAACAGCTCACTGTCTTTGCGCAGGGAGGGCCCAACCTGCACGTGGAATCCCAGTGGTTGATACAGGCCGCGATATCCGGGCTCACGCCAGGCCATGCGCTGTTGTTCCGTGACGCGTATGCCAATGGCGACCAGCGCGGAGTCAATGAGCGCCTCGAGACGCGCGTTCACATCGGCAACGGAAGCAGGCACCTGACGATGAAAGCGATGATCGCCCGGATTCAATGCATCGAAGATATCGAGTTCGATTTCCAGCTCATCACGATTGAATCGGTTGAGACTCAACGTGAACAGGTAGTCGGCTTCCAGTTCGGCGCTGACCAGCATACCGTCCGCGCGTTGATCCAGGTACTGCCGGAACTTCTCCGCACTGGGGACGCGGACGCGCAGGCTGTCGTGGCGCGCCGCTGTCATCTTGCGCGCGGCCGTGCGCACGATCTCCTCCAGGATGCGGCGGTTCTCCGGGTTGTCCGGGTAGGGAGCGTGCGCGGAAACCGCAACGTTGCGCGGCCGCGCGTGAGGCGTGAAATCGTTCTCGATGATGGCACGCAGTGATGCCGCCAGACTGCTCATCTCGCGATGGATCCGGTCCAGACTGACATTGGTGATGTTGATGCCACGAGTGACGACCACGACTCCGGTCTCGACGTTCACACAGCGCACATCCACGCGCACCGCGTCGTTCAATTCCCAGTATTCACCCATGAGCAGATAGTTGGCGTGCAGCCGCCGCCCCAGCGTGAGCGCGGTCCGTTGATCGTGCAGTCCTGCGGCCTGAGGAATGCTCGCTTTGAGTGGCTCCAACTGCTCTTCACTCAAGGATTCCACCAGCGTGAGGCGGGGCGAGACCGTGAGTCCTTCACCGATCATGGCCGGCAGCGATCTGTCCAGGTCGCCATACCTCTCCTTGTTTCCCCGCCGCATGGGAAAGCTCAGCATGCCCATGCGGATGCGGCGGGTCAACCGGAACACCAGATTCGCAGCCAGCTGATCGGCCAGGTCCGCCACGGCCAACTCCGTTACCTCGAAACTGAACGGCTCTCCATTCAGCGGCGTCACGGTTGCATTGGCTTTCAGCAACACGCCCTCAACGCGGGCGACAACCACGTGCACGCGGTCCGCGGCAACGCCCGCGCTGTCGTTGCCCGCCTTGAGCCTGGTATCTCTGACCACCTGGACCGAGGGTACAATGGGTCCGGCCACGAGCTGCCTGTTCAGCGCGCGCGCCAGTGGATTGACGAGCGTGGTATCCGTGGGCACGGCGGCGCGCAGATCGATCAGCACAATCCTGGGCCGCTCCTGCGCCGGGCCCGCCGCCGGCAACATGAACGCCAGCGCAACCACAGATGAAAGAGCCCGGCAGGCTCTCCGCACTACTCCGCTCGTGATGGGCATAGGGAGCTGTTTACTCAGCAGGTGATTTGTGTCTGACAATCCGCGGTTAACGTGACGCGCGTGCACTGCGTGACGGCGGTACCGACTTTCTTGAAGACCATCCGCCGGCCGTTTATCCGTTTCAATGACCGGCAGGCGGGCTCAACGTGCCTCCACAGAAGCGCGCAGGATATCGGCAAAGACACCTGCAGCCGTCACTTCGGGCCCCGCGCCGGGGCCGCGGATGATGAGGGGCCGCTCCCTATACCGCGTGCTGGTAACGGCGATCAGGTTGTCGCCGGGTGAGAGGCTGGCACAGGGGTGCGTCCGCTCGATCTCGCGCACGGCCACCTGCGCTCCGCTGGTATCGATGGAGCCGATGTAACACAACGTTGCAGAGCGTTCGATGGCCGAGCGGCGCAGCTCTTCAAAGCGGGCGTCGACCGATGGCAGCTGCTGCCAGAAGTCATCGAGTGTGAGCTGTGACCAGTCGCCGGGCAGTACGCCTGCGCGTTGTACCTGGTGCGGCTCGATGGCAAAGCCAGCTTCCCGGCCCAGGATGAGCAGCTTGCGCGCAACGTCCAATCCACTGAGGTCATCGCGCGGATCGGGCTCGGTGTAGCCGCGCTCGAATGCGTTGCGCACGGCGCTGCTGAAGGTCACACCCTGCATGACCTGTCCGAACAGGTAGCTGAGTGTGCCCGAGAGCACACCATCAATGCGCTGGATCACATCGCCCGTGGCCACCAGGTCTGCAATGGGGCGTAACACGGGTAATCCGGCACCCACCGTGGTTTCGGAATAGAGACCGTTGCCGGCCAGAGCGGCGGCGCGCAGCTGTTCATAGCGCTCGAGCGTACCCGAGAGCGCGATCTTGTTGGCCGAGACGATGGCCACACCTTGTTGCAACAACCTCTCGTACGCGTCCGCAACATCGGCACTGGCCGTGCAATCGACGAATACGCGGTGCGCACTTGGACTTTGCCGGGCCGCATCGAGCAAGCTGGTGGTCGGATCAGTGGCTCGTCCAACCTGGTGGCGCCATTCGCCGAGCGGAATGCCTTCCGGCCGCAGCACAGCAAACTGACTGCGCGCAATACCGGCAATGGTCAAACGCAGTCCCATGCGCTCTCCCAATCGATCGGCCTGGGCTGCCATCTGATCGAGCAGCGCCGCGCCCACGCGCCCGGTGCCGGCCACAAAGACCTGCACCGCGCGCGTGCGCGGGAAGAAAAAGGCGTCGTGAATCAGGCGCAGGGCACGCTCTTCATCGGCACGCGGAACGACCAGCGATATGTTCAGCTCGGATGAACCCTGCGCTATGGCGCGTACGTTGATGCCGTTGCGACCCAGTACATCGAACAAACGGCCCGCAATGCCAGGTGTCTCACGCATGCCCTCGCCCACGGCCGCGATCACCGCAAATCCTTCTTCTATGAAAAGCGGATCGACCGCGCCCGCGCGCCGCTCCAGCTCGAATTCCGCGTCCACGCGCTTGCGCGCCGCCAGTGCAGCGCCTGGATCGAGGGCAAAACAGATGGAATGTTCGCTCGAGGCCTGACTGATCAGGATGACACTGATGCCAGCGCGCGCGAGCGCGCCGAACAGACGCGTGGCAATGCCCGCCACACCCACCATGCCCGCACCCTCCAACCGGCAGAGTGCTATCTGGTTGATGGAGGAGATGCCGCACACCGGATTGCGCCGCGCCTGTGCTTGTGGCAACTGCGCGCGCTCCCCGGGCAGCACCCACGTGCCCGGGAAGGAAGGATTGAGCGTGTTGCGAATGACCAGCGGCACACGCGCTTCCCGCGCCGGCCCCACGGATGGCGGATACACAACCTTGGCCCCGAAGTGGGACAGCTCCATCAGCTCGGTATAACTGAGGCTGGGCAGCGGGAACGCCTGCGGCACCAGTCGTGGGTCGGCGCTCATCACGCCATCTACATCGGTCCAGATCTCGATCGCATCCGCTTCCAGTGCAGCGCCAATCAGTGTGCCCGTGTAATCCGAGCCGCCCCGTCCCAACGTGGTGGTAGTGCCGTTTGCGGTGGCCGCAATGAAGCCCGTGACCACGTGCAGCTCAGGTGCCCACGCGTGCGCGCGCAGGCGCGCATGGGTCGCCTCCCGATCGACAATGGCGCGCCCAAACGTGTCATCGGTCACAATCAGGGTGCGCGCATCGCAGCTCTCGGCCGCTACTTCGGATGCGCGCAATGCCGCCGCGACCAGCGCCGCGGCAAACAGTTCGCCATGGGCAAGGATGGCATCGAGGACACGCGGTGAGCAGTCACGCACCAGCGACACGCCGTGCAGCAACGAGTGCAGATCGGCCGTCCAGCGGTCCAGCTGCTGGAGCAGCGCAGCGCGTTCGTTCGGCAGTGACACCGTGCCAGCAACGGCCCGCTGCCGCTCGGCCAATGCTTCAACAGGCGCATCAACGCGTTCGCCGCCCGCAGCCCTGCGCGCCGCATCAACCAGCTCGTTGGTCACACCCGCCATGGCGGATACCACCACGACCAGCGGCTCGGATGGTGCGCGCTCGGCAATCAGTGATGCCACGGACTGGATCCGCTCGGCCGAGCCGACCGAGGTACCGCCAAATTTCAGGACACGCAGACGATTCGCTTCATTCATGGTCGAGAACGTATCCGGGCCGCGACACTCCGGCCAAGTGGACGTGCGTACCAGTTGCGCCCATTGTGGCGGGCGCCAGCGCGGGCCACAATTCGCCTATGTCTACAGGTTCCGGTCAGGCGACGAGTCAGCGCGTCCAGAGCGTGGAAGCGAAGAGCGCCGGCTTCCGCAAAGAGCTGGGCCTGGTCGATCTTGCCCTCACGCAAATTCTGTTCGTAGTCGGCTCGGGTTGGGTCGGCACGGCCGCCAAACTGGGCACCTCACACATCGTCTTCTGGCTCCTCGCCATTGCTCTCTACTATCTGCCGCAGGCTGCGGTCGTCATCTGGCTGAACAAGCGCATGCCCCTGGAAGGCGGGCTCTACCAGTGGGCCACCGTGGGTCTGGGCGAGTTCTGGGGGTTCCTGACCGCGTGGAACATCTGGGCCTTCGCGGTTCTCATCATGGGCGGGTTCGCCGTCATCATCGCCACCAACCTGTCCTATTTGCTGGGACCTGGTTTCGCCTTCATCACCGGAGCCGCAGCATATACGCCCGTGGTCAGCGTGTTAACCATCGCCGTGATTGCGACCGTCGCGGTATTTGGATTGCGCGTCGGCAAATGGCTGCAGAACCTGGGCGGCACCGCTCAGTTCCTGACCTATGCAGCGCTGCTGGTAGTCCCCATCCTGGCGCTGCGCCGCGGCACCATCACATCGTACGAGCCGCTGGCCGCTTCCATGCCCGCGCTGAGCCTGCTCAGCCTGAACATTTTTGGAAAGATGGCGCTGGGCGCCATGAGCGGGTTTGAATACGTGGCCATTCTGGCGGGCGAGTGCAAGAATCCGGCACGAACCATCGGACGTTCGGTGATGGTGGCGGTCCCCGTAATCGCCACCATGTTCATCCTGGGCACGAGCAGCGTGCTGGCTATCGTGCCCAACGATCAGATCGACCTGGTCAGTCCGATTCCGCAGACGTTGACCCTCGGCTTTGCTGGAATGGGCTTTGCCCGTTTCATCGTACCCATTCTCATCCTGCTCCTGATGTTGCGACAACTCGGAGCCGTGACCCTCATCTTCGCCGGCAACACGCGCCTGCCCATGGTCACTGGTTGGGATGGCCTGCTGCCCAACTGGTTCACAAAACTGCACCCGCGCTTTCGCACGCCCGTCAATTCGATTCTTGTAGTGAGCGCCATCACACTCGCGTTTACGTTGGCCGGCCAGATCGGCGTGGGCGTGCAGGAAGCCTTTCAGCTGCTCGAGAATGCCGCCGGCATTCTCTACGCCTTTGCCTACCTCGCCTTGTTTGCCATTCCCATCGTGGCCGTGCACCGCTTGCCGGAGAAGCCGCCGCTCTGGTTGCGCCTGGCCTCGGTCTTTGGCTTTGCCGTGAGCCTGCTTTATTCCGTGCTCTCCATCTTTCCCATCATTGATGTGCCGAGCTGGCAAGTGTTCGCGCTCAAGATCATTGCGACACTCGCGCTGGCGGAGCTGGTCGGGATTGGGTTGTATGTGCTGGGACGCAAACGGCGGAAGCCCGCCGACGAACACCTGGTTGCCGTGTCGTAGTCTTTTCACGGATTTAGGAAGCTCGACTCACCTGACCGCCGCCCTGACATCATTGACCAGTGAAGCGAGTGCGCTCGATTGGTGGAAATCGTAGTCATTGACGCCGCGCCAGTGCGCAATCGCGACTACCACGAGGTTCTGCTCCGGCACGACCCACACGAATTGACCGCCGTAGCCAATGGCCACGATGCTGCGCGGACTCGTGGCATCGGTCCAGGTCTGATAGCCGTAGCCGCCATTGCGCATGAGGCCTGTGTTGCCGAGCGTGATGTGCGTGCGCGTCTGTTCGTCGACCCACGCTTCCGCAACAATCTGTTGACCACCGGAGCGACCGCGCTGCAGTAACAGCTGGCCAATGCGTGCGGCGTCCACGGCGTGCAGCGTCAGAGCTGCGCCGCCCACCGGGTCACCATTGTCGAACACGGGCCAGCGCCAGTTCACAAAGCGCAGTGGCGCGAACAGGTGTTGCGTTCCGAACGCAAGCGCGCTCTGCCCGGCCGCGCGCCCCACCATCGCGGAAGCAGATGTGAGCCACCGCTATTGTAGATGAATCGGCTGCCTGGTGTGGCGACCACGGGCAGTTCCAGCACGTAGGCAACCGGTCGGCCGGATAGCGCCCCGGGATTGAAGTTGGCCTGATCCGACCACTGGATGCCGCTGGTCATGGTCAGCATATGCCGGATGCGGATGGCCTGTTGTTCTGGTCGTAACAAATCCGCAGGCAGCCAGCGCGCAATGGGATCGTCTACCGTGAGCAGCCCGCGTTCGCTGGCCAGCCCGACAATCAAGGCCATGACCGTCTTGGTCACCGATCGCAGATCGAATGCAGAGTCGGTCGTGGCGCCGTTGAAGTAGGCTTCGCGTACCATGCGTCCGTTGCGCAACACGACCAGAGCGCGAATGTTCTCGACCGTGGCCGCGCGCGCGTACGCAGCGTTCAGCGCGTTCTCATTGAAGCCCTGTGCACTCGCGCTGGACGTGACCCACGGCGCGGCCACATCGATCGGCTCCGCCCGGTTCGGCCCGGCGGCATCGCTGCACGCGCACAGAATGAGCGGGGCCAGCCATAGCAGCCGGCGCAGACCAGTGAGCCAGGACACGGAGGTTTCGTCCGCGATTGAGATGGCAGGCAACTCTCTGTAACGAGTGCCGAACATGATTCTTGACAGGTCGGGGCCGCCCGAATAAACTGGGGCGCCCTCTGGGAGTCGCGTCCCGCTGCAGTACCGCTTTTCAGCGGTCGGTTCGACCCGATCGGTCGATTCGTGCAGCCGTGACGCGATTCGTTTTTGGGGATGTCTGTGCAATCCGAGGAGGTTGCATGCGCAAACAATTTTGGCTTTCCATATCGATATCGGCCCGTTACGCGTGCGCGCCGGCGCTTGCCGCGCGCGCGTCGATATGCGCACACCGATTCCAGGATTCGCGTCACGCGTCCCGCGTCTCGCGTCTCGCCCACTGGGCAGGTGGCTAGGCTCACGAAGGGCTCGTTGTCGGGCATTCGCCAGCCCCGCCTGCCGACTGAGCAGGTGGGGCTTTTTGTTTCCGGAGAAGCCGAAAAATTACGACTGCCGCTGGCCGCGAGCCGCAATCATGGCGAACGCGACTCCCGGGTTGCGCTCCGGTCAGCGTGCAGTCACACCCAAACTTTGCACGTTGGAGATGGTTGTCATGTTGATGAATCGTTGGGCCAGCTTCGCGCAATCGCGCGGACCGCCTGCGCCCGAGTATTACGTGGTGCGCAGCGCGTGCGGTACGATGCTCGTGTCGCGTGAAGAGGCAACGCGCCGTCATGCAACAGTTGCAGCGCTGGCGGCCGCCACGCTGGATTCGCGTGATCGACCTGGTGGGGTCCGAAATCTGGATCCCCAGCCGGTCCATCGAGTTTGTTGGGGAATGCACGCCCGACCAGCGTGCCTACGACCGGCAGCTCCGGCGGGCTCTCGATGACGAGGACGAGTCGTAACGAAACGGAAAGGGGACGGGGACGGTGACGGTAAAGACTTTCTTTGTCACCGTCACCGTCACACCCTCTTACTCTCTTACTTTCTTACTCTCTTACTCTCTTCCGGAAGTTCTTACTCTCTTCCGGAAGTAATGAAGGCCTGATACACGAGTGCGCGCAGTTTGCCATGATCGTCGAGACCGGTGGCCGGGATGAGTTGGGTGAAATACACGACCACCAGCTGTTCGCGCGGGTCGACCCAGTAGGTGGAGTGATACGCGCCGCCCCAACCGAACTCGCCGAAGGAGCCGGGCTGGCCGCGCGCGCCCAGATCTTCCAGCACACTGAAGCCCAGGCCGAAGCCAATTCCGGCGGTCGTGTAGCGAGCGCCCACGTGATCCACGGTCATGAGCTCGACCGTTTTGGGCGAGAGGATGCGCACACCATCCAGCTCACCGTCGTTCAGCATCATCTGCAGGAAGCGCGCGTAATCGGTTGCTGTAGATAGCAGGCCCGCGCCACCGGAAAAACTCTTGCGCGGGCCATCCACGTACTGGCCCTGGCTGACCATGCCGCCTGCATCGGGCGCGCGCGTGAGGCCGCCATTGCCCAACGAGTATACGGTAGCCAGACGTGACCGTTTCTCGGCCGGCAGATAGAAATATGTGTCCTTCATGCGCAACGGCTCCGTAATCCGCGTGCGAATGAACTGATCCAGCGGAACACCGGACACTTTCTCAACTAGCGCGCCCAGAATGTCGGTAGCGTAGCCGTACACCCAACGTTCTCCCGGTTGTGCATCAAACGGAAGCGTGGCAATGCGCGCGACTGTAGCCGCGATCGGCTCGGCTCGATCCGCAAAGTACCAACCTTGAATGCCGGCTTCGACCCAGCGATCGCGCGCGGGACCTCCGCCGTAGCTGATGCCGGCCGTGTGCGTGAGCAGATCGCGAATCGTGATGGGCCGCCGGGCTTCGACTACATCGTATCCGCCGCCACTCGCGCGCGGCACGGCTACCGTCGTCCTCTGAAACTCGGGCAGATACTTGCCCACTGCATCTCCAATCAGCAATGCGCCTTCTTCCTGGAGCATCAGCGTGGCCACGCTGACCAGCGCTTTGCTTTGCGATGCGATGCGGAAGATGGCGTCCTCGCCCATGGCCGCTTTGCTCTCGCGATCGCGCTGGCCCAACGCCTTGGTGTAGACAACCTTGCCCTGGCGCGCCACCAGCACGACCGCGCCCGCCAGCCGATCATCGTCCACATAGCGCTGGAACGCTGCGGTCAGACGCTCCAAACGCGCGGAGGACATGCCGACATCCTCCGGCCGCGCGCGTGGCAGCTCCTGTGCAGCCAGCGCCGGGGCCAGCGTCATGACGTACAGTAGAGAAACCATGCGTGAGCGGGATGTCATCATCGATTGCCTCGCGATTGTAGAGAATAACGAATTGAATGGACGTCAATCCGTTACTGACTCTGTTCAGTGACGCGCGCCGGCTTCTGCAACGAGTACATGCGCACGTATTGCACGCCCAGTGAATCTTGCGTAACACCGAGCACGTAGTCGGTGCCGATTTCGTTGAGGGTGAACTCGGCCGGTGTCTGTACCATGCCCAGCCAACGGCCCTCCGTATCGAATATGCTCCAGCGGAAAGGCTCCTGGGGACCGATTCGGTATTCCTGCAACCATAGATTGCCCAGAGCGTCGGTATACATGCGATTGCCGTGCGCGGGCACGGTAGGCGGGAATTTTGTGTCCGCCAAACCCTGCTCCACCCTGGTCATGTTGATGCGTCCGGGGTTGCGGCGCGCCAGGTCGGTGTAACGGGCGCGCTCGGCTTCCAGGTACTGCTTCTTGTCCTCATCGGTGATGGCGGCAGGGCGCAGCGGCGCGCGCCGTATGATGCGCTCCAGTTTCACCAGCGGCACACTCCTGGTCGTAGGAGCCGGCGCGATCCGCTCACCTGCCAGCGAGCGGTATTGCCGGATTTCCACGATGTCACCCGGACTGTGGTAGAACGTGTTCTCGAAGAACGCGTAGGCCGCGTTGGGCACCAGGACGCGCTGCTCGCCCAGCCACTGTCCGGGTAGCTTTACGATGCTGTCTATGAGCCTCCCATCCATGGTGTACAGGAAGTGGAGCAGGGTGTCCCGATACATGGGATCGCGCTGTGGAACATCGAACCGCGCTTCCTCCACGCCCGGCCTGGGATTGGGTGGTGGAGCGAGCTCACGCGTGCCCTCGCGCTGCAGACTCATGGTCAGCAGTGTCCCATCCCACAGTCGGCCCAACCACCACATGTTGCCGCGCATGCGTACCGCATCCAGATCGAAGCGGCGCACGTATTTGCCATCGGATGAAAAGATGGACGTCAGAGAAGTGGGGTTCAGCGCCATGAGCGAATCGCCCACGATCTTGCGCAATCGGAAGAGCTGCTCGAATTCGCCGGGACCCATGCCACTGCCGCCCGCACTCATCAGGAACTTGCCCTGTGCATCGTAGAACCGCATCTGCTGCGTCTGCATGTCCGCCACCACAATGCGGCCATCGCTCAGTCGGACCGGACCGTGCGCATAGCCAAACTCGTATTCGGGCGCGCCCACATCCGTGCCAATGTTCAACGTTGGCTGTTCGGACAGCTGCCAGGCCTCACCCGCTTGCCAGACCGCAGCCGTGTTGTCCACGATCTGGATGCCTGCGCTGTCGCGCGTCGTCATGGTGGCAGGGCCCGATGATCACGCTCACGGCAGCCCGCTTGTAGAAGACCGGTCAGGAGAGTAATCGCTGCGCTAAGACGTTTCTCGTGACCCATCGTTGCCTCCCTTTCGAGCGGGCGTGTCGGGCGTAACGGGCGTGTCGGGCGTGTCGGCAAGACTTTGGAGAAGGTCGCTGTTTCGCCCAAAGCGCGGCCTTAACATGTTGACAACTACTACCGATCGACAAATCAGCGCGCCACCCCGATACGCCCGTCACGCCCGACACGCCCGTTACGTCCAACATTCACGGCCTCGCCCTGCGCGCGCGCGTCCCCCTACATTACTGTACCCTTCTCCCCAGGGAACATGCCTGTATCCAGCCAGAGTTCGCGGCTCATCTACGACGCACTGAAAGCGTGTGGCATTGGCCTGCTCTCCGCACTGCCCGAGACCTGGCTCGTGCACCTCATCCGCATGGCCGAGGAAGATCCGGCGATGATCCTGGTGCGTCTGGCCAAGGAGGAGGAGGGTATCGGCATCTCGATGGGCGCGCACCTGGCGGGCACGCGCTCCGCACTCCTCATGCAGAACCACGGCTTCCTGGCCGCCATCAACGGCATCGTTTCCGGCGCCCAGCTCTATCGCATTCCGTTGCTGCTGCTGATCAGTCATCGCGGTGAGTTTGGCGAGAAGGACCCGTGGCAAACGGAGGGTGGTGGTGTGACCGAGCATGTGCTGGCCGCGCTGCGCATACCGCATATGAAGCTGGAAGAGCCCGGCCATGTCGAACACCGAATCCGCAAAGCGCTGACCCTGGCCTATTCGGCCAATCGACCGGTCGCGCTCCTATTGTGTCGCGACTTGATGTGGGAGGAGTGATGCTGCGCCTGGATGCACTGCGTTCCGTGTACGATCGGCTGCCTGATTGCGTGGTCGTCACCATCATGGGTGCCGTGGCCGCAGAACTGCAATCGCTCGGACACCGCGCCAACTTCTTCTATCTGCAGCACGCCATGGGACTCGCCTCTTCCATGGGACTGGGCATCGCACTCACCCGGCCCGAGTTGAAGGTGGTGGTATTCGACGGTGATGGCTCGGTGCTCATGAACCTGGGAGGCTTCACGACGCTGGCACGATACCGTCCGCAGAACCTGGTGCATGTCGTGTTCGACAATGAGAGTCTGCTTTCCGTGGGCGGCTTTCCCACAGCGACCAGCACGGGCAGTGATCTGGCTGCCATTGCCGCCGCGGCCGGCGTGCCCAACACTACAACGGTGGCGACACTCGATGATTTCCGCGCCGCATTCAATGCCGCACTGGCAACCAGCGAGCTGACCACGATCGTGGCCAAGGTGGAAGCGACCGGGCCGAAGGCTTTCGTTACCGATCTGGGTCTGCTCGAGAATCGATTCGAATTCGCCAGATACTTGAAAGCATTGCGCACAGCCCAGCCGATTGAGGCAACGTGATCCACATCGTCGTCGTGTTCGTAGTCGCGACGACGATAACAGAAATGGAAAGAGGAGGGATTCGACATGGCGACCGCCCTTGAGGCAGGACCTGCGCCGGCGCTCCAGCAGCTGGCAACTGCGCTGGCCAGTGGCAGCATTCACGTCATCGATCTGACGCAACCGCTGGGACCGGACACCCCGGTCATTGGACTGCCACCCATCTTTGCTTCTTCGCCTGGCTTCTCGACCGAGGTCATCTCGCATTACGATGACCAGGGACCGGCCTGGTACTGGAGTACCATTCGACTGGGCGAGCATACGGGTACGCACTTCGATGCGCCCATCCACTGGATCACGGGCAAGGATCTGCCCGACAACGCGTGCGACACCATCCCCGTGCGCCGGCTGGTGGGACCGGCGAGCGTCATCGATGTCTCGAAGGAAGTGGCCGCCGATCCTGATTTCGTGCTGACACCCGCACGCATCGAGCAATGGGAGGAGGAGCACGGTCACATTCCGACCGGCGCCTGGGTGTTGCTGCGCACCGACTGGAGCAAGCGTACGGATGCCACATCGTTCCTGAACGTCAAAGAAGATGGCCCGCACTCACCCGGATTCACGGCCGACGCGTCGCGTTTGTTGGCTCGCGATAGGGACGTGCTGGGTGTGGGCGTGGAAACCGTGGGCACCGATGCCGGTCAGGCCGGTCGCTTCGATCCACCCTTCCCCAATCACAACATCATGCACGGCGCGGGCAAGTTCGGGCTGGCCAGTTTGTGCAATCTGGATCGTTTGCCGGCCACGGGTGCCATCGTGATTGCACTGCCCCTCAAGATCGTGCGGGGCAGTGGCAGCCCGGCGCGCGTGATCGCATTGGTTGAAAAATCGGTGGCCACCGGTACCGGGAGAAAAGCATGAGCTGCAGCCGTGGCTTCACGTCGTTCTTGGCACTGACCTGCGTTATGGCAGCGCCCCAAGCAGCAGTGACGCAAGCGGCACCCGTGCCCGCCTGGTCCTACCAGGCCAGGATCACGGCCGTATGGGCGGGCGGCAACACGGAGTCGAGCACCTTCGGTCTGGGCAGCAGTCTGCGGCGCGCGGGCCAGCAGGTCGAGCTGAAGTTCGAGGCCGGCGCCATCCGCACGGATGCATCCGTCAAATCTCGCCGCGCCACGGGCACCGCATCGTCCTACCTGGTAACGGAAGACGAAGTCCATCAGAAGACTGCGGAAAATTACTTCGTGCGCCTGCGCTCTGATCGAAAGTTGGGTGGCCGGGTCGTGATATTCGCCGGGGCGGATTGGCTGCGTAACACGTTTGCCGGGATCGACAGTCGCATGCTGCTGGCCACGGGTGGCGGCACCAGCTGGGTGAATCGCGAGGACTTTCGCGTGCGCACCGACCTGGGCGCCACCTACACGTTTCAGGAAGACGTGGTGGATAATCCGTTCGTCAAAAGCAAGTTTCCCGGTCTGCGTTTTTCCGCAGATCTATTGCGCGCCCTCACGCCGACCACCAAGTGGGAGAGCGCGCTCATCTATGACCAGAACATCGACCAGACCGATGACGCACGCATCGACTTCACCAACTCGCTCTCGCTCGCCATCAGCTCGCGCATTGCGCTGAATCCCAGCCTGCAGCTGCTCTGGCGGAATCAGCCTGCCCTCACCGAAGTCGACCTGTTCAACAGCATCGGCACGCCCACCGGTGAAAAAGTGCAGGTGCCACTGGAAAAAATGGATAGCTTCTTCACGCTGGCTGTAGTCGTGACGTTGTGAGGAAATCAAAAAACCTGAGGGAGTAGGATTAGGGGGAGGATGTAGGGTGGTAGGGATTGTCGCAACCGAACGGTTCCGCTGACCACCACCTGCAAGGTTGCTCGGTCAGCATCGGTCCCTGCCACCCTAATCCTTCCCCTAATCCTATTTCCTCGATTCGTTTATCTTCGCATAGGAAAGCTGAGTCCCATCCGGCGCTTCGACGGTCATGACAACTCCATTGCCACGCGGCGCGAACGTGATTCGTTGGGCGCCATTCAGCGCAAACCGATTGCCACCGAGTGGGATGAGTTCATCAGGCAGAATCTCAGCACGCCGGTAAAACCATAACCGTCCATCCATCCATTTCACCACGCGCCCTTCATCGTAGTTTCCCGCCCACCGGGCCAATTGTGTTGCATCGATGGCGGGCGCTGTCACGCGCGCCTCGATGCTCTCCGCAATCAGCTGAAGTGAACGTTGCAGCAGCGCGTCCGTAGAGGCAGCCGCAATGCGTTTGAGTGCTGCTGCATGGGCCACGTCCCGCGCATTCTCTGCGGGCACGCGTATGTCCGGCTGAACGCCGCCACCTTCCCACTCCAGTCCCGTGCGTGCATCCATGACCCGCGTGATGGAGATACCCGCGGCAAATCCACCGCCCACGGGGAAGCTGCCCACCATGTGGCCGGCGCCCGCCGTACGATCGCCCACCAGTGTGGCGCGTTTCAGATTCTTGAGCACGAACGAAAACTCCTCTGCTGCGGAAGCCGTACCCTGGCTGGTTAATACGTAGAGCGGCACATCGGTCCGCCGGGGACCCGTTACTTCGGCAACGCTTTGCATGTTGCGCGTGCTGTTGGCTGCACGATTGTAGACGCGAATGGTCGGCACCGGCTCGGCGGGCAGGAAATGGCTGAATACCAGGTGACTCATCTGGCCGCTGCCGCCGCCGTTGCGCCGTACATCGATGAGTACTGCATCCGTGTTTTCCAGCACACGCAGCGCATTGGCTACTGCAGTCTCGAAACCGGGCTGTCCCTGAAAACCACGGATCTCCAGGTAGCCAATGTTGCCTTGCAGAATTTCGACCTGCGCCAGCCCGAAGTTCTGACGGCGCGCGCCCGCGGCCGGGGCCAGCGCGGGCCCGGCGGATCCGCCGCCGGTGGGCGGAATTTGCAAGCTTAGATGACGATCGCCGTTGACCGTGCGCAGGTGGCGCGTCACGACTTCGGCGAAGCGCGCCGCGGTGGTCAGCGTGTCGTATGCGCCCGCGCGCAGCTGCGCGCGCAGCGCGTTGCCGATCAGGCGCGCCGTGTCCAGGTCGATGTAGTGCAGCTCGAGCCGTTTGGCCAGGCTGTCGATCACGGCCGCTCGCGTTCTTGCATCGAGCGGTGTGCGCTGTGCCGCGCCCGACTGCACGAGCAGCACGAGCGGCAATGCCGACCAGATCGATACACGGATTCCAAACCGTAGCATGACGTCTTTCCTTATCGGATGTATGGCCAATGGATGCTCGCGCCCGCGCTCACGGTTGCATCTGCCGGCCGAAAGGACAACAGATTGAGGACATAGGATTAGTCCGTTAGCAGTGAGATTTTGCGCAGAATGGCAAGAAAAAGGTCGGAGGAAGATAGGGGGAGGGCGAGGGCGAGAGGGCTGGAAGGGATTGCTGCATTGCAGCTGGCCCGCTGGCCACCTGCAGAAAGGTTGAACCTGCCACGGTCGGTTCATGCCGCTGCCGACGTCCGTTGGACTGCAGAGTTGCAGCAATCCCTACTGCCCTCGCCCTCACCTTCGCCCTACATCCTGCGCTCTTGCCCAGTTTGTTTCCGTGTCACGACACACCTGTATGGTTCCGGCTACGTCGGGCTAGCGGAAGGGTGAGGGTCGTAGGGATTGTCTTCGCCCCGTCGGTTCCGCTGCCGGCCTGCAAAGTTGCACGGTCAGCACTGGTCCCTACCACCCTAAATCCTCACCCTAATCCTATTTCCTCGATCTGTTGCCGTCCCAACCCTGGTCGCTTACCCACCATCCAACGCAGCAATACCCAACCTCCCGCAGATCCGGACTATTCAAATGGACGCGTTGCTTCACGACCTGCGTATCGCCGTGCGCCGCCTGTTGGCGCGCCCGGGGCTGACCACCGCCGCAGCGCTCACGCTCGCGCTCGGCATGGGCGCGAATACCGCCGTCTTCAGCCTGATTCGCGGCATCCTGCTGGAACCGCTGCCCTACGGAGAGCCCGATCGGTTGGTCATGATCTGGCGTCCGGCGGGTGAATCGGACCAGACCTGGCTCAGCCTGCGCGAATGGGTCGAGTACAATCGAGCCACGAAGAGCTTCGAGCATCTGGCCGCCTACGACGAGTCGGAAATGAACCTGACCGAAGGTGTCGAGCCGGAGCGCGTGCGCGCTGCTTTCGTGACCGGTAACACCTTCGCCGCACTGGGCGTCAACGCACTCCAGGGCCGCACGTTCGGCCAGGCCGAAGATGCGCCCGGCCGTGCTGGTGTGGTGGTCATCGGCTATCACCTGTGGCAACGGCGTTTTGCCGGTGCATCCGATGTAGTCGGTCGCTCCATTCGCATAAACGGTCGGGCCCGCACTGTGCTCGGCATCATGCCGCCTCAGTTTCGCTTGCCGCTCGATTATCGCGAAGAAAAACCTACCGAGCTGTGGCTGCCGCTGGCGGTCAACACGGCCGACCCTGGCGGTTGGGGCGACCGCGGCAATTTCCTGTTCGGTCGCCTGCGGGCCGGCGTTTCCCCGGCCGCGGCCAGCGCCGACTTGCACCGCGCCGAGCAGCAATGGGTTGCCGCAGGCTTCGTGCACAATCGTGATGGCAGGCTCACACGCTACGCCGTTCCGCTCAATGAATTGCTGACCGGCAGTCTGCGCACGCCGCTGCTGCTGCTGTTTGGAGCGGTCGGCTTCATCCTGCTCATTGCCTGCGCCAACGTGACCAACCTCTTGCTGGCCCGCGCCGATGCGCGGCGGCGTGAGGTGGCCACGCAAGCTGCCCTGGGCGCTACACGGTTGCGCATCGCTCGCGAGCTCTTGCTCGAGAGCGGAATGCTCGTTACGGCCGGCACCGTGCTCGGCATCGCTTTGGCGTTCGGTGGGCTGCGCGCAACCCTGGCACTGACGCCCATCAACGTGCTGCGCATGCGCGATATTTCGGTTGATGGCTGGGTGCTGGCGTTCAGCGCATTGCTGGCCATCGCCACCACATTGCTGGCCGGATTGGCGCCCACGCTTCAGCTGGCGCGCGTCGAGCTAGCCGCGGCCATGAGCGCGGGCGGACGCAGTGCCGCCGTACCCATGCGCAAACGGCTGCGCCATGCACTGGTCATCGTGCAAACGGCGCTCTCCGTCATTCTCGTGATTGGTGCGGGTTTGCTCACCCGCAGTCTGGCCGCCATGCGCCAGATCGATCTGGGCTTCAACGTCGAGAACCTGCTGACCTTCCGGCTGGCATTGCCGGCCGCCGAGTACCCCACGACTGAGCCTGCGCGCGCGTTCGGCTTCTATCGCGAGCTGATCGATCGACTGGAAGGATTGGCTGGTGTGCGCAGTGCAGCCGCCGTGCGCATCCTGCCGCTCTCCAACACCATCGGTGACTGGAGCATCATGATCGAAGGTCGGCCCAACGACCAATCCGAGAATCCCAACGGCGACTGGCAGGTCGCGACACCGGGCTACTTCGAGACCATGGGCATGCAATTGGCGCGCGGCCGCTTCTTCACCGATGCCGACCGCGAGAACTCGCCTGGCGTAGTCATAATCGATGAGCACATGGCCGAGAAGTACTGGCCCGGACAGGATGCGCTGGGCCAGCGATTCCATCTGGGCACGCTCAATCAGCCCTGGATGACCATTGTCGGCATCACACGGCCCGTTCGCCACAACGCCGTGGTCGAGGAGCCGCGCACCGAGATGGTAGTCCCGCACGCGCAATTCCCCGCGCAGACCGGTTATGCACCACTGGGCATGACCCTGGTCATCAAAACCGAGCGTGATCCGCTCACGCTGCTGGATGCCGCGCGCGCGCAGGTACGCGCGCTCGATCCGAGCCTGCCCATCGCCGATGTGCGCACCATGGACCGTGTGGCCGCCAACGCCCTCGCGCAACCGCGCTTCATGACCGTCATGCTGGGCTTCTTCGCCGCGCTCGCACTCACCCTGGCCGCCATCGGCATGTACAGCGTCATCGCCTTCATTGCCGCACGTCGTGAGCACGAAATCGGCATCCGCATGGCGTTGGGCGCGGGCCGGCCGCTGGTCGTGCGCATGGTGCTGGGTGAAGGTGTGGCGCTCGCGCTGGTTGGTGTCGCCATCGGACTGGCCGGCGCCGCCTGGCTAACGCGCTTCCTCGGCACACAGCTGTACGGCGTGCAACGCCTGGATCCCCTCACGTTTGCACTGGTACCGTGCGCCCTCGTGTTGGTCGCCTCCGTGGCCGCCTGGCTGCCCGCGCGCCGCGCCGCATCAGTGAGCCCCACGCGCGCCATTCAGGGATAGCGGATATCGTTGTCGTAGTCGTAGTCGTTCTCGTGCTCGTTTGTTGAAACCTACTTCTTTGCTCAGATTGGAAAGAACAACCGAGCACGAGAACGACCACGACTACGACTACGACGACGATACTGCTACGAGGGAACAGCAGGTCGGCGGATTCTGCTATGGGGAGAGGGCACGGCCGATGTTTCCTTCATACCATGGCCACAACGCGTGTCCTCGATCATGAGCGGCTCGAGGTATACCAGGTCGCACGTCAGCTGAGCCGTGAGGTCTGCCGCGTGCGGACGAAAATTCGCCCCGGTCGCGCGGATATCGTGAGTCAGCTTCTTCGGTCAACCGCCGCCGTTCCGCTCAACATTGCCGAAGGCAACGGTGAAGCAACCCCCGGTCGTCGTGCCTATTTCTTCCGGATCGCGCGTTCCTCGGCAACCGAGGTATCATCAGCGCTCGACCACCTGGTCGACATGAGCTTGCTCGAGCAAGATGATGTTGTGACCGCGAAGGAGCTCGTGGTTCGCATCGTCTCGATGCTGGTCAGGTTGACAGCCGCAGTGATCACCCCGGATTCACTCCCCCCCTTCCCCAACGCCGCCCACGAGTCCGCCCGGACCGCTCATCGTCGTCGTAGTCGTAGTCGTAGTCGTTCTCGTGCTCGTCCGTTGACCCTGCTTCTTTGCGTACATTAGAACGACAACAACCGAGCACGAGAACGACCACGACTACGACTACGACTACGACGACGAAAAGGCTTTTAGTCGATCTCAAGCCCAACAGCGTTGGGCAGCCGGACTACATACGTATCCGTGGAACTGCCTATGACTTTGTCGTACCAGTCTTCGTCCTTACCCGCGCCACTTTGCTCCATCAGCAACTGCGCCAGTTCTTCGGCATCACGCTGCTCCATGCGGATGCAACCGTGTGATGCAGCAGAGCCGATGGACTGGGGGTCATTGGTGCCGTGGATGAAATACGCGGGCTCACTGAAGTAGATCTTGACGCCTGCCATCGGATTGGCCGGATCCCCCGGCGCACGTGCCGGTTCATCGCGCGCCCAATCCGAGTCGGGTGGTACCCAGGGCGGATTCCAGACGATCTTCGAGATACTGAAGCTGCCCTCGGGCGTCGGGTAGCTGCTGGTGCCCACGGCGATCCCATACGACCGCACAACTTCGCCGTCCTGGATCACGTGCAGCTGACGCTCGGATATGTCGACCTCCAGCCGCAGATCATTCTGACGGAAGAATCCGGTCTGCATCAGGACCACTGCTGCGACTGGAATCCAGCCCACAGCCAGTGCCATCTGCCACCACCGCTTCTTCGATATACGCATACTTGCCTCCAACTCGAATTCTCAATCAAGTGGAAGGGCAATTCGTGTTCCTCATGGGCCCACTTTGCATCCATCCTAAAGCATGATCCAAAGTCGGATTGCCAACCGGGCCAAGTCGTGATCGCAGCTACGTTAAGCCTGACATGCATGGACCACCGGCACAGATCTGGCACGTTGCCTTGCGCGCGTTGCCTGGGGAGATCTTCGCGCAGTAAACGGAGGCACTCATGGTAAGGCAGCAGACAGCTCGCACGCGGCAACGTGCTCGCCTGGGCGGTTTCTTCTTCCTGTGCACCATGACGGCTGCGGCATGCGGTCGTTGCGGTGTGGCACTGCCCGCGCTGGCATCATCCACAGTAGGCGATACGGGCGGCCTGGTCGCGCGCGGCGCATACATTGTGCGTAGCGTGGCCGTGTGTGGCCACTGTCATGCCGCCGACCCACACAAGAATCCCGACGGTCCGCCGAGCGGCGGCCTGGCGTTCCGCAACTGGCGTGTGGGCACCGCGCGCGCTGCCAACATCACATCCGATGCCGAGACCGGTATTGGCGACTGGAGTGAGGCTCAGCTGGTGCGCGCCATGCGCAACGGCGCACACAAGGATGGTCACGTCCTGATTCCGATCATGCCCTACGAGTGGTTCCACGAGATGTCGGATCGCGATGCCATGGCGGTTGCGCGTTATCTGAAAAGCCAACCCCCGCCAGGCCCGCCAATCTCACGCCGGACAGCACGGGCATTGGGCCGTGGAGCGAAGCGGATTTCATCAAGACCATGCGCACCGGCATCAATCCCAGCGGCGATACCCTGCACGCTTTCATGCCCTGGCGCCAACTGCGGCGCATGACCGATGACGATCTACGCGCCATCTATCGGTATTTGCGTACTGTGCCACCCATCCGCAATCAAACAGAATGAGGGGCCCAACAAGCAGAAACGAATTGAGGACATAGGATTAAGCGGAGGGGGAGGGTTGCAGGGATTGTTTCGAGCTGGCAACTTCCCTCGCAGCGAGCACAGTTGCACGGATAGCATTGGTCCCTGCAACCC
>JBOHRF010000067.1:0-20436 GCA_050732575.1 Longimicrobiales bacterium
GGTCCGGATGCAGCTTGCGCGCGAGCTCCATGAAGTGCAGTGTCGCCGCGATCGGCCGGTAAGAGTTGCGGTCCACCGCGATGAAGTGCAGGCCGTGCAACACCTCGCCGGGATACTTGCGTCCACCTTCGCGGATCGGGTAGTCCTTCGCCTCGAAACGGGCGCCGGGCAGGGCGCGCGCGTTCAGCGAGTCCGCCATCTCCTGCGCGCGCAGCCAGGGTGCGCCGATGTACTCGAACGGACGCTCGCTGCCACGTCCCTCCGAGATGTTCGTCCCCTCAAAGAGCACCGTGCCGGGATAATGGATGGTGCCCTCGAAGTACGGCAGGTTCGGTGACGGGCGCTTCCACGGCAGGTCCGTCTCATCCATCCACAGGTCGCGGGTCCAGCCTACCATGGGCACCACAGTCAGGTTGGCGCCGATGCCAAAATGACCGTTCGCCATGCGCGCCAACTCGCCTACCGTCATGCCGTGGCGCGACGCGTTCGCATAGAAGCCCGCGAAGTTCGAGTACGGTGTCTCGAGGATGTTGCCCTCGACGATCGTTCCCGTGACCGGCGTCGGCCGGTCCAGCACCACGAACGGGATACCCTTCGCCTTCGCTGCCATCATGCCGTAGTACATGGTGGTCGGGTAGGTGTACTGCCGCACGCCCACGTCCTGGATGTCGAAGACCAGCGCATCCACGCCTTGCAGCATCTCGGGTGTCGGCTGCCGGTTCTGGCCGTATAGCGAGTGCACGGGCAGCCCGGTCGCCGAATCCGTCATGAACGCAATCGTGCCGCTCTCCGTGCCGCGGATGCCGTGCTCGGGCGCGAACAGCGCCACCAGCTTCAGGTCGGTTCGCGCTGCCAGCAGGTCGATGGTACTGCGTCCTGCGCGGTTGGCGCCGCTGTGGTTCGTGATCAGCCCCACGCGTTTGCCGGCCAGCACGGACGGTATGCTGTCGGCCAGCCGGTCCACGCCGAGCCGCACGTGAGCGAGCCTAGTCGGCGTGGTGCCGCAGCCGAACAGTGTGCTGCTCGCGATGACGGTCAGCGCCAGCCGGGTCGTGTGGGATTTGCGCGCTCCCATAGTCGCTCTCCGGGTGTGCGGGACATCGGCGCCGCGACGGAGCGCGGCCGGGAAGGTCGGGACGTCGGTCCGAGCGGTCCGTGTGCGAGTATACGTGCGCGGGGATGGTGCCGCCAGCAACCGGCACTGCAATAGACTACGCACGTGCGTCAACGAGCAGCGAGATCTCGGCTAACGAGTGACGTGCCACACCTTCTTGTCGAAGAACGCAAAATCTCGTCGTACGTCGTCCTCGCTTCATCGGGCACGCTTTGAAGTGTGTTGACCGCCGCGGCCGAGCTCTGTTCCGTGCGCAGAGGCAAAAACCCGCTGTGCGTGCGCCGAACCGTCTACTATCAGCAACTCCTTTGGCTGCGGTGCTCGTTCATATTGTTCTCGGATTCGAGGCAGTCGCAATCCGGCATGGTTGGCATGATCACACCGCGGCCGCTCAGGTCGGTCCGAACCTGCTTCTCGACTTTGGCGATGAGGATCTCGGTCACTTCATGACTCTCCGTAGCTTGCTACCGAGGCCTGGACCGTCTCTCGTGGCGGCGGATCAGCACGAGTGCGACCACACCCACCGCCGCGCCCAGCGGGCCGAAGGCCCAGGCGCCGGCCGTGGCCAGCATGACGCCGCCGCCCATGACGGCCAGTGACCGATTGCGGCGGGCGAGGCCGAGGCCCATGGCGCCTATGCCTGCGGCGGCGGCCACTATGAAGAGCGCGACGACTGGTTCAGCCATTGTCAGGCCTCCCGGGACAGATTGACATCCGGCAGTGTACTGCAGGACGGCGTGGAAGGGAACATCGCTACGGCGCGCGGAATTTTCGCGTCCGGATTCTGTGGCTGGTCAAGACATGCGGATCGATCGTAACGGACGTGTTCACTTCCTATCGCGTAACGGGGCCTTGCCGCAAGTTTTGGGCTGCGTGATAATGTCAATTGTAGCTGACGAGCGGCCGCCACGGACATACGTTACGGCATCCCCCTTGGAGTAATCACATGATTGGTTCTTGCCGCCGCGCCGCTTTCGCCGGCCTGGCGATGCTCGCCGCTATCTCGCCGGCCATCGCGCAACGTTCGACCATCACGCGCGACGCGTTCCGTGCGCGCGCCGACTCGCTGGTCTTCACCTATCTCGCCGAATCGCGCGCGCCGAGCGCGTCGTTCGCGGTGATTCGCGGGAGCGACACGCTGGCGTACGGCGCGCACGGCCTGGCCAACGTGGATGCCTGGCGCGCGCCGATCGCCACCACGATCTACGAGATCGGATCGATCACGAAGCAGTTCACGTCCGCCGCGATCATGAAGCTGGTGGAACAGGGGCGCGTGAAGCTGGATGACGATCTGTCGAAGTACGTGCCGCAGTTCCCGCTTCAGGGCAAGACGGTTTCGATCCGTCAACTGCTGAATCACACGTCGGGCATCCACAGCTACACGTCGTCGCCAGGGTGGTCAAAGACGTGGAACGACGAGCTGTCGCCCGACGCGATCGTCAAGTTCGTCGCGGCCGACACATTCGACTTCGCGCCCGGCACCGCGTACCGGTACAACAACACGGGGTACGTGCTGCTCGGAATGGTGATCGAGAAGGCGTCGGGCCAGAAATACGCGAACTATCTCGACGCACAGTTCTTCAAGCCGCTCGGGCTGCGGCAGACGTCGTACTGTCCGTTGAAGACGTCCGACCCCGCATTCGCGCTCGGGTACAGCAAGGGACCGAGCGGCACGGTGCGCGCGCAGTTCCTGCATCTCTCGCATCCATTCTCCGCCGGTGCGCTGTGCTCCACGGTGGGCGACCTGGTGAAGTGGCAGCGCGCGCTCGACGGCGGAAAGGCGGTTTCGCCCGCGTCGTACGCGCTCATGTCGACCGCCGACTCGCTCAACAGCGGGCGCAGGATCAACTACGGCTTCGGCCTCGTGCCGGGGGTGTTCAACGGCCACAAGACGGTCTCGCATACGGGCGGCATTCCGGGGTTCGCGACGGCGGCGACCTACGTGCCCGACGACAGCCTGAGCATCGTGGTATTCACGAACTTTGATGGCGAATCGCCGCAGAGGCTGGTGCAGAATCTTCTGCGCGTGGCGTACGGCGAAGCCCCGGTTGGCCGCGGAACCCCGGCCTCGCCGGCGGCTGCTCCGTCGCTCTCGGCGGCCGATCGCGACGCGATCGTGGGCAATTACATGTTGCAGGTGCCCGGCGGGCCACCGCTACCGATCAAGTTCTTCCTGGACGGTTCTCGTCTCATGGCGCAGGCCCAGGGCCAGGATGCGATTGAGATGCGGTACCTCGGCAACTACGCGTTTGGCGTCGCGTTCGATCCGGCGCTGCGATTCACGTTCACGATGGACGCGGGCAAGGCAACCAAGGTGACCCTGCTGCAGGGTGGCGTCAGCATCGAAGGACCGAGAGTCCAATAGCGACAGGCCGGTTCAGCGGCCGCGATGATGGTGGGCAACTTACATATCATATGACACAGTTCGACCCGTCTGGGTCTCGTCCGACGCACAGATCGCAGTCGCCACCGACTCGGTGATCGACTCATGGAACATCACACAGAGCCCGTCACTGGGCGCCGTCGATGAGCCGCGCTGGTATGGACCGCCGGTCGAAGATCATGCGTACGATGCGCGGCGCGGCATCGTTTTCCTCGTGCTTCCGGATCGCGCGCGACGATGTCGAGAAGGGCAAGAATTATCGCATCGTGGCCGCTTCACTCCCGCGGGGACAGAAAGCTGTTCGCGCGTGCGGCCCGGCGCGTGGGTATCAAGCTGGCCAACGTAGCGGCGAAGCCGAGCAATCGGGACTGCCGTATCTTTCACTGCGCTGGCCGGGTTCGTGGTCCGGAGCCGCTGAATGCAATCACATTCAATCTCGTTTCGTTTCGCCCGTATGTTGATCCAGTCAAGCAGCTGCTATAAGGCGCTGGGTGTAACATTTCGTAATTCTTCTGTATATATTGACGCTACTCCAGCCACGTCGTAAGCTATCCCTGAGATGGTGCCCGCCTGCCAAAGGAGCCCGCAAATGAGGTCATCAATGCAACCGCGCCTAATCGCATTGCTCATCATGAGTGCCGTCTGGGGTGCGGGTTGCGTCGAAGATCAACCAACGAGCCCCCCCCGGCCCCGCGCGGAGTCTAATTCAGAGTTCCGGAATTCAACGTATCCCAGGTGAGTACATCGTCTTACTTCACGACTCAATCTCGCGCGTATCGCAATTCAGTCAGCAGTTAGCCGACCGAGTTTCTGCCCGTGTGCTGACGAGCTATGATCGAAGCATGAAATGGCTGCTGCTTGACTCGGTCGACGAGGAGCAACTTTCCAAGCTTCAGTCTGATCCGCGTGTTCGTGCGGTCGGCCCGAACGTAGTCGTCGAACAGGACTGGACCGACAACCTCTCTACACTCGGCTTTCCTGGTCGATGGGCGCTGGATCAGCTCGACCAACACACTCTGATCGATCCATATGGTGGCGGCACACCGTCATGGAGTTATTACCAGAACACCGGTAGCGTGCATATCTACATGGTCGATTCCGGAGTTGATGGCAATCACTCAGGATTCTCCGGTCGACTCGGGAATGGCTGGGGATGGAGCGGTGTCACACAGCAGGGTTATGTGTCGCTCGATCCGTACGTTCCTTGCAACGGCCATGGAACCATTGCTGCAGGTGTGGCAGCAGGATCTCAAACTGGCGTGGCAAGGCAGGCCATTATCCACTCTGTCCGACTTGATAACGCGCCGTTCAATTGCAATGCCGTCAGCAATCGATTGATTGAAGGCTTGAACTGGATCCGAAACAACAGGATCCTCCCTGCAGTCGCGAATATCAATACGAGTTATGGATGCGCAGGCATTGAAGGCACATGTCAGGCCATTGAAGCGGCCGTTCAGGATCTGATGAATGCCGGAGTGACGGTTACTGTTTCAGCAGGTAACAATGCGTACAACGCCTGCAACGATGCGCCAGGACGACTCGCGGGCGTCATCACTGTGGGAGCCTCTAACCAATTTGCTTCCAAGCAATCGAGTTCCAGCTACGGCCCTTGTGTTGCCGTGTTTGCACCAGGAGAGAATGTAGCGACCACGATACTCGGTGGCACTATTGGAAATCAGCATGGAACCTCGGTTGCCGCACCGCTGGCGGCTGGCGTCGCCGCTCTCATAAGAGCTGAGGGCTTCACGGCTGTACGGGAAATTATCGTGACATCCGCAACGGCCAACGCGCTGAGCAACCTTGGTTCCGGCTCACCGAATCGGCTATTGTACTCCATCCATACATCGGTGAACATGTTTGGGCCCGGGTGGATCAGTAGCTCGGGTTATTACACATGGACCGCACAGCCCATTGGTGGTACTGACACCAAGACCTTGACCTGGTACAAGAGCTGGAACGGGAGCACATGGTTCTGGGTCGGGAGTGGGAATGAATGGACGAGCTACATCGATCTGGCCGACCCGAGCTTCCTCGTGAGGGTCGTTCTCCAGACTGGTATCGACACGATTAACTACGATCAGCAAGTTCTCGTTTCCGGGAGCTAAGAAACACAACGTGATGCTGGCAGCCTCTCGGCGCGCACCACGGCATTGTCAAGGGACGGGTGATCAGCATGTTTAAGCATTTTCTGGCAATCGCGATGGTGGGAGCGGTTGGCTGCCAAAGTGACCGCCCCACAGAGCCATTGTATGAGCGCGTTGTGAGCCTCGCCACACTCCGATGGGCTCCCAACATGCCAAGTGCGGTAGTCCCGCCCACGATTCGTGTGAACCAGCCGTTTGTGGTCACGGTCCACACGCGGAGCAAGGACACGTGCGGCAAGCAAGGACATACGATTGCGAGCGTTACCGGATTGCGCGCGATCATCATGCCGTACGATACCATGCTGCGGCCACCTCGTAAGGTCTCCTGCCTGGATCTTCTCCTGGACTTTGAGCACCAGGTCGAGATCTTGTTCCGCGACCTCGGAGCTGCAGTTGTTGAGGTGGTGGGTCTACAGGAAGGAACTTCGGATACGCTCAGGCACTCATTTCCGGTGATCGTTACGAACTGACTATTTCACCACCGCCGACCAGCCTGCGCATATGCCGATGAGCGGCACTTATAGGCCTGGAATCGGCGTCCTTGCACGAATTACGTTCGAATCTGGTGGTTCGACGGCAACGTGGCGGTTCGGCGCACATCTGGTACTGCTTCCGATGGCACTTAGTGTGGGCGGCTAGTCGCCGCGCATCACCTGGGCGGCGTTTGTACGGAACACCGAGCGCAGTGGCAGGACCGCTGCTGTCATGGCCATGATCCCGAGTACCAGGAGACCGGCGGTAAAGATCGCCGGATCGTGCACGGTCAACCCATGGACCATCGCTTGCACCAGCCTTACCCCGGCTCACAAGCCCGCCATTTCCAAGCAACACCGCGCCGTGCGAGCGCAGGTTGGCCAGCATCCCCGGCCGCATCTCTGCCGGGGCATTGCCTGCATTCAGCGTACGCGTCCAGCGCTCCAGCAGCTGATGGTTTGGCCGCGGCGAGCTCGGTGCCGGGAGCCAACCGCGCTATCACCTGAGATGGGATGAAAGCGCGAAACGCGGCGAACGTAGCCTGCGTGCTGGGTACCGACATCACGATCCAGAGATCGCACTCCTCCCATCGCAAAGGAACCGTACTGCCCGCGCCACAATGCATCCGAAAGAATTACCACATTGCGTGCGCCGGGATGCCTTCCTCGGAGATGAACGTGCGGCCTAGGCCCAGGAAGCGATTTGAGATGCGGCACCTCGGCAACTACGAGTTTGGAGTCGCGTTCGATCCGGCGCTGCGCTTCACGTTCACAATCGTCGAGGGCAGGCAACCAAGGTGACACTTCTGCAGGGTGGGGTAAGCATCAAAGGACCGAGAGTCCAATAGCGACAGGACCGGTCCAGCGGCCGCGATGATGGTGGCCAACTTACATATCATATGACACAGTTCGACCCCGTCTGGGTCTCGTCCGACGCATAGATCGCAGCGCTCATGCGCGCGTACGCGGGCGCGACATTTCTCACGAAGCTCCTCGGGAGGTACGCTCTGGAGCCTGGTTTTGCCTTCCTACGCGGCGTCTTGACGCCGTGGATGCGCATACCTGTCATCGTCGTGGCTAACGGGCGCCTCACATTGGACCGGGCCGGCGGCGAGTTCGTCCCGCGCCCATTTGCTCACTTGATGGAAGCGAGAGTGCCAACAGAATCGCGATCGAGCACTTGCTCGGGGCGGTTTGAGCCGTAGTTTTCGCTACGCACGCCGGGTGCAACCAGTCCGCGGGCAGGGCCGTGCCCACCGGCATTAGCAGGAAACTACACGTACGAATCTTCTTTCAGCCTGATACGTGCGGACTCCAGGCGATTCCTGAAAGGAGCTTCGTATGCAGACTCGTCACACGGACGCCATCCCGCTCGCTCCTCAGCCCAACCTCGAGCAATACAAGAAGCTGGCAAAAGACCTCGTCAAGGCTGCGGCCGGTGAGGTCGATTCCGTTCGCGAGTGGGTAGCCGCCTGGATCGAACGGCTAGCTCGCCTGTCAGTTGCGGCAGAGGTAACCCGCGACCTGGACGGGATCATTCAGGATCTGGAACAATCCCGCCTTCTTGCATCGGATCGGGTGCCGGCCAAGGCGACGCTTTCCGAAGCTCAACTCGTCATTGCGCGGCTTCATGGCTTCGAGAGTTGGCCAAAGTTCGTGAAGCACATCGAGAAATATCAGGAGCCCAGTTCCCCTGTGTCGCAATTCGAGACGGCGGCCGATGCCATCGTCACGGGTGATGTGTCGACGCTGAAGACCTTGCTGCGCAACAATCCGCAACTCGTGCGCGCCCGGTCGACCCGCGATCACCACGCTACGCTGTTGCACTACGTCGGTGCGAACGGCCACGAGGGATTTCGGCAACGAACGCCCGGGAACGCGGTTGAGATCGCGCGAGTCCTTCTGGAAGCGGGTGCCGAACCCGACGCGCGCGCCAATATGTACGGGCATGGCTGCACGACGATGGAGATGCTGGTCTCGAGTGAGCACCCGCACGCGGCCGGTGTGCAGAGCGCGCTGGTCGAGCTGTTGCTGGATTTCGGTGCCGCGGTCGACGGCGTGAAAGGCGACGGGTCGCCCCTCATGACCGCCTTCCGATTCCACTATCCAAAGGCGGCCGAGACCCTGGCCCGGCGCGGCGCGAAGGTCGACAACGTCATCTCAGCGGCGGCGCTCGGTCGCGTCCGCGAGTAAAGCGGAAACTGCCTGGGCGTGAACCCGCAGTTGCGTCGGAGCAGGAGTCGCTACTCGGCGCGCAGCGCTTCGATCGGATCGACGCGCGCGGCGCGGCGCGCGGGCACGTAACAGGCCAGCGCGGCCGTGCCGACCAGGACGAGCACAACAACGGAATAGATGGGCAGATCGATCGGTTTGACCTGGAACAACAATGCGGCCATCAGTTTGGCAACAGGCAAGGCGAGCGCGGTGCCCAGCCCGAGTCCAATGGCTACCTGCTTCATGCCGCCGCGGAATACCAGCTTCAGCACATCGATCGCGGTCGCGCCCATGGCCATGCGCACGCCCATCTCGCGGCGACGCTGTCCTACCGAGAAGGCGACCACGCCGTAGAGTCCAACCGAGCCGAGGAAGAGCGCGGCTGCGCCAAAGGCGATGAAGAGCGAGCCGAACACGGCGTAGTACCAGTTCTCGTCGTCGATGATGCCGGCCAGGGAGTTGATTTCCTCAAGCGGCACATCGCGATCGATGCGGGCTACCGTTTGCCGCACTGCGTGGGCGATTGCGGTGGGGTTTCCGCGCGTGCGCGCCAGGATCTCGGCCGTGCGAAACGGCTCCTGCGCGAAGGGCCGATAGAACGCAGCGGGCTCCTCGTTCTCGAGACCGCTGGCATACAGGTCCGGCACCACGCCCACGATCGTGACCCACGGCGCTGTGCTGTCACCCGCCATGCGGATGCGCCTGCCCAGCGCGGTGCTGTTCTGGAAATGTCGTTCGACGAAGGAGCGGTTCACGACCGCGACGGGCAGCGATCCTTCCACATCGGTCGCAGTGAGCAGCCTTCCGTTGACAGGCGACACGCCCAGCACGTGAAAGAAGTCGGGTGTCACCACCACGTCTGATGCGACGGGCAGACGGTTGTCGTCCGTCTCGGTCGTTCCTTCCAGGCGGTAGGATCGACGATTACTACCCCTTCCCGGCATACCGTTAGACAGCGCGACATGCTCCACAGGTGGAAGCAAACGGAGTCCGGCCAGCAATTCATCCGCGAAACGGATGCGACGCTGGCGTTCGGCCGCGCGTTGTTCCGGTGGCGGCACTACTCCAGGATGCTGCAGCGTGTACTGGCTGGGGTTGTCGGTCAAGCGCGCGGTAAAGATCCGTGTGGTTTCAAAGCCGAGGTCGATCGTGTTGACCTTCACAACGGTCTTGATCATGAGACCGGCCCAGAAGAGCAGGCCCGCGGAGAGCGCGATCTCGACCGCGACCAGTCCACGGGTCAGACGGCTCAACCGGAAGCTCGAGGTCCCGCGCGATTCATCCTTGAGAACGCCCTGCGTGTTGGCGCGCGCGGCCTGCCACGCGGGCACGGCGCCGGCCGCGAGCGTGGCCAGCAGCATGGCCGCGCCGATGCAAAGCAGGGCCGCGCCGTCCAGCTGAATCAGCAGCCAATAGGGCGGATCCGTATCGACGATCGCGCGGTTGAACAGGCTGATCCCGGTGAAGCCGATGGCCGTGCCGAATGTGGCGCCCAGCAAGGCCAGCGAGAACGCTTCGATCAGGAACTGACTCATCACACGCCAGCGCGAGGCGCCGAGCGCGGTGCGCACCGCAACTTCTTTGGTGCGAATTAGCGCTCTTCCGATCAGCAGGTTGGCCACATTGGCACAGGCGATCAGCAGCACGAGCGTGACCGCGCCAAACATCATCCACAGCGTCGCGCGCTCCTCGCCGTTGAACATGCGCTTGCGCAGCTCCATTCCGATCACGCCCACGCCCTTGTTCGTGTCCGGAAATCTGGCCGCGATGTCAGTGGCAATTCGATTCAGATCGGAAAGGGCCTGGTCGAGGGACACACCGTCACGAAGCCGGCCGAGCACCTGCAGGCGCGGCGCAGTAGCGCGCGTGCTCTGCACCGGATCTATGCGCAGGGGCACCCACGCGTTGTGCCTGTTGGGGAACCCGAAACGCTCGGGCATTACCCCAATGATCGTGGCCGCCTCGCCGTTGAGGCGCACGGCGCGACCCAGTACGCCAGGAGAGCCATTGAATGTCTGCTGCCAGAGGTGATACCCAATCACGACCACGAGCGGTGCGCCCGGCCGGTTCTCTTCGTCCGTGAACACGCGGCCGTGCACTGGCTGCGCCCGCAGCACCTTGAACATGGCCGGGTCCATGCGCGCGGCCTGCAGGCGCTCGGGCGAGGCTCCATCGAAGGCAAGATTGAGCGATTGCCCTGTGTATCCGCCCAGGTCTGTGAAGGAGCGCTGGCGCGCACGCCATTCGCTGAAGTCCTGGATGGTGGCCGCCATGCGGTTCATGCCGCGTGACGGGTTGGCCGCGTCAATCGCGATCAGGTCCTGGGACTCGTCGAAGGGCAGACCACGCAGCATCGCACCGTAGACGATGCTGAACATGATAACCGTGAGGCCGATACCGAGCGCCAGTGCGATCACAGCGATCACCGATGTCCCGGGCGTCTTGCCGATCGATCGAAAGGCAAAGCGCAGTTCCCGCAGAATCGCTTCCATGATGGCCCCGGAGCAGTACGGTGAGGTTGGGTGCAGCCCGGATTCTCTACGAGAGAGCTTGTGCCGCGGGTTTCACCTGCGGCAGATCAATTGCCCGGTCACGTATCCGCCTTTCGTCGCATGGTCGCATCCGACCGGGCTCGCTTAACTCAAGGCCCCAACGTGCGGCCCGCGAACGGGTGCGCACCCCGGTACAGGAGTCTTGCACATGGCCAGGTCAGTTCCCGCCGGCGCGCGCCGCGCGCCCACCTTCGCCGCATCCGCCCCCGCGCCGGTCACGCATCATCGCAAGGCGAACATCGAGGGTGTCAATTCCGGCACTGGCCGATCGTTACCACGTGATCGCGCCGGACTATCCGGGCTTCGGGCAGAGTGATATGCCGGATCACAAGACGTTCACTTATTCGTTCGCGCGTTTCACTGAACTGGTTGATGGCCTGCTCGATGAGCTGAGCGTGAAGCAGTACGCAATGTACGTGATGGACTACGGCGCACCGGTCGGTTTCAGGCTGGCGCTCGAGCATCCGGAACGAGTCACCGCGTTCATCGTGCAGAACGGCAATGCGTATGAGGAAGGGCTGAAGGAGTTCTGGGATCCGATCAAGGCCTATTGGGCGGACGGCTCCTCGGAGCATCGCAGGGCGCTGGGCAAACTGGTCGCGCCCGAGGCGACCTGGTTCCAATACACGGACGGCGTGTCTGATGTGAGCCGGATTTCTCCCGACAACTGGGTGCACGACCAGGCACTGCTCGACCGCCCCGGCAACGCTGAAGTACAGCTGGACTTGTTCTACGACTACCATACCAACGTGCCACTCTATCCGAAGTTCCAGGCATATTTCCGCGAACACCAGCCGCCCATGCTGATCGTGTGGGGCAAGAACGACAAAATTTTTCCCGCCGACGGTGCACATCCCTACAAGCGCGACCTGCCCGACGTGGAGTTCCACCTGCTGGACACGGGGCATTTCGCGCTGGAAGACAAAGCCGATGAAATGGTGCCGCTGATCCGGGATTTTCTGGCCCGCACGATCTAGTCAACTCGAGGGCGCGGGAATTCGCCCGCTTGCCGCCTGCACGGCGATGCCCAGTCCAAGCAGGTTGCTGTCGTTTCCGGGTAACGCGTCGAGACCGAGGCCAACCGGCAAGCTGCGGGTTGGCCGGGTCGATGGCGATCAGCGCCAGTGCGATCACAGCGATCACCGATGTCCCGGCCGTCTTGCCGATCGATCGAAAGCCAAAGCGATGGGAATGACCGCAACGGTGGTGGCGGCCATCCGCGACATCCCGGGCTCGCTTCTCGGCGGCCCGCCGTGCGCGTACTTCGTGGTCACGGCCGTAACCGCAGTGCGGCCGATCCACCGCCGCCTCGACCTCGCTGGTGCGCGCCGCATTGCGCGTCATCTCTGGCGCATGTGTTTCGGCTTCTGGATTGCGACCGGTTCCTTCTTCTTCGGGCAGATGGACGAGTTCCCTGCTGGCTGCAGAAACCCGCGCTCATGGCTGTCCCCGCGCTGCTGCCGCTCGTTCTGATGGTCTATTGGCTCTGGCGGATACGCGTTCGGAAACTGCTTGCGGGATTGGTGCTTCGCCGGGCCTGAAGGCGCAGGTTGAGATCACCATTCAATGTGCAGGCAGTGCAGCGAAAAGATGAGGGCGCCATTTGCGTTGTTACTCGATCGCCACCTCGATGTGGACATGGTGGGAGGTATGCAACAACCCAAACGAGTGTCGTAGCCCGCGTGATTGCGACGTTGTGAGCGCCTGGGGTCATCAAGATCCCAATCGCTTTCGGCGCCGCGCACCGCATGGGATGTTGGTACCGTATAGGGCATCCAACTTCCCAAACGCGGTTCGTCGCCGTGACGATTGGGATCTTGGGCGCGTCGCGGCGCTGGGACGATCGGGCCTGGGCGCGTCGCGGCGCCGTGACAATTGCGATTTTGGCGTGCCGTGGGACTGCTGGGACGATTGGGCGTGGGGCCGCGGCGCCGCCGTAACGATGGGGATCTTTGGCGCGCGCCGCGCGCGCGATTGACGGCGGGTCGCGTGCACGCCCGGGTTGGCGGGGTCACCAGAGCAGGTTTGCCTGTTGCTGCGAATCCAACTTTGTTGCCCGAACGAAGGAGAGGATCGCGCCGAACAGGTGGTCAAGGGTGTGCACGCCGATCTCAATGGTGACGGCACGGACGACTATCTCGTGCAGGGCACAATGTGCGGAACAGGCGGCTGTCCGTGCGTCGTTTACAATGGCAGGACGCACGCGAAGATCGGCGACGTATTCGGCAGTATGATCATCGTGCGCGCCGAAACCACGCGCGATTCCGCGAACATTGACACGTACTCCTATCTCAGTGCCCAGGCGGGCACGGTGACATCATTCGTTTTTGATGGCGAATCCTACGTGGTCAAGAGCAGGCAGCAGGCGGAAGGCCAGCTGGTGCAGGATCTATTTGCCGGCTGGCAACAGATTCCGCGCTGGCAACCGGCGCGTTAGGCGCGCGGCTCCGTTTGCTGAGCCTGAAGTTGCACGTACGCCCCGTCAGCTAAGCAGCGAGGACCGACAGCGAGTTTTCATCCTCATTCGCCGCAGTCAATCGCCGGATCCGGATACTCTCCACGCATGAGCTGTGGAAGAAGCTCGGCGAGGCGTCTGGGCGCAAAGTCATCGGTGGACTGCCGAATCGCTTCCTGCGTCCACCAACGGTAACCAATCACGTAGGTGTCGGGCTCCATGGGAGTCACCACGAACTCGTCCGAACGCGCCACGAAATAGCGTTCGTACTGGACGGCTCGCCGGGTCCAGGTCCAGGGTCCGATCTGCAGGTCGCGACCGGTTTCCTCGCGCAGCTCGCGCCGCGCGGCTTCCTCGAAGCTCTCATTGGGATCCAGGCCACCACCGGGCGCCAGCCACCAGCGGTGGCCGTCCGAATCCTGCGCTTCGAGAAGCAGCACGGTTCCCACGTTACTGATGACGAGAATGCGAGCGGCTCGCCGGGTTCCGTCAGGAATCGATTCGTGATTCTCTCCGCCTCGGTCCGCCGCTTTCAACGTCCGGGGCCCGCAATATTGTTTGCCGTCCCGGAATGGAGTGGCAGAAGCATCGATGCGTAAACTGCCCAGTGATCGGACAAGCACGTCGCACCCACCTGTGCCCGCTGCACGGTCTCGATGATCGGGTAATCGCCACCCGGCTTCCAGACCAGCACGTAGTCGAGCCGTGCGCCTGTGTTGCCATCCGGGGAGCCTGACGTCGTGTTGCCGCACCTCGTGCCACCCGTTAGACCGTGTTGCTGCCACGCGTCGACCAGTTCAAAGGGCGGCGGGAAGGTTGACCACGGATTGCAGTATTGTCCGAACCTCACCGGATCTTCCGTGGCCTTGAACGGACAGGCCTCGCCCGCCAAATAGCGATAGGATGGCTCCCCGCTGGTTGCGTTCAGATCACCCACGATCAGAAAGAACTCGTGCACATTGCGCTGCTCGATAATGGAACGGGCAAGCAGACGGGCAACTTCAAAGCGCACCAACTCGCCCGCACCGGAGCCGGGCGGCCAGTGGTTGTTGAACACGTAGAACCCCGTTCCGGAGTCCTTGCGCTCGAGTCGCACCCACGTTGTCATGCGCGGGTCGCCAGTGATGCTGCTCCATTTTGATCCGGGCGTAAACTTGCTATCCGAATACCAGAAATGGCCGCCGTCTGTGCGATCGAACGCATCGCTGCGGTAGAGAATGGTGACGGACTCACCCGATCCGTCGGCATTGCGGCCGCGCCCATAATAGGCATAGCCAGGAAGCTGATCCACCAGCCATTCCACCTGATCCATGTATGCTTCCTGGAGACCGATCACATCCGGATCAAGGGAGGTAATCGTATTGACTAATATGTCTCGGCGAACAGTCCATGCAGGCACGTTGTTATCGCCACCGCATGATTGGCTCGAGCAGTCATGGTAGATATTAGCCGTGATGACTTTCAGACGCTTTTGGGTGAGCTGTTCCAGATCACTGCCACAGGACGGGAGCCAGATGCAGATTGATGCGGTGCAGAAGACCAGGCACAGGCGCTTCATGACAGGGCGCGGCGTGAGATGTCGTCCACTCTCGCGCGCTGCCGTCTCCACCGTCCGGGCGACTCACCGGTCCAGCGGCCAAACGCGCGGTTGAAGCTGCTCTGATCGCTGAAGCCGAGCAGAAATGCAACTTCCGCGATCGACACCTTTCGATCGGTCAGATATTCCTGGGCGAGCTGACCCCGGACCGTCTCGTAGACCTCCCTGAACGTGGTTCCCGTCGCAACCAGTTTCCGCTGCAGCGTGCGCACACTGCAGTGCAGCGCGCGCGCGACATCCTCGGCCGATCCGCCTTCGGGCAGAACGTTGGCAATCGCCTTCTGCACTTCGATCCTGAAACTTGGTGCCGCTTGCGGCATGCGCTGCGCCTGGATGCGGGCGTGCTCTTCCAGGAGCCGGGCGAGCGCTGTGTCCGCGCTCACCGTCGGTGCGTTCCACTCCAACTCGCTGAAGCAGAGCCGGTCGAGTGGCGCGCCGAAGCGCACGGTCGCGCGGAAGAGCTCGACGTACGGCGAGGTGGATGGCGGCTCGGGCTGGCGCAGCTCGACGCGCAGCACGTGCAGATCGGGCTTGATGCGCATGCGTATGCGGCTTACCAGCGCGGCAAAGACGTAATCCACGTACACCGGCGCGTCCGGGTCTTCCAGGAATTCATGCGTGAGCCCGGCTTCTTCCAGCAAATCCGCGGTCTCGATCCCCCGCGCGCCGGCCGTGCGGACCATGGCCAGCGTGCTGGTCGCGGCGATCGCGGGGGCTGCCTTCACCATATGGCGTGAACTGTCAAGAAGTCGGCGTGCAGTGTCAAGAGAATCGCCCTCCCCTGCGGTAACCTTGAGCGCGTTTTGAAATTCAACCTGAAGGCAGAGGATAGCATATGCGTATTCAGGATTGGGCGCCCCGGGTACTGGCCGGCCTCGGTTTGGCGGCGTGCGATACCATGGGCCCCGGTGAACCCGGCAACCTGGTTCCGGCAACCGTGGCGGAAATCCGGCGAATCCGGTCATTGTGTTCCTGCACGGTGGCTCGGGTAGCGACTACCGGTCACTGCTGCGCTGGCCGACCGATTCAACGTGGCCGACGAGTACTTCCTGGTCTTCTGGGACCAGCGGGGCACGGGCCTCTCGCCGCGGGAGCACAAGGACGTGCTGACGCTCGCCATGTACGTGACCGACCTCAACACGCTGCTCGACCGCTACTCGGCCGGACGGCCGGCGTTCTTCCGTGGACTGAATCTCGGCGCGGACCTCACGGGAAGCGCGGGCGTGTACCCGCCCCGGCTGGTTCGCCGCGGCACAATTCGGAAAGGATAAGGCGATCATCACCCACATCACGCACACCGACTGGTACCGCACGCACTATTATCCGGATGCGAAGGACGGCTGGTACCTCGACGCAGGAGGCACCTTCCACTATGGACTCGCGGGCGGGATCGCATTGGGAAAGGCCGAGTTGGCAGGGCGGTTCGGATTCCTCCGCACCGAGGACTTCAACGAAGTGAATCCGCCGATGTACGCGAGCGTTGGGTTGGGATTCGCGTTCTGAGGAAGGAGTCCCCCTTACCCTCGCCATGATCCTGAGGTGAGGGTGAGGCCGTCTCAACGAGAGCAGCTGTTTGCGAGTGCCCGCTGGATTTGCGGAATCAGCGCGTTGCTTCCTGTTTCCTGGCAAGCAGGAGACGCTCCGCGAGATCGGTGATCACCCAATCTTCCGCGATCAGACCGTCGTGGAATCGACTCGTGACCATATCGCTGCATGCCTGGGCTGGGGCTGCATGAGCGCCTCCTGGAGGATCGGCGCACCCAATATAGTCGCCCAGCGCGTTGGTTCGCCTCGGGACCAGCCATGCGCGACTGCTGCCATTCCATCGAGGCGCATCTCGAAAGGGACAACGCACGGGATTGAGCCAGATCAACGGAAATGTGTTTGCTGACGGTACGGGGCTTGCCTCAACAGGGCGCCAGCCTTGGAGGAGGGGCCATCATATGTCTTCATTCGCGATTTACATCGTCGGGTTCCTTGTTCTCATCGTCGGCCTCGCCCTGGCCGCGAATCTGGTAGGGATTTCAACCACCTGGATCGGGATTGGAGTGGTCGTGCTGCTCGGTCTGGGCATTCTCATGGGCGTGTCACGCACCAAGCGGCCGGATCCCCCAGCCACTTGAGGTCCGTTGCGGTACCCTGCGAGCGCGGTTGCCGCCGGTTGCCCGGGCAATGAGCGCGCTTGCTGACTTCCAGCACTCTCACCAAGCCGAACGTTCCGCCTTACGACCATGAGCGACTGCCGCCATTCTATCGAGGCGGCAGTTTTAGCTTGCTGGCTGCGGTCAAGCCCGGCAGTCCGCAATTGCCGCTTCAGATCGACTTCAGGTATTCGACCAGTTCGCGCTGTTGTGCCGCACTCAGGTTCAGCTTCAAGACCTTGTTGTAATGCGCTACTACGTCAGCCAGAGTCCGGGCGCTGCCATCATGAAAATACGGTGGGTGCTGCCAGAGTCCGCGCAGTGGCGTGGTGCGGTACGCCTTGTTGGCCGTGCGCATTGCGTAAGCCGCGTCCATGCCAGTCTCAGCGGGTGCGTGCAGCTTGCCATCGTTGTTGTCGGTGCCCGTACCACCCACGTGGCAGCGCGCACACGATTGTGTGAACGTAGCGAGCCCCCGCTCGGCCGCTGCCGCGTCGAAACTTCCCAAGGGCGCGGGCGGCGAGGCCATCGAATGTTGGTAGGCGCGCAGCGCGGGCAGCTTCGCGGTGACCTGATCCGGTGAATGCACAACCTTGAGGTTGAGCCGCGCATCTTCGAAGTTTCCGTGCCCGCGCATCTGCGTGACTGCCACATACGCATTCCAATAAGAGATCGGCCCTTCCGCGGTGTAGGTTTCGTTTTTCACCTGAGCAAGGCCATACGCGGGTGGCAATACCAGCGGCGAGTTCTTGCCATCAATGTTGTAGCGCGGGTCGTACTTGCCGGGGCCCCACGAATTGTAGACGGCCTTTTTTTCTGCGCTCAAGGCCGGTGAAAGCGCGACGATGGCGCCCACGTTTAGGTCCCGGTTGGGCCAGCCATCCTTGCGCTGGCCAATGCCCGGCATGACCGAGTTGTCTACGGTTGAGTGGCAGAGCGCGCAGGTTATGCCGAGTCGCGTGATTCGATTGTTGCCATCAACGGTAGCCTGTATGCCAACAATCGCGTTCATCTTGAGCAACGCGACGGTGGTGGCCGGACTCTTCAGATCGACTTTTTCCAGGATCCCGGCAGGCAGCACGTCCGCGTCGACTTTCAGACCAACCTTGAGCGCAGTCGTCGGATCGACGGCCGTCTGCACAACTTCGTTCAGGTGCAACGTGTCGGTCCAGAAGGGCTCGTTGCCGAATGTTTCGAAACGAAAGATCCGCTTCCCTTCCGCCACGACCTCCGGAGATTTGTCGTCGGCCACTGGTGCTGCACCGGATGCGGCACCGCTCTCCATGGACTTGGCGCTGTTGTCCATCCGGGTCTGGTTGCAGCCGAACCCTCCTACCAGGGCCATCACGATGATGCACGAGCCGAAACGTGCGGACGTTCCTGATCGGCTACCACTCCGTGATCGCGCATGCATCTGGGTATCCATTTCCGCCTCCAAGGTGGAGCGATCCGTGAGGCGAGAAAGCGATCACGGCCGCCTGGAATGGACCCCACTGTGTTTGCAAGAATGCCGCCAGACGCGCGCGCGTTCTCGCGACGAGCGCGGAAGGGCGCGTCCGCCGCTACCCATGGCACGCACCACGAACGGCCGGGGCAATAGGCAACCCACTGGTTGCATATTTTGCCGGGCGCGGTTATTATGCAACCATGAGATTGCACATTGGCCGGCCCCCAACGGAGGAAGATCTGTTATGAAGGCCATGGAGAAGCAGACCAGTACCGATCGCATCGAGAAGCGGATCACGCTGCGCGTGCCACAGTCCCGGGTGTGGCGCGCACTGACCAGGGCGGAGGAGTTCGGCGCGTGGTTTGGCGTGAAGCTGGAGGGCGAATTCGCCGAAGGTGCGGCAGTGCGCGGTAGAATCACAATCAAGGGCTACGAGCATGCGCTGCTGGAAGTGCTGGTCGAGCGCATCGAACCCGAGCGATTCTTCTCGTACCGCTGGCATCCGTACGCCGTTGACGCCCAGGTAGATTACTCGGCGGAGCCGACCACTCTCGTGGAGTTCCGCTTGCAGGAGGTGGAGGGCGGGACGCAGCTCACGATCGTCGAATCGGGTTTCGATCGCATTCCGGCCGCGCGGCGCGCGCAGGCGTTCCGCATGAACGATGCGGGGTGGAACGGGCAAATGAAGAACATCGAGCGGTATGTCAGCGCTGGCTAGCGGCGTCCGGCGCGTGGATGTAGCGTCCGTCTTCGCCGCGCTCGGCGAAGCAACGCGCCTGCGGCTGGTTACGCGACTGTCCGATGACGGCCCGCTCTCGATCGCTCGCCTGAGCGATGGAGCGGGCGTCACGCGCCAGGCGGTCACGAAGCATCTCAAGGCGCTCGCCCATGCCGGCGTAGTGCGTGGCACGCGCCGCGGGCGCGAGCGCATCTGGGAGCTGCGGCCCAAGCGGCTCGAGATGGCGAGCCGCTATCTCGACGAGGTCTCCGGACAGTGGGACGCGGCCATCGAGCGGCTGCGCGCGTTTCTGGAGGACAAGTCCTGAGCTGGAACGCGCAGCTTCGCATTCGGGCGGGCACGCCGATCAGTAGTAAACTGCGGAGCAACGGAACGTTCTAGCGATAGGGCTGAGAATGTCTGCTCATCCAAACTGTCGAGCCGCACACGTGTTCTCGCTCGTTATCATGGCGTGCGTGGCCGCGCTGCACGCCGCCCCACCAGCTGCCGCGCAGCGCGTCGACGACCGAGCGCTCACGCGGGCCGCGCCGCAGGAGTGGCTCACCTACGGCCGCGACTATGCGGAGACGCACTACAGCCCGCTCTCGCAGATCAACACCAACAACGTGAGCCGTCTGGCACTCGCGTGGAGCTGGGCGATCCCGAAAATCGGCGCGCGCCTCGAAGCGGTCCCTGTGATCTCGGACGGCGTGCTTTACGCCACCGGACCGCGCAGCTTTGTGTTCGCGCTGGACGCGCGCACCGGACGCGAGCTGTGGCGCTGGGATCCGGGCATCCCGCAAGGCGGGCCGAGCGTGTGCTGCGGCGAGGTGAACCGCGGCGTTGCTGTGTTTGGAGAACTTGTGTTCGTCGGCCTGCTGGATGGCAGGCTGGTCGCGCTGAATCGAAAGACCGGAACGCTCGCCTGGTCCGTGCAAACCACACCGCCCAACTCCGACTACAGCATCACAGGCGCGCCGCGCATTGTGAAAAGCAACGTGGTGATCGGCAATGGCGGCGCCGAATACGGCGTGCGCGGCTACGTCACGGCGTACAACGCGGAGACCGGCAAGCAAGTGTGGCGCTGGTACACGGTGCCCGGCAATCCTGCGCACGGTTACGAGAACGAGGCCATGAGACGCGCGGCCAGGACGTGGAACGGCGAATGGTGGCGCATGGGAGGCGGCGGGACCGTGTG
>JBOHRF010000068.1:0-20376 GCA_050732575.1 Longimicrobiales bacterium
GGCTGGCTTATCCGTACGGCCTTTACAGTGCGGACGTTGTCCAACAGGCCATGCGCGCCGGATATCGCGGTGCCTTTGCCGGGGGAGGTGGCTGGATGCCACGCAAACCGCGCGCTATGCATGAGTTGCCCCGGCTCAATGTACCACGTGGCCTGACGCTGGATGGTTTTGCCGTGAAATTGGGCGGGCTTTTCTGTTGAAATCACGGGTGAATCGAATGAGTTGTGCGCCGTGAATGTACTCTACGTGTACGATGGCAACTGGCCACGCAACGCCACACGCGTGGTCAAACAAACACGCAGTCTGGCCAGCGCCGGGCACGTGGTGCATCTGATTTCGCGCAATGAGTTGCGCGAGGCGCGCCGCGAGCAAAGTCCCTGGATGACGGTCAACCGTCTGCCCAGTGTGCGCAGTCGGCTGCTCAATCACATCATCAACTTCCCTTATTTTTTCAATCCGTTCTGGATTTGGTGCATCTGGTCCTGCGCACGCGCCATGAAGGCCGACTGCATCGTCGTGGCTGACCTTCCGCTTGCCTTGACCGCCGTCTGGGTGGGGAGGGCGCTGCGCATACCCGTACACTACGATGTGGTCGAACCGTACCCCGAGGCACTGCGCTCGCAGTGGCAATTCGATCGCATGCGCTTTACCGATCCGTTGGTGCGCAATCCCAAAATTGCGGAATGGGTGGAGCGCCGGGTCCTGGCCCAGGCCGATCAAATCTTTGTGGTCTCCGATGAATCGCGGGACCGAAGCATTCGGCAGGGTGCGCGCGCCGAACACGTTGTCGTCGTGAGTAACACTCCGGAGAACGCCGAGGAATTTTTTGCACCCCAACCATTCCCGGTTGAATATGAGCCGTGGCGCGACCGGCTGCGTGTGATCTTCACGGGAATCCTGAGAGGCGATCGTGGCCTTCACACGGCCGTGGAAGCCATCAAGCTGCTCGAAACGCGTGTGCCGGAGGCGGTCCTGATCATTGTTGGCGATGGTGCCGAACGTGACCGGGTAGAGCAAACCATAGCGAGATTGAACTTACAGCAGCGCGTGATCCTGCTGGGCTGGCAGGACCACGGCCGGATGCCGGAATTCTGTGCGCACGCACACGTGGGCCTTCTGCCTTTCCTGGATTGCAACCACATTCGCATCACGCTCGCCAACAAGCTTTTCGACTATATGGCGGCCGGCTTGCCGCTGGTTGCTTCAGACGTGCCGCCTATGCGTCGCATTCTCGATGAAACCAAGGCAGGCGTATTGTTCAAGCCTGGTGATGCCGCGGACCTGGCCAACGCCATCGAACCGCTGCTGCGTAGCGAAGCGCTGCGCGCGGAATTGAGTACACGCGGCCAAGCGGCCGTTCGCACCACCTATCATTGGGGCGCCGACGAACGCCGTTTCCTGCATGCCGTCGCACGCGCGCACGGCGAGGCTAGCGCATCGCCGCAACGCGTGGCTTCCTGATTCATGAGGCCTGGCGCCGAGGGCCCCCACTCGACTGTTGGTGGGGTACGACAATTTCGTTGTGTGCTTACCACATGCGCGGCCACTGATACTACGAAAATGCGTTGTGCGACAATAATTGTTGGCGATCTGGCCCGTCCCCAAGCAGGCCGGCCACGAGGCATGGTTCTGGCCCCGTGATAACGCCGGTCCAGGCCCGGGGCGCCTCCGTGGGTGGAGCTTCGCGCGTGAGTCATCTCTTTCCGAATAAGTAAGGATATGTGCGGGTTTTTGGGTGGAGTGTTCCGGCGGCCGGTTACCCCTGTGGAAGAAGCATCTTTCCGTCGGGCCATTCGTGTGCTAGCGCACCGGGGTCCTGATGATGAAGACGTGGCCGTGATCCCCGAGGCCAATGCCATTCTTGCTTTCCGCCGCCTGTCCATCATCGATCACTCGACGGGTCGTCAGCCGATGGGCACGGGCGCCGGTCATCACCTCGTGTTCAACGGCGAGATCTACAATTACCGGGAAGTGCGAGGTGCGCTGGAACACGATGGTGTTCCGCTGCGCACGCGTTCGGACACGGAAGTCTTGCTCTGGCAGCTGGCCCAACAGGGCCATGCAGGTTTGCAGCCCCTGGCTGGCATGTTCGCGTTTGGTTTTCTGGACCTGACAAAACAAAAACTGCTGCTGGGCCGTGACCGTCTCGGCATCAAGCAGATTTACTATACGGAAACTGCCAAAGGATTCTTCTTCGCATCGGAACCCAAAGCACTCCTCGCCCTGCCCTGGATTCGAGGTGAGTTTGCGGAAGAGCAGCTAGCTGCGTTTTTCAGCTTCCGTGCAGTACCGTCACCCGCAACCCTGTTCCGGGGCATCCATCGACTTCCAGCAGCCTCGGTGCTTACCCTCGATTTCAACCAGCGTGAGACCGCAGTCGAGCGGTACTGGACGTACGAGAATGCAGAGAATCACGAAGACCTGCGCGTGAGCGAGCTGATGGATCGTTTCGAGGCGCGCTTCGAAACGGCTATTCGGCGACGCCTGGTAGCGGACGTTCCCGTGGGCGCATTTCTGAGCGGGGGTCTCGATTCCAGTCTTGTGGTTGCCGGTATGCGCCGCGTGGGACACCCGGATGTGGCAACGTTCTCGGCCACATTCCCGGGCAGTCCGGATGATGAAAGCACGTTTGCGCGGCGCGTGAGTGCACGGTTCCATGCCCGCCATTACGAGCATCAGGCGGATCCCAACAGTTTCCTGGTCGAGCTTGCCCGCTGGGTCGAGTTGAATGACGACCTGGTAGCCGATGCGTCTTGCCTGCCTTTGTTATCGGTAAGCCGTATGGCACGGGCGAACGGCTACATCGTCATGCTTTCCGGTGAAGGCTCCGATGAGTTGTTTGCCGGTTACGGTTCATACCACAAGTTCCATATGCTGCATGCGCTGCACCGAGCTCTGCCGGCACCGCCGTTGCGCGCCGGTGCCCTGCGTCTGCTACGGTCGCTGGGCATGCTCAAACTTCAGGATCAGCCGCGTGCGTACGAGTATCTCGTGGCTGGTGGCAGCTACATGGGCACGGCGGCTTCGCTGGGTACGGCTGAACTGCAACAACTCGTTCCTGCCGCGCGCGCGGCCAGTTCGGCGCTGCGCCGTGCGCAGGGCCATCGATTGGGTGACCTGTGCGCGTTCGATTTTGTGACGCGCATCCCAGAGGATCTGATGGTCCGCACGGACCGCGCAACCATGGGCGCCTCCATCGAGGCGCGCGTACCGTTCCTGGACCACCAGCTGGTGGAGTTCGCTTTCTCCCTGCCCTCCGTACTGCGCTCCGTGCCTGGGGTGAGCAAGATTTTGCCGCGCCTCCTGGCCGCCCGCTGGGGCGTCCCGTATCAGACCATCGTTCACCGCAAGATTGGCTTCCAGCTGCCGCTCGGCCGCTGGTTCCGGAATGAGATGCGGCCGGTCTGGGACCGGATACTCAATGAGCGCCTGGTGCCCGGGCTCAACTATGACTACGCGGCGCAGTTATTCGGCTTACACGATCGCAGAGCCGGTCAATTCGAGGAAATCCTGTGGCGTGTGGCCGCGCTCGAGCTCTGGTATCGACGGTGGATCGAAGGGGATCTGGTTGCTGACTTCATCGCGGATGAGCCAACCACCGCGCGGGCAGCAATCCCGGCCTGAACGGATCAATCGCGACGCAGTCGGCGCTTGAGCCAGGCCATCACGGGCGTAACGATTTCCAGTTCTGCAAACAGCTCCGCGCTCGAACGGGCAGTCACCGGTACGCGCGCAATGGCGTGCAAATCCAGCGGCTGGTTCAAACCACCAACTTCCATCACTGTCGTATGTCCAAGGGCAATGGCCTGCTGCCGTGAATCGGCGTTGAACTCGCCAAACGGGTAAGCGAGAGACGGTCGACCGCCAACCGCCTGCATGGCCCGCAGCGCCTCCTGCAGTTCGCTGTGTTGTTCGTGATCCTTCAAGCGGCGCAGATTTGGATGGCGCGCGGTATGACTCCCGAAAGTGATTCCGCTTTGGCTCATTTCCTGAACTTGGGGCCACGTGACGTACAGCTCGGCTTGCCGCGCGTGCTCGACTGGGTCCATGGCCAGCGCGCTGTATATGGCCACCAGCGCCTGCTCAGTGGGCACCGTGGCGTAGTGCGCCTGCACGTGATCCACGATCTGTTTTGGAGAATGAAGCTGCGGCGGAACGCCGAGCATTGATTGACATAGCGGAATGCAAACGTCGGCGTGCCGATGCAGCAGCCAGTTGAGCGCGTTGACCCAAACCAGTTGCCGGTTGTTAACCGTGCGCGTCACCAGATACACAGTCGCCGGAATCTTGCGCGCAGTGAGGAGCGGGAAGGCATGTCGATAGACCGAGTGATAGCCGTCGTCGAACGTAACCACGAGCGCGCGCTCCGGGATGCGACCCTCTTCCAGCGCGGCCAGTCCTATCAACTGGTAGTGCTCGAGCAGAAAATCGAGATGCTGCGCAAATTGGGTGGGGGTGATGTTCGAATTCAGTCCCCGAATGAAGTCGGACTCGCGCTCTTCGCAGGCATGATACAGCACGACCTTGGGTACACGTCGGTGCCAGACAATGAACAGTCGGCTCAGACCGGCGTGATACAGCAACACGCCCAAACGCAGCAACACGAGCCGCAGAATTCGATTCATTGGTTATGGGCGCTCGGGCGCCCGTTACCTGGGCTTGGCAAACTCATGCGCCAAAATGAGGTACCCGGGCAGCTGCCCACCAGCAATGCAGCAGATCTGCTGGCCGTTTTTTCGATGTTGCGTGCGCGCAACAGGATCGCCGCATCTTGATCGCGTGACGGGATCTATTCAGGCCACGTCAGAACGGGTCCTAACCGCCAATCTGGAGCAGACTTATCCACGTAGGATCGGCGGCCGCGGTCGCATTTCCCGTGTTAATCCGTCACCCGGCTACCCAGTGCAGCTGGTGCGGCAAGTCGGCACGATCTGCCTGCTAAACTGCCCTGGCGTTTGGGGGCCGCGCGTGCACCGGCAGTTTCGTTTTGCATCGGGTATTGGCATTGCAATAGAGTAGTGAGCGGCCGTTCGTTGCTGGGTTCAAGGTCAACTCTAACAACCAGATGATGGCGCGCGCCTGGAGGAGCACGACGGTTTGAACGCGCTTTGCCTGATCACCGTGGAGCTGCAGGAATGCTGAACCTTGCGTACATCCTGATTGTGAGTGCTGGCGTACTGGTACTGTACGCGTATGTGGGATATCCGCTGCTGCTGAAACTTGCGTTGCTGGTGCGCAGGCCGCGTCCCATACCTGCGCCCCCGCGCGAATGGCCGACCATCAGCATTACGGTGCCGGTGTTCGATGAAGCAAAACAGATTAGCGCGCTGCTCCAGAGTCTGCTGGCCATAGACTACCCTGCCGATCGCCGCCAAATCCTGATCGTGTCGGATTCATCAACGGACGGTACTGACGAGATCGTACGCGAGTTTCAGGATCGCGGCATTGAGCTATTGCGCGTAACAGAACGGCGGGGCAAAACCGCCGCGGAGCAGGCCGCGCGCCCCTTGCTGCGGGGCGAAATCGTGGTGAACACGGATGCATCGATTCGTATCGATCCCGCCGGACTGAAGCCCTTAATCATGCAATTTCAAGATCCGCAGGTTGGTCTGGCTTCTGGCCGCGACGTCAGTGTGGCCGCCCACGATGCGGATGCCAACGTGGGCGAGTCTGGCTACGTGGGCTACGAGATGTGGGTGCGCGGACTTGAAACGCGGCTGGACAGCATCGTTGGTGCTTCCGGCTGCTTCTACGCGATTCGTGCCAGGTTGCACGGCCAGCCACTTCCCGAATGGCTGAGTCGGGATTTCGCAGCAGCCTTGATCACGCGTAAACACGGCTATCGCGCTGTGTCGGTCGATGATGCGCGCTGCCACGTGCCGCGCACCCATTCGTTGCGTCGCGAGTATCGGCGCAAGGTGCGCACGATCACGCGTGGTATGGCAACCCTGTGGCACATGCGCAGTTTAATGAATCCGTTTCACCAGCCCGTGTTCGCCTGGATGTTGTTCAGTCACAAGATCACGCGTTGGCTGGTACCCTGGGCACTGCTGGCAGCTGGCCTCGGGCTCATTCTGGTGGCACGTAGCCAGGTAGTTGCGGCCTACACTCTGACCGCCGGACTCGCCGTCCTTTTGCTCGGGATGGTGGGCTGGATCCAATCCGAGGCGCGTCGGCTGCCGCGCTGGCTGTCGCTACCGGCCGCCGCTCTGGCTGGGAATGTGGCCGCGTTGCATGCGTCACTGCGCGCTTTGCGTGGTCAGCAAAACGCAATCTGGGAGCCCACGCGCCGCGGAACGGTGAGCGCTGGCTGATGCCTTTGAACTGTTTCACCGTTCGCCGCGTGATTCTGCTTCTGCTGATGCTCACGACTACCTCCTGCACCGATGTCCCCTCGCGTCCCGCGTCCTCGTCCACAGCCGCAGCGCGCATGGTGGCGCGCCCACCATTCCAGCTGCCCGGAATCGCGCTGGACACGATTGCTTCTGGCTTGAGCGTGCCCTGGGCGCTGGCCTTCGCGCCTGACGGCCGAATCTTCGTAACCGAACGTGTTGGCCGCATCCGCGTAATCGAGGCCCAGGGGCTTCGGGCCGAGCCGTGGGCAACGTTAGGCGTCCATGCTGATGAGGAAGGCATCTGGCCGGAGAGCGGACTCATGGGCATCGCGCTGGCGCCTGATTTTGCCCAAACAGGTCACCTGTACGTGATGGGTACCTTTCGCAAACGCGGGCTGGCTGGCGGTGAGCGCAAGATCGATCGGTTGTATCGTCGCATGGTGGGTTTGTTTTCGGAGACCGGCTCGCTACGCTTCGAAAACCGCGTTTATCGGCTGACTGACCGGGGAGGCCGCGGCCAGCAGCGGGAGCTGGTCATCGCTGGATTACCTGCCAACCACTACCACGCAGGCGGCGCACTCACATTCGGACCGGATGGCAAACTCTTCGTCTCCAACGGTGAAGCGCTCATCTCCGCGCATGCGCAGAATCGCAATGACCTGGTAGGCAAGATTCTGCGCTACATGCCGGACGGCAGCATTCCCAACGACAATCCGTTTCCCGGTTCACCCGTTTTTGCGTACGGCACACGAAACGTGCAGGGCCTGGCCTGGGAGCCACGCACGTCTGCCCTGTTCGCGATCGATCACGGTCCAACTTTCCTGCCTCACGAGGGCGGCCGTTCGGGCAAAGATGAGTTGAACCTCATCGGCGCGGGCGCCAACCTGGGCTGGCCAATAGCTGCAGGCATCGGCAACGACACTGCATTCGTGAACCCGGTAACCGAATGGTCGCCCGCCATTGCACCGGGCGGCCTGGCCTTCTACCTGGGCAGCCATTTGCCCTGGCGCAACAATGCCTTCATTGGCGGCTTGCGCGGGCACCAGTTGCGGCGGGTAGCCATCGAACAGACTGCTGGATCGACGGAGTGGAGAGTGACGGAACAGGCAATCGAGATATCGCAGGTGCTCGGCAGGATCAGAGCGGTGGCAATGGGACCGGACGGCTTTTTGTACATCACGACCAGCAATCGCGACGGTCGTGGAGTTCCCGCGCCCACCGATGACCTGTTGCTGCGTGTCCGACCGCTCGGACCGGCCACGGCAACGAACCGCAATCCCGGTTAGCGTACCACTACGGGATCAGCCAGCATTGGCGCTGGATGCGGCGCGCGCTGCACGCACGTTGAGCGTGGCAGGCACGTTCTCCGTTTGTTCTGCGGTGTCCACGGAATTGCGCTGCGCTACCCGAGCCGCCCATTGTGGGATTACCTGATCCACCTGCTCCTGATGCCGCAATGCACTGAATAGATGATCTGCGTCACCGTAATACTCGACCTGGATTCGTCCGCCAAAATCAACATTCCGGAACGAGCGCTCATACTGCCTTCGATGATTGTAGTGATCGCCCTGTCCGGCTGAGAACAGATAGAGCAGATCCACGCCCCGCGCGGTGAGCGTACGCAGGCCTGCCTCAACCGTCTCCTTGGGCGGGAATCTGCGGCGATATTCCGGCCGCACGTAATCGGCACCAGGCTCTGGGCCTTTGCCGTTGGCGGTCGACGAGGCCTGGCCCAACTTGCGCCGGATAAGATTCAACCACGGCTTCAGGCGGAACACTTTCGGTGCGTAGTAGCGCAGGAAGTAACCGGGCGTTCGATAGGCGTACCCATCCAGTTGGCATAGACCGACCACGCGCGCATCGTTCTGGCTGACCAGGAATGCCATGTCAGCACCAGAACAGAGACCGACCAGCAGGAAGTGCTGCAATTTCTTGCTGGCCGCAAGATGGTCCAATGCTTCTTGCACCTCGAGCTGAGCGCTCTGCTCGAATGACAGACTGTCCTTGCGGGCTTCGCTATCACCAATTCCGGAAAGATCGAAGCGGATCGAGCAGAATCCGGCGGCCGCCAGCTTGCGGGCCAGGCGCACGTGTATGCGACAGGCGCCAACATGATGCAGGATACCGGAATTCAGGAAGACTACGCCGACCGGCTGCCGCTCCGTGCCGGCTGGCGGCTCGGACAACACGCCAATCAGGGACGTGGACTTGCCGAAACGAATGGCACGCTCTCTCACGCTCGACTTCTCCTCGAGTCCATGCTTCACAAATGCTCCAGCCCTGAAAGGATGACGCCAACCTCGTCAGAATGGCAACCCAATGCGGGCGTGATCTTCATTACGCCGCGTCCTGGGTGAGATACGCTACAATTCCCTGAATGATGTCCTGCGGCAACAAGGCCGAGCCATAGGCGTCGATGAAAGCCCAATCCCCTGGACTTGGAATGCAGCGGTAAGTGAAGCTCCCATTCAGCCCGGCGTAGCGGTCTCGCAGGCGCGTGTAATCTTCATGCTCTTGCGAGACCAGAAGCGCGGTGCGCGTCCGTGCGTCCACTGGGTAGGACTCAGCGGTGACACCGGTTACGGCTTCACGCAAGGTGCGCGTCCAGGGGAACCCATTGATGCCGACCACCGCAGAGGACTGCGCAGTCTCGAGGATGGCGCCCGGCTGGCCGGTTGACCCAACCAGGTCGCCCCAGTAGCGCACACCCATGACCACGGGATCCCACAGTACTACGCGCGTCACCTCCGCGCGGGTCGTGGCTACGCGTGCGGCCAGCAGCGCGCCCAGGCGCAGACCGACCAGTGACAGGTGTTGTACACCCGCGTTGTCTTTCAACTCATCGATGGCCACACTCGTGTCTACGATCCAGCGGTCCAGTGAGCCGTCAGCGCTGGCTCCACTGGAGTCACCCGTGCCGTAGTAGTCAAAACGGAAAACCGGAAATCCCGCTTTGGACAGCAGAATGGCCAGCTGGCGAAATGCGCGGTGGGCGCGCATGTACTCCTGTCCAAACGGATAACACAACACTATGCCGTGCGCGCGAGTATCCCGAGTACGGGGCGGGTGATAAACGCCGAACAGGGGCTGCTCGGAACGACCAAAATAAAGCGGGTTCATGCCTGCTTCTGCGTCATGAGATTGCGCAACCGGTTAGAGTGAAGCACTCAGCGTGCGCTGTGTGCGCGCTTCAGTGGTCGCCCGCCCACCATTGGGCGCGGACGCGCCAGCGGGCTGAAGGCTGGCCGCGATCTGTTCTAGCGTTTGCAGATTGAACGCGGACGGACTCAATCGAACGCCCGTTTTCTTGGCCACGCGGCTGATGGCGCGCAAGGCCAGCAGCGAATGACCGCCCACATCCAGGAAATTGTCGTGCACGCTCACGCGCTCCACGCCTAGCAGTTCCCGCCATATGTCAGCCAGCAACTTTTCCGCATCGGTGCGCGGAGCAACGTAATCGTCGTCCGCCGCAAACGGATCCGGAAGCGCGCTCAAGTCAGGCTGACCATCGGCCCGCGTTGGTAGCGCATCGAGTTCAACGAAGTTCTGTGGAACCTGCTCTTCCGCCAACCGCTCCCGCAGGAAGCGCCGCAGTTCACTGGGCGTGGTGAACTCGTGCGCGTGGTAAACCACGTAGGCCACCAGGCGAACGTTGTGGCGGTCTCGGCGCGCCAGCACGACGGCCTCCGCAATGGCTTCATGCTCACGCAGCGCAATTTCGGCCGCGTCCACCCTTTCAAAAACGGATGCTTTGTTCTGCGCGGTTGGGGCCGCCGGCCGGGCCGAGGCCGACGCGCGCAGGAACTTCAACCAGTGCGGCAGATCCTGCGGCGATACGACCACTTGGGGCAGGGCACCCGCGCTCAGAATACGATCGAGCGCATCCATACCTTCGTCTGGTGTGATCGCGTCTTCCAGATCGATGACCAGGCGCGGCGCACTGGCTCCAATGCCTACCTGACTGGCGTTCGGATCAGCCTCTTTGCCCAGTGCGGCCCGATCCGTGACCCGCATCATTACAAACTCGGAGATATCGACGATTTCGACGCCCTGGTCATCGAGAATCGTGACATCGAATACCGCCATGTCGGTATCGCCGTTTTGATTGGGCCGATACCGGATATGGCTGTAGACGCAACGCGGCAGGGCGCGGCGTGACACCAGTCGCGTGTACGAGGCCGGAACGTAGAAATGTTCGTCGGCCGAGAATCCCGGAATCAACGGCTGCGCGCATGCCGTTGCCACGTCCAGCAGCGCCGGGTGCAATTTGTAGGTCTCCAGCTCGCCGGCGAATTCCTCCGGCAGTTCGAGCCAAGCCATGGCCTCGCCCTGACCGTACGAAATGCGCTTCAGGCTGTCCCAGCGCGGACCAAGCTCGAGGTGCTCGCGCTGACGCGCCGCAAATATTTCCTCGCGTTGGTTGCAGCGTGTCAACAGCTCGGACAGATCGCGCGCGGCCGGTTCATCGGCGGTGCGACTTGCCATCTGGCCGGTCACGTGATCCTGGAAGCCGGCGCCATTGCGGCTGCCACTGATGGCGAATTCCAGTCCATCGGCGTTAGCGCGCAAGGTTACGCGCAACTCGCGCCGTTCGCCCGCCCGAATCATGAACGGAGTAATGAAGAAGACATCCGTTAGTTCGAATACGCCCGCACGCGGCTGCTGTTCAAACGCGGCGCGGGCCAGTTCCAGGTAACCGGTACCCGGTATGAGAGCATCACCACCACGAATACGGTGGTCGTCGAGCACCCAGTGACGACCGCGCGCAAAATCAGTGGCAAAGGTTTCCTCGGCTTCACTGCCACTCAGCCGGCGATCGAGCAGCGGATGGCTGGTCGGCTCGCCTGCAGGGGAGACAACGCTCCGATCACGCATCATTTCCGCGACCATGCCCACCTGCTGCCAGGCACTCCAATTGAGCGCGGTTATGGCTACGCCATCCAGCGCGGCACCGGCATGTGCAAACGCATCGAGGAACGCATTGGCGGCAGCGTAATCGACCTGTCCGGCCACACCAGAAATGGAGCCGCGCGAGGAGAAGAGCAGGAAGAAATCGAGCGGATCGCCGCGCAGCAGCTCGTACAGAACGAGCGTGCCCTGCACCTTGGGCGCCAGCACGCGCTCTGCTTCTTCAGCCTCCTTCATCAGGATCAACTGGTCGTGCAGCACGCCCGCTGTGTGAACCACACCGTTGATAGCGCCAAACTGTTTCCTGACGCTGGCCAGTGCGCTGCTGAGCGCGGCTTGATCGGTCACGCTGGCGCGCAGGAAGACGACCTGCGCACCCAGGCCTTCAATTTGTTCGATCTTCTGAATACGACGGCTTGTCCGGTCCTGGTCGCCATTTGCCTGGTACCAGCCTGCCCACTGGTCGCGCGGCGGCAACTCGGTACGTCCAACCAGCACCAGGTTCACGCGCGCCTTGCGCGCGAACCGTTCGGCCACTTCCAGTGCAATGCCACCGAGTCCGCCGGTAATGACGTAGGTGCCTCCGTCGCGCAACGGACTGGTGGCCGCGGGCGCCAGAGGCGCGGGCTCGAAGCTCTGCACCCAGCGATCGGGCCCGCGCAGTGCGATGATTGTGTCAGCCGACGCGCCTGTTGAGAGTTCGGTGGTCAGCTGCTCGATCAGTCGGCGTTCCTGGCGGCCCCCTGCCGGAGGCACCACCACATCAATGCTGCGACAGGTTACGTTCGGGAACTCTTGCCCAATCACACGACAGGGGCCAATGGCCAGCGCTTTGATGGGTGCCAGCCAGGTCTCGCCTGCTACGGATTGCATGTTGTTGGACACGACCAGCAGATCGAGCGGGTCGCTCAGGTCGGCTCGGCCCATGGCCTGGGCCAGGTACAGCAGGCTGTAAAAGCTTGCCATCTGCGCGTCCGGCGCGCCCACTTCCAGACCCGGGCGCTTCGGCTCGGGCGTGACGTTCCAGAGGTGCAGGATGTGGCGCGGCAACGCGCCTGACTGAGCGAGTGCATCGAGTAACGTTTCATAATCGGCTGCCACGCGCGCGTTGATGACGAATCGTTCGTCTCCAATGCGCGCGAATTGGTCGCCGGCTTCGACTTCGGTCAGGGCGAACCCGAGTCCGCGCAGTCGAGCCGTGAGCTGTCCATGGAACGCGCTGCTGTCCCGCAACACAAGCACGCGCTCATGTGCCGTGCTCAATGCGCGCGGCGGCAACGAACGCTTCCACGATGCCTGATAGAACCACTCGCCGACGTCGGAACGCTTTTCCGGCTTTACGCCTTCTTCGATTGCGGCGCTGGGCCGACCGGGGTCGTACCAGCAACGCACGCGTTCGAAGGAGTAGGTCGGGAGTGGTATGCGCCGTCGCTCGCTCCGATGTAGTGCGCTCCAATCGATCCGCTGGCCCTTCAGCCAGAGCCGGCCGACGGACTCCAGCAAATAGGCCACATCCGAGCGCACCTCATCCGGATGCCGCATGGTCTGTACGGCGGCGTGGTTCGCTCCAAACGATGCGTTCAGTCGCGCCAGCGTGGTGAGTGTGCGTCCAGGACCTACTTCGATCAGCGCCCGGTTGGGCTGCTTCAGCAGCTCCGCCATGCCATCGGCGAAGCGGACGGTATTTCGTAGATGGCGTACCCAGTAGTTGGGGTCCGTTGCCTCTGCAGCTGTGATCCACATGCCGCTCACGTTCGAGGCGAAGGGCAGTTCCGGCGCCCGCAGTGTGATGCCCTGGAAGAATCGGCCGAACTCGGCCAGGATTGGCTCGAGCATGGCCGAATGCGCAGCAATCGAGATGTGCACGCGCTGGCATTGCACGTCACGCGCTTCCAGTTGTTGCTGCAGCGCGTTGATGGCATGGGTCGGTCCTGAGGCCACGCAGAGTTCCGGTGCATTGATCGCGGCAATGGACAGCTCAGCGGGCAGCAGCGCGGCCAGCTCCTGCGCCGACAGGTTCACGCTGAGCATGCCACCTTCCGGCACTTGCTCGAACAGTTTGCCGCGCATGGTCACCAGCGCGAGCGCATCTTCCAGCGAAAAAACGCCCGCCAGATGCGCCGCCGTATACTCACCCATGCTGTGGCCGATGAACGCATCCGGCTTGAGCCCCCACGACATCAGAAGCCTGGCCAGCGCATACTGCGTCAGGAACAGCGCCGGCAGCGCGCGTGATGGCCGCTCCAGCTCCCGACTGGCGGCCTCCACATTACCCGCGGGATAGAGCAGGGAGCGTGGGTCGTAGTCGAGCAGCCGGGTCAGAATCGCGAGACACCTATCCGCCTCTTCGCGGAACACGGGTTCACTTTCGTACAACTCGGCGCCCATGGTGGCGTATTGCGCGCCGCCACCCGAAAACATGAACGCCAGAGGCGGCTCGCTCTCGGCCGCTTCACCCGTAATGACTCGCTTGGCGTCTGTGCTCTCCAGTCCGTCAATGAGTTCTTCACGCGTTGATCCCGCTACCACCCGCCGCTGGCGAAAGGACGTACGGCCGAGCTGCAGCGTGAAGGCGGCATCGCCAAGGTTTGTGTCCGTCTGGGTGCGCAGGTGGGCAGCCAGGTTTGATGCAGCCCGATCCAGTGCAGCTTTGTTCTTGGCTGACAGAACCAGCAGATGCGCACTGGCCAACGGACCGGAGGGCTGCGTCTGGGGCGCTTCTTCCATGACGATATGGGCGTTGGTACCGCCCACTCCCAAGGAATTGATGCCGGCTCGGCGCGCACTCGATGAATGCCAGGGCTGCAACGCAGCATTGACAAAGAACGGCGTCTGCGCAAAGTCGATGGTGGGATTGGGCGCAGCATAGTTCAGGCTGGGCGGGATCTCGCGGTGTTTCAACGCTTGCGCCACCTTGATGACGCTGGCCACGCCGGCGGCTGTGTCACAATGGCCAATATTCGTTTTTACCGAACCAATCGCGCAGTAGCCGCTTCGATCGGTGTCTCGACGGAATGCTTCTGTGAGAGCCGCTATCTCAATCGGATCACCCACGGGCGTGCCCGTGCCGTGTGTTTCGACATACGTGATGGTACTTGCATCGACTCCGGAAATGGCGATCGCCTCAGCTACGGCTTCGGCCTGACGATCCACGCTGGGAGCCAGGTAGCCAACTTTCTGGGAGCCGTCGTTGTTGATGGCCGTTCCTTTGATGACAGCATGAATCGTGTCGCCGTCCTTGAGCGCATCGGACATCCGGCGCAAAACCACCACACCTGTACCGCTGCCGAAGACCGTGCCCTCGGCCTGCGCGTCGAAAGCGCGGCAATGACCGTCCGGCGCGACCACGCCGCCTTCTTCGTACAGGTAACCGGCCCGGTGCGGTTGGCGAAGGGTCGAACCACCCGCCAGGGCCAGGTCGCACTCGCCGTTGAGCAATGATTGACAGGCAATGTGCATGGCCACCAGGGACGTCGAGCACGCGGTCTGAACGTTCAAGCTGGGGCCCGTCAGATTCATTGAGTAGGAGACACGGGTGGCCAGGAAATCCTTGTCATTGCCCGTGTGGCGCAGCAGGAACATCCCCTCCGAGCGAACCAGCTGCGGATTGCTCAGCAGGTTGTGGATCAGGTAGTTGTTCATGCCGCAACCGGCGTACACACCGATTCGTCCGCTGAAATTCTCGGGCGCGTAGCCGGCGTGTTCGGTGGCAGCCCAGGCGCACTCCAGGAAATGGCGGTGCTGCGGGTCCATAATGGCGCCTTCCTTGGGACTCAACCCAAAGAAAGCAGGATCGAACATTTCGACGTCATCCAGCAGAAAGGCGCTTTTGACATAGTTGGGATCGGTGCGCGTGCGCCGATCCACACCCGCCGCTTCGATCTCCTCGTCCGTCAATTGGGTGAGTGATTCGATGCCCGCGCGCAGATTGCGCCAATACTCCTCGATGTCGCGTGCTCCAGCGAAGCGACCTGCCATACCGACGATTGCAATGTCGGTTTCCGCAAACGGTTGTGTGCTCGAACTCATCGCCTTGCGTTTCTAGAGATGATTTACTGCAACTGCCGGCGCCGGCGCATGGCCTGGCGTCGTTGCTCTGCGCGGTCCGCGCCCGACTCTGCGGAAGGCTTGTCCGCCGCCGCATTGCCATTCCCCAGGTGGTCGGCTAATGCACCCACTGTGGGGAAGCGGAAGAGCGCTGTCAGCGGCAGTTCCAGACCCAGCGTAGTGCGCAACTGCGCGTGCACGCGCACGGCCAGGAACGAGTTGCCACCCAGATCAAAGAAATTGTCCGTGATACCTACGTGCGGTACGCGCAAGATGCCCTGCCAAACGTCCGCTATACGTTGCTCCAGATCATTGGTTGGCGCCGCGTACTCGCCCAGCGGCAACTTGGTGGCAACCAGTTCCGGCGCGGGCAGTGCTTTACGGTCGATCTTGTTATTGGGCGTGCGCGGCAAATCGGGCAGCACCACGATGTGTGCGGGCACCATGAACTCAGGCAGCACAATACGCAGGGCCTGGCGCAGCACAGCAACGTCGATCGCCGTCTGGGCCTGCCCTACCACGTACGCGGCCAATCTTTTGTCGCCTCTGGCATCCTCGCGTGCCACCACCACGCACTCGCGCACCTCAGGTCGGCGCGCCACGACCGCTTCGATCTCACCCAACTCGATGCGATGTCCCAGAACCTTGACCTGGTAATCGGTGCGGCCCAGAAACTCCAATTGGCCCGCGTGCCGGTAGCGCACCAGATCTCCGGTTCGGTACAGCCGCCCGCCGGCCCGGAACCGATCGGCAATGAAACGTTCCGCGGTCAGTTCGGCCCGGTTCAGATAACCACGCACAACGCCAGCGCCGCCAATGAAGAGCTCGCCCGGCACGCCGGCAGGCACAGGTTGTTGGGCACTGTCAAGCACGTAGAACTGTGTGTTGGCGATTGGCATGCCCAGCGGAATGGACGCATCCGTGCCTGCCACTGTGTGCGTGGAAGACCAGATGGTCGTCTCCGTGGGACCGTACATGTTGACAATGCGGGCGCCCGTTACCCGCCGCAGTTCGCCGGCCAGCGCGGATGGGAATGCTTCGCCGCCGACCATGATGGTGCGCAATGCGCCAAAGGCGCGCCGCGCTCCAGGCTGCGCCAGCAGCATGGTGGCCAATGAGGGCGTGCACTGCAGATGCGTTACCTGGTGCCGCTGAATCTGGGCACCAACGGAATAGTCGTCGTCAGCGGGCGTGCTGCGCACATGAGCTCGCTGGCGGAGATCGGCCAGGGCATCGAAACTGGCCAGCACGTCCTGGTCGTCCACGCCAAAATCAATGAGGCAGGCAACTTCATCAATCCCGATTTCCCTCAACCTGTCGATAACCTCGAGGCAGGTCTCGGGTGTGCCCAGCAAGGCGGCGGTCTGCCAGTAACGCTCGAACGCGTGGTCGAGCAATGCTTCCATGTCTTCGGCCGTGAAGCTGGGTGAGCGCAGGTCCTGACCGCGGCCCTCAGCCAGCTCCTTGACCAGTGCAACGGAAGTGCGCAGATACTCACGGAACGGCTTGAAGACACGCGCACGCACCGTTTCCAGATCGTCTCCTACGTAGGTGTGCATCATTAACGACACGATGCCATCACCTTCATGTCCGGCTTCCCGTCTGGCCTGTCGATAGAGCTCGATCTTCTCGCGCAGCTGTTCCAGCGTCTGCCCCAGCAGGTGCGTCAACACGTTTGCGCCCATCTCACCGGCCGAGCGGTACGTATCCGGAGTTCCCGCAGCAGTCACCCAGATGGGAAGCTCGGGTTGGATGGGCCGGGGCAGGATGGAAACATCAGTCTCCTTTCCTGCGCCGGTCACTGCCTTGATGGATTCGCCACGCCACAACCGCCGCACGCTGTCAATGCCCTGCTGCATTACTTCACGCCTCTGCGCATAGTTCTGCGGGGCAAACACGAAGTCACGATCGTGCCAGCCAGAGGCGATGGCGATGCCTACGCGGCCGTTGGACAGGTTGTCGACTACGGACCACTCCTCGGCCACGCGCAGTGGATGATGCAACGGCAAAACGACACTGCCCGCGCGGATCTGCACGTTGCGCGTGAGGACAGCCAGGGCAGCACCGGTCACTGCCGGGTTTGGATAGAGTCCGCCAAACGCATGAAAATGCCGTTCCGGTGTCCACACGGCCTTGAAACCGTTGGCATCGGCAAACCGGGCGCCCTCGAGCAGGAGCCGGTATTTGTCGGTTGGGTTCGCTTGCTCGTTGGCCGCAAAGTAGAACAGACCGAAATCGATTTGCCGGTCCGACGTGGCCGATGTCAGCCCGCCCGCCAACACACCTTCCTCGCTCTGAATTACGACTTTGTAGCCGCGCGTCAACGTCCAGAACAGTTCGAGCACGGATATGTCGAAAGAAATGCTGGTTACCGCCAGCCAGGTGCCTGGCCTGTCCGTGCCCAGACGCTGGTCCATGCCGGCAAAAAAGTTGATCACGTTGCCGTGTTCGACCATTACGCCTTTGGGCTTGCCAGTCGAGCCCGACGTGTAAATCACGTACGCCAGGTTGTTCGCGCCCACGCCGCGGCGCGCGTTGGCTTCACTTTCATTCGCGAACGAGGCCGCGTTTGCATCCAGCAAGACCAGGCGCGCCGACTCGGTCGGCAGATCGCGCGCATGGGCCTCTACGGTCAGCAGCAGTGGTACGGCGGCATCTTCGATCATCACCGCCAGGCGCTCGCGCGGATAGCTGGGGTCGAGCGGCACGTAGGCAGCGCCGGCTTTCAGAATTCCAAGCAGCCCCACCATCATCTCGATAGACCGAGGCACGCAGATGCCAACCAACGTGCCCGGCCCCACACCCAGACGTCCAAGGTGGTGAGCCAGCTGATTTGCCCGCGCATTCAACTCGCCATACGTTAGCGAGGTACCTTCGAATACGATGGCGCATGCATCGGGCGTGCGTGCCACCTGCTGTTCGAACAACTCGTGCACACACACGTCACTGGGAACCGGTGTGTCGGTAGCGTTGACCTGGCGGAGCAGATACTCCTGCTCTGCATCGGTAAGCAGCGGCAAGTCGGAGAGACGGGCGTCGGCATTGGCCGCCACACCTTCCAGTAGCCTGCCATAGTGTCCGCTCATGCGTTCGATGGTGGCGGCATCGAAGAGATCCGTGCTGTACTCGATGGCGCCGATCAGTCCGGAATCATCGACCACGAGAGAGAGCGTGAGATCAAATTTCGCAGCGCCCGCATCCAGCTCGAGCGGGTCGATGCGGAGTCCGCGCAGCCGCACCGGGCGCGTGGGTGTGTTCTGCAGGATGAACATGGCCTGGAACAGTGGAGCCCGGCTCAGGTCACGGGCCGCACCCAGTTCTTCCACCAACCGCTCGAAGGGCACGTCTTCATGTTCGTAGGCGCCGTGTGCAACTTCTCGCACGCGCTGCAGCAACTCGCGAAATGTCGGGTTGCCGGAAAGGTCGGTGCGCATTACCAGCGTATTCACAAAGAAGCCGATCAGCGCTTCTGTTTCCAGGTGGGTGCGGCCGGCCGTGGGTGTCCCGATGACCAGCTCGGTCTGACCGGAATAGCGATGCAGCAAGGTCTTGAACGCAGCCAACAGGGTCATGAACAACGTGGACTGCTCCTGCGCACCCAGCGTTCGCAGCCGTTCCGTGAGTGCGGCTGGTAACGCGAACCGGAAAGTTGCGCCCACGTTGCTTTGCACGGGCGGTCGCGCATGGTCGGTTGGCAAATCCAGCAGTGGCAACGAACCTGACAGCTGCTTCTTCCAGTAGTCGAGTTGACCGGCCACGACTCCGGTGTTCAACCACGCGCGCTGCCATTCCCCAAAATCAGCATACTGGATGGGCAGCTCAGCAAGCGGTGAACTGGCGCCTTCACTGAATGCGCCATACAGGATCGCGATTTCGCGGTACAACACGCCGCGCGACCAGCCGTCGGAAACGATGTGGTGCAGCGATAGCACCAGCACATGCTCATGCTCGCTTTGGCGCAGGAGCAGCGCCCGGAACAGCGGACCTGTCTCCAGATTGAAGATCTGGCGTACTTCCTCTTCCGCCTGTCGCTGTGTGCGCGCTTCCTGATTTTCGCCAGGTGCAACGTCAACCACGGTCAGGGCCACGGGTGCAGCCGCCAGAATCACCTGGTGCGCGGCACCGTTGTGGATGGGGAAGATGGTGCGCAGTGATTCGTGGCGGCGCGTCACTTCCGTTAACGCACGCTCCAGGGCTTCCAGGTTGAGCGCGCCGCTCAAGCGCAATCCAGCCGACAAATTGTAGGCCGTGCTCTCCGGATTCAACTGTGCGAGCAGCCACAAACGCTGCTGCGGGTTGGACAGCGCAAGCTCGCCCGTGCGCACCACCCGCTCGAGCGCCGGCAGTTGGGCCGCACCCGCCGCTGTAGTTGCGGTCGCTGCATCGATGCGCAGCGCCAACGCCTCCACGGTGGTGGCTTGCAGAAGCTCGCGCATCGGCAAATCAACGCCCAGCGCCTGACGCACACGAACGGCTACCCGGTGCGCCATGAGGGAATGGCCACCCAGCTCGAGAAAAGCGTCGCGCACACCGACGCGTGGTACATCGAGCAGTTCCGCCCAAACGCGGGCGATGACCTGCTCTGTGGTCGTGCGCGGTGCAACGTACTCTTCACCGCTCAACCAGATGACCGGTTCGAGCTCGGCCATGGCACGCCGATCGAGCTTGCCGTTGGGCGTGCGCGGCAACGCGGACATGAGTGCAAATTGCGCTGGCACCATGTAGTCGGGCAGCGTGCGCAGCATATGACGGCGCAGCTGCGCAATGGTCGGCGGTTGACCCGCCGCCAACGCAACGAAGGCAATGAGACGATTCTCCCCATTGGCATCGGCCCGCGCCGCCACCGCTGCTTCCCGGATGCCCGGATGCGCGCGCAGGCCCGCTTCCACTTCCTCCAACTCGACCCGGAAGCCGCGCACCTTGACCATGTCGTCGCCGCGACCCACGAACTCGAGCGCGCCGTCAAGCCGAAAACGCGCGCGGTCTCCGGTGCGATACAGGCGGAGCCCAGGATTCTTTGGATGGGGAACAAACTGTTCGCGTGTCAGCTGCTCGCGGTTCAGGTAGCCTGCACCCACGCCTGCAC
>JBOHRF010000069.1:0-19911 GCA_050732575.1 Longimicrobiales bacterium
GAAGCTGGTAAAACGCACGGCCACTCCCGACGCTGCGGGCTCCTATCAGCTCTATTTGGGCGATTCGACCGGCCAGCCGGGCGCGCTGCTCACGTTTCTGGAGTGGCCGGGCGCACGGCGCGGGCGATGGGGCGTGGGCGGCATCCATCATCTGGCGCTGGGCGTGAGCACGGCAGCGGCGCAATTGAAGTGGAAACGACGGCTCATGGATGCCGGTGTTTCCGTTACGGGTCCGTACAATCGCGGCTATTTCCAGAGTATCTATTTTGCCGATCCCGATGGTCAGATCCTGGAAATCGCCACCCAGGGTCCCGGCTATCACGTGGACGAGCCTATCGACCAACTTGGCCAGAACGTGATGATACCGAAAGAAGCGCAACTGCGCGGTCAGCGCGATGAAGACGAAATTCGCGCGCTCACGCATCCCGAGCCAGTAGCCGAAATCTCAGCGGACATGGTGTTGCAGGGGATTCACCACATCACGGGCTTCACCAACGACATCATCCGCGCCGACGAGTTCTATCACGCCACATTGGGACTGCGGCTGGTCAAGAAATCGGTCAACCAGGACGATCCCAACACACCCCATTGGTTCTGGGCCAATTACGATGGACGAAAAGTCGAGCCGCATAGCAGCCTGACCCTATTCGAATGGAAGAACTCCGACTATGTGGCGCGGGAGGGCGCCGGCCAAACCCATCACATTGCGTTTCGCGCGCACAACGAAGCGGAACAACAGGAATGGCGGGAACACCTGCTCACCCTCGGGTTGGAAGTGTCTCCCGTGACGGAGCGTGCGTACTTCAAGAGCTTCCATTTTCACGCGCCTGATGGTCTGCTTTTGGAGATTGCAACCGACGTAGGAAAACCGTAAGAAACACCGTAAGAAACACCGTAAGAAAAAAAAATAAGAGAGTCAGATTGAAATTGCGGAGTGGAGAGCGCAGTGCTTCGATATGAGGTCGGACATACGGACGGCATGCGTGATGGCGCGAATGTGCTGGTGCTGCTGCACGGCCGCGGCGCAGACCGCTACGACCTGCTGGGCTTGCACACACGTTTCCCCGATTGGGTCATGGTGGCGCCCGAGGCGCCATTTCCCGCTGCGCCCTGGGGCTATGGGCCGGGTTGGGCCTGGTACCGTTTCCTGGGCCACGATCGCCCGGATGAGGCAACGTTCTCGGAGAGTCTGGACCGTCTGGATGAATTCCTGAAGGGGCTCCCCGCTCTGCTCGGCATTACACCGGGCGCGCTCGCGCTGGGCGGCTTCTCACAGGGTGGCACACTGTCCATGGGTTACGCGCTGGATAACCCTGGTGCGGTTACGCGCATCGTGAATCTGAGTGGCTTCCTGGCCAGCCATCCGCGCGTGCGAGCGACCGCCGAAAACGCGCTCACCACGCGCTTCTTCTGGGGACACGGAAGGCAGGACCCGAACATTCCGTTCGAGCTGGCGCTGGAAGGACGCGCGCGTTTGCGCACAGCAGAAGCAGACCTGACCACACACGATTACCAGATTGGCCACTGGATTGACGCGCAGGAGCTGGAAGATGTGCGCGCCTGGCTGCTCACCTAGAAGCGCGATACTTGATAAAACACCAGTTCGACTGATGAGTCTTTCATGGTGCCCGAAGCCCGGTCCCACTGCTCTCCATCGAGTAACACGCGCAGGTCGAACTGGGCTGTGGACTCACGGTCGGCATTGGCCAGCTTGACCACAAAACGGTCGGTTCGGCCAAAGTTGTAACCTTGATCGAAAGGAAGGGTTATCCGCGTCGTGTCAGCCAACAGGTAACTGACATTGAGACCCCCATCGGACGCGCGCGTAGCGGTGAAATTGTTTGACGTGATGAGAAGCATGGGTATGGGTGTTTGGCCGGTAATCGTTACGCGCGCACTGCTGATGAAGCGCGCTTCGGTTTCCAGCAAATTGCTGCACGCAGCCAGTGTGCACAGCAGAGCGGGTGCCCAAAGTGTGCGCCTGATCTGCCGCAGGCGGCAACGAAGCATGCCGTTCATGGTGACCTCGTTCTTGTGCACGGTATTGGTCGTGCTGCCCGGTTGCGCCGCCCCGGAAGACCTGCCTCCGCTGCCCATCGGCTCACCGCTTCCCTTTCTTACGCCTGAGCAACTGGCTCGTTTCCAGGGCGGTGAAGCCCTGTTCAACCGCGTGTTCACGGCCCAGCAAGGCATCGGACCGCTGTTCAACGAGAATCAATGTAGTGCCTGTCATACGTTCCCTGCCTCGGGCGGCACGGGTGAGCAGAAACTGATCCGGGCAACGCGCTTCACGCCGCCCGGACAATGCGATGCGTTGAGCGCTCAGGGTGGCGAGAACGTACGCACACAGGTCACGCCCGCGCTGCGCGCGCAGGGCATCACGCATCAGCCGCTGCCGGCCGCGGCCACGGAACGGGGCGAATTCACGGTGCCATTCCTGTTCGGTCTTGGTTTGATCGAAGCCATTCCGGAGGAAACCATTTTGAGCCGCGCAGATCCCGAGGATCGGGATGGTGATGGCATTTCCGGTAGACCGGGGCGCGACGCAACGGGCAAACTCGGGCGCTTCGGCCGCAAGCTCGAGCTGGCGCAGTTGTCTGATTTCATCGATACCGCATTGCGCTTCGAGATGGGGCTCACGACACCCGCACATCCGATAGAGCCATCACCGTTCGCTCAGCCGTTTCCGGCCGCTTCCGACCCCGCGCCCGATCCGGAAGTCAATGCGCAGACTCTGACCCTGCTCACCGACTTTGTACGCTTCCTGGCGCCGCCCAGCCGCCGCGCTCGCCAATCAGCCGAAGAACGACAGAATGTCCAACGCGGCGAAGAGCTGTTTCATCGCGCGGGCTGCGACCTGTGTCACGTGCCCGCCATGCGCACCGGAAGCAACGATGTAAGCGCGCTGGACCAACGCCGCGTGTTCCTCTACTCCGACCTGCTGCTGCACGACCTGGGGCCGGCCCTGGCCAATGTGTGCGGCATAGCCGCGACTCCCACCGAACATCGCACGGCGCTGCTCATGGGCGTGAGCGAACGGCAACAACTGCTGTCGAATGGCCGCGCCTTGACCCTGCACCAGGCCATCTTGCTGCACGGCGGTGAGGCCGAACTGGCCAAGCAGCGCTTCCGTAATCTGAATGAAGTCGAACAACAACGGTTGATCGACTTCTTGCGGACGCTTTAAGTCAGTCCGCAACGAACGGGGCGAGGCGACCGGAATCGCCTCGCCCCTGTTGTCATCCACTCCCGCGCAAGAACCGCCGGGCCTGCCGTGTCAGCTACCGCCGGATGTTCGGATTGCCTACGAACTCATTGAGCGGCAGTGGCCAGCACGTGGCATCACCGTAGTTGCCCCACTCCACGTTGGGATGCTGTCCGCTCGGGAACGTGTGCAATGGGTCATTGATGCCCTGGGCTGCATAACGGCGCAAGTCACCCAGGCGGAAGCCGCCCATGAACATGTCCTTGAAGCGCTGAGTGCGCAGCTCGGACATCAGCGCATCACCGGTCAAGGTAACCGCTGTCTGGTTGCCGAATGCGCGGCGCGAATTGACGAACTCGAGCGTCGTGCCCATGGGGCCCGTGCCGGTCGGGCCTGCCGCTTCATAGTAGTGGTGCATGGCTTCAACACCGGACGCGAACTTGATGTCCGTGTCATCGTCATAAAGCGCGGGTGTGCCACCGGCTGCGATCGTTACGCTCCGGTTGAATTCGCCGTAGGGCAGCGACTGATAGGGCGTGTACAGCCGCGTCAGCGCATTGTGGCCGAGGCGCCAGTTGACATTGTGCTGAATGCGCGGATCGGTCTGCGCAGCACGCAGGTTCTGCGTGCCGAACGTGCCGTTGACCCAGCGCGGATGCACGCCCAGGTTGTGGTTGGCGCCGGTCACGTTGCCCTGCATCCCGTTGTCCGCCACCTGGTCCAGGTATTGGATCCACCAGGTGAAGGTCTGCGGAACGGCTCCAGCCGCGGACATGACCTTGGCCTTGTCGCCCTTGAGCAGGGCCGCGCGCGCCAGACCGGTCCGAGCCAGGTTGCGGATATCATCCGAGCTGGTCCCCACGGCCGTGGCAACGGTGATCGCTTCTTCAAAACGTGGGATGGCCAGATCGACCAGTTCGCGCGGTGTGTAGATCTTGTCACCCACGTTGATCGTGGCCTCGCACACGTACTCAGCCATCAGCGTATACGCGTACCCGGCATGAGCCAACACGAGCGCCATGTTCCGGTCGCGCGTGGGCTGCTGGAGCAGCGTGCGGAACCGGCTGGCCACGCTATCTGCCATGTAGCGATAACGGCTCAGACCGCCGAACATGGCGTTGGCATCTCCAGCAGTGTAAGGGAGGATGCGCTGGCTGATGCGCGCCGTCCCCTCCCAGTTGATGCCCGAGATCTGCTCGTCCGTGATCATGCTGCCGCGCCAGATCAGCGGATCATGGAAGATGTTGGTGATGGCGCCCACCACACTGTTGGTCAGCACGTTAATGAGCGCGGCGTCGTTCAGCTGCGCTTCATTGATGGCACCCGGGTTTTCGGCTTCGAGCAGCTCATCTACCGAGGCACAACTCACGGCACCTACCACGAGTCCGGCAGCGATTACGACAGCGCTCCGGCGAAACGCCTGCATGCGTGTCATAGGTCTAGTTCCTTTCTATCCCGGTCTGCGCCGTGGCTAGAAGTTGAAGTTCAGGGAAACGCGCAACATCCGCTGCATCGGAATCGAGCCGTAGTCGGACGAGTTGAAGTTTGACGTACTCGTGAAATTCACTTCCGGATCCGTGTTGCCGCCCCAATCCGCGCCCGTGTAGCGCGTCCACAGCCACAGGTTGCGGCCGGATACCGTGATCGCGGCCCGCGAGAATCCGGCGCGCGAAGACAGCGTGCGCGGCAATGTGTAGGTGGCCGAGAGTTCGCGCAGCTTGATGAAATCGGCCGGGAAAATGAATTCCTTGGTCTGCAGGCTGAGTAGTCGTGCCCGCTCGACCGGATCCTGGTTGGGATCGTTCATCTGCTCGGTGTTCAGGTCGATACGCGTGCGCACCGAGCAAATGGCGCACCACTGATAGTGACCACCCTGGTAATCAAAGAACGCATAGAGTTGCAGGTTGTTCAGAATGCGCACGGTGTTGGTCAAACCGAGGGTGCGCGTGGGCAGCGCTGCACCAATGAACTCCTCGTTGCAGGCGGCCGCAGAATCCGCGGGATTCCACACGCAAGTCACGGGCGTGGCCTGGCCGGACGCGTTCAGGATCGGGACACCATTCGCATCACGTTGCACGTCCGTCGCCCAATAGCCGCCCAGCGGATATCCCTCGCGATGCCGCTGCACGGAGGCGAACTCACCGAACGCGCTCTCCAGAAGCGTAGGATTGCCCAACTGGTCGCGACCGAAGGACACCAGCTCGTTGTTGACCGTGCCCAACGCGGCCGTGACGTCCCATTGGACCTTGGGCGTGCGGATGGGCGAGGCGTTGATGGTGAGCTCCAGGCCGGAATTCTTGATCTCTCCGACGTTGACGAGGTGGTTGCCGGTCCAGCCGCTGGAGGGCGGATCGGCCACATTCAGCAGTGCACCTTTGGTGGTGCGGTGGAAGTACGTGAAGTCGAGTCCAATCGCGCCACGCAAGATCGAGGACTCGAAGCCGGCCTCGATTTCCGAACCCGTCTCGGCCTTGAGGTCGGCATTGCCGAAGTCGTTCGTGCTGAGCGTGTTCACCGGCAAGTCACCAATGACGGTCCGGCCCGTGCCGTACGTGCGGTCCGCGGAGAACGGCGCCGGCGCCTTGCCGGCCTGGCCCCACGCCGCGCGCAACTTCAACTCATCGACGAAACTGTAATTGAAGAACGGCTCTTCGGAGATGACCCAGGAGACGGATGCCTTCGGGTAAACGACTAATGAGAAGTCTTTACCGAACGCCGAGTTGTCGTCCACGCGCACGGCGGCCGTGCCGAACACGCGGTCCCTCCAACCCACCAATTCCTGCATGTAGAAGCCCAACGAGTTCTGCTCGGAGAAGCCCTGCCCCGCGTTCCGGTTGGCAGCCGAGCTGACCAGGTTCAGGTTGTTGGAGATGAGGCCGTTACCGGAAATGCTGTGGTCTTCGCTGTGGTTCTTGACGAACTGCATACCGGCCGAGAACGCGGACGACCAATCTTCCGCCAGGTTAGCCGTGAACGTGCCCGCATAGTCGACCGTCCACAGATAGCGCAGATCGAAGTTATGCGAGATCGAGCCGGTGGCGGCCGTGGCGCCGAACGGCGCGCGACCCGTCAGATCGATCTGCTGCGGCTGGGTATTCAGGCGGTCATTGCGGTCCAATCCAACCGTCAGCTTGTTCTGCCACCAGCCGAACGGGTTGTAGTTGGCCGTAACGGCCATGGTCAACCGCTCATCGGAAACCTGGCGGTTGTACTTGTTGCTGAACTCGGGGTGGAAATTGCGGAAGCCGGGCAGGTACTGGCTGGCGGCACCACCGGCCTGGCCGCGATACGAGTTGCGCAGCACGCTGTTGGACGAGTTGTCCGACTGCGGGATCTGCTGGTTGAGCTGCGAGTAGCCGACGTTGACCGAGAAGTTGGCCTTCTGCGAGGGGACGAACCCGAAATTGGCGCGGCCACCCACGCGGTTGTTGTAGTTGTTGGTGAAGGACCCGTCCTCGTCGTTCTTCTCGCCCGACAAATAGAAGTTGTAACTCTCGCCACCGCCGCGTACCGACAGGTTCAGGCTGCGTGTGGAACCGGTCTGAAGCGGCCGGGGGTCACATGGCTGTTGCTGCGGGAAAAGGCAGGGGTACTCGTCGTTGCGAAGGGCTTCGGCCAATGCCTGATTGCCGAGGGCCGCTACCGAGTCCGCCATCCGGTTGTAGAGGTGCTGGATGGCAGGTGAGCGGCGCGAGGGATCGAGCGGCCGGTCGACCAGCAGGCGCTGCTCGAGCGACAGGTTCTGACCTTCGAAAACGCGGCAGCCCGGGTTCGTGGCCAGAGCGGTCATGCGGGCGTCGGTGCACAACCAGTAAGTCGTGATCTGCTCCTGCGCCCACTGCACGTTGCCGTATTCCATGCTGGCCGTCCATTGCAGGCCTTCTGCGGGCCGGCCTTTCTTCGTAATGATCTGGATCACACCCGCTGCGGCATCGGCGCCGTACAACGTGGCGGCCGCCGGGCCCTTGATCACTTCAATGGATTCAATATCGTTGGGGTTGAAGGACTCGAGCGCGCTGATGCCCTGCGCCGTGTTGCCTTCCGTGTTGATCGTGCCCGATTCAACGCGAATCCCGTCCACGTAAACCACCGGGTTGTTGCTGGCGCTGATCGAGCCCGTGCCGCGGATACGAATCTTCGAGCTGCCGCCCAACACGCCCGTCTGGTTGACCAGCGTCACACCCGCGGCGCGACCCTGCAGCAGCTGGTTGACGTTGGTGATCGGGGCAGCCTCGGTAATCGCTTCGGCTTTGACGCTCGATACGCTGTTGCCCAGGGCGCGCTTGGGGGTTCGGCCGGCCGTTCCGGTCACCACCAGCTCATCCAGACCGATCGCGGATTCCTGGAGTGTGAAATTGGCGGTTGAGGGCTGGCCCGCGGCTACCGTGACGGGCTGCTCGGCCGCTTTATAGCCGATGGATTCTACTCGCACGGTGATGGAGCCGGCGGCCACATCCGAGAGCAGGAAATTGCCGCGCTGATCGGAGAGCGTGCCACGGCCGGTCCCCTTGATGAACACCTGGACCCCGGCCAGCGGGCGATTGGAGCCTGCCTCAACCACGGTGCCTCTCACAATGCCCGTATTCTGGGCTGTGGCGGCAACCGGCCCCATTGCGGCGATCGCGAGCGCAGCGCAGGCGAGGACCGTTCCCGATCTCACCCACGGCAGGCCGGCGAAGCGCGAGTCTGAAACTCGAGACATATCGATTTCTCTCCTTGGGGTTTGAGATGTGCCCTGGAACACACAAAAATCAGCATCCCCCTGCGGGGCTGCCGATAGCAGCGTTTGCGCAGCTACAACGAAAAAAAAGAAGCGGGCTCCCTTGCGCAGGAGCCAAGTATGTTCGAATCCGGGATGCTAGATCCAGCCGACGCGGCCGTCAACCAGATGTCGCATTACCGGCGCGCTGTCATGGCGCGGTGGGGTCTGGCGTTTTTCTTCTTGAGATTGCGGTCTAGAAGCCTCTTTATTCAACGTCCGGCCGTATCGTTCCGTGACATGGCTGCTCCTGGGACGAAACGCAACTACTCGAACAGCTTAGAGGAGTTGGTCCGCTTGCTGAGACTGGGCCGAATCGGCACGTTGTCGCGCATGTCGAAACGGGTAACGCGCTGGCTACTGATTTTGCCCGTTCTAGTTGCCTGGGCGATGGGGGCAGACGCGCAGCAGACGGGTCAGATTCTGGGACAGCTGGTGGACGAGCGCTCCGGCCAGCCGGTGGCTGGTGCGCAGATCCTCCTGGCCGGCACCGCGCTCCAGACAACCACAGATGATGATGGGATCTTCCGACTGCGGAATATCCCACCCGGCACGTATCGGCTTCAGGTCAACCATATCGCGTTTGGGCCGCGTTCGGTGGATGCCGCGGTCGAGGCAGGACGCTCGCTCAATTTGAAGATCACGCTGACGGAGACGGCGATCACGCTGGCGCCGCTTACCGTAGAAGCGATTTCGGCGGCGGAGCGCCAGACGCGCAGTGCGGGCTTTGCGCGAAGCATGGTGACGCGCGAGCAGATTGCGCGGGCTGAAAACACGAACATGACGCTCTCGGAAATACTGCGTACCGAAGTGCCGTCCATCCGGGTTCGAAGGTTGGAGCGCATTCCTGGCCAGCCGGTCTGCATCGAGTTTCGCCAGGTGCGCGTACTGCAGCAGGCCAGCTGCCTTTCGCCGGCCGTGTATCTGGACGGCGCGCTGGTCACCAACCCTACCGGTCTTTACGACAATCTCGACCTGTCCATGATCGAAAGCCTGGAGGTCATTCCGCTGTCCGAGGCGGGCGTTCGATTCGGATATGGCGCACTCCATGGGGCGCTGCTGATCCAGACCCGAAGGCCGGGGTCGGCATCGGAGGAAGTTCGTGGCGTTCGCCAACGACACAATTTTGACTGGAAGCAGGAACCGCGCGGACATCGGACGCCGCTCGTTTTCGTTTCCACGGTGGCGGGCAACGCGGCCGGCGCTGCACTCGGATATGCAGTCGCTCGCCAATGCCTGCATCTGCGCACACCCGGCAATGACGGCATCGTTTCCGATTGTTCGCTCCTGCCCACGTTGGGCTCAGGGCTGGCCGCCCTGTTCCTGCCTGCCGTGAGCAGCGGCCTGGTGTCCCGTCTGGTCGGCCAAACCGAGAACTCGCGGGGTCAGTTCATGCCCGCGGCCGTGGGCGCGGCCATGGCCATCTTGCCCGGCTATGCGCTCGCCGTTTCCGCTAAACGCAACAACGATCAATCCCAGGCAACCGTGGGCTACGTGTTGATTGCGGTGGGCGCGCCTTTCATCACGACGGCATCGGATTACCTGTTTCGGAAACTGAAGAAGTGACGCGTCACGCGTTGGCGTGTCGTGTGCCAACGTTGAGATCCGACTCGAGTTCCGCATAACGTCCCGCTTACCCGCTTGCCTTTCCTGGCTGCGCCGAGCCATATCGAAAGAACCCTCGCGGGATGTCCGTGCGAATGGTGAAGCGTCGCATGGCGATGGATCGGAGCCCGGCATCAAGCCCGAACAATCTGGGACTGGTCTATGCTGAGATGCGCGAGCGCGTCAGAGCGGCCGAAGCTTTTCACGAAGCCATCAAGCGCGATTCGACGCTGTCGGTCGCCTACGGGAACCTGGCCGAGGCCAACCTGATGCTGGGCCGGACGGACGACGCGCGCGCCATGTTGGATCTCTATGCTAGCAAGTTTCCTGATGCGCCGGGACCGCGGCAGCCACCAACATTGAGCGTGGCATCGGCGGCGCGCTTCTGAACGCCGAACTGGAGCTGGTTGCGGTCGATGTATTCACTCGCCGCGAGCCGGCGCGCGGTTTACAGCGACTCACGGCGGCGTTGCAGAGGCACTCGCTGGAGTCCATTCCGGTCGTGGACCGGCCCTATTTCGATCTGGCCGAGTTGTACGCGCTGGCGGGCAAGCCCGACCGGGCGCGCACATTTCTGTCGGACTACGAGCGCGAAGTACGGCCCGAGCTGAGGGGCGACCATCGCCGTGATGCGGCCCGCGCGCGCGGGCTGGTCGCACTGGCGGAAGGACGCGCCCAGGAAGCCGTCACCGAGCTGCGCGTGGCCGCCGAGCTGCGCGCCTGCACGATTTGCACGGACATCGAGCTGGCCCTGGCTTTCGAGGCCGCCGCGCAGCCGGATTCCGCGATCGCGTGGTACGAGCACTATTTGCGTGGCCTGGATGCGCGGCGGATAAACGTCGATCGCTTCAAGCGCGGCTCGACCCTGGAGCGGCTCGCCGAGTTATACGAGCAAAGGGTGACCAGCAGAAAGCCGTGGAGTATGCCCCGCAATTCACTGCACTCTGGCAGAACGCGGATGCGGAACTGCAACCGCGCGTGGCGGCCAAGCGCGCGCTGGTTCAGAGATTTGCAACAGAAACAAAAGGTGACGGTCACGACAACGGGCGTGGCGGCGTGGCGGGCGTGGCGGGAACACAGGGTTCAGCGGCTGGTTGTTCCCGACACTCCCGTTACGCACGTCACCCCGTTCTTGTTTGCGGAGCCCCCAATAACGGCGCAGCTTTATTGCATCCCACCGTTCGATTCTCAGAACCCGAGGTTCTTCATGCGTGCTCTACTTGGGCCGATCATCAGTATCGGCATTGTGGCTGCATCGGCGAGCGGCCAGGAAGCGCAGACTCCGGCGTCACAGCGTTGGGATGTGACGCAAGCCCGCGGTACGGTGCGGCAGATCGATTTCACGACCAGTGAGGGCACGGAGATCTCCGTTGATATCTCGGCCGATGGGCGCTGGATCGTGTTCGATCTGCTGGGCCACATCTACCGGGTGGCGGCCAGCGGTGGGACGGCCGAGGTGCTGACCCGGGGCAGCGGTGTAGCCATCAACGTGCAGCCGCGCATTTCACCGGATGGTCAACACATCGCGTTCGTGAGCGACCGCGAAGGCCAGAACAATCTGTGGATCATGGGTATTGATGGCGCCAATCCGCGCGCCGTATTTCGCGACAACAATTTGCGCGTGAGTCAGCCGGCCTGGTCGCCTGACGGACAGTACATCGTGGTACGGCGACAGCCGCAAGGTGGTGGTGGAGGCGGGCCGGCAGGCGGTGGCAGCGGTTTCTGGATGTACCACCGCGATGGCGGTGATGGCGTGCGTCTGTTCGATGATGGCAGTGCGTCATCCCCCAGTGTTTCACCCGATGGCAAATATCTCTACTACACGGTGAACGCGGGCACGGGCAACGATGCCGTGCGTGGACATCGTCAGATCCGTCGCTTTGAATTCGGCCATGGCGCGCAGATCGACATCACGGCCGGCACGGGTGATGGCGCGGCGGCCGGCCGCGGCTCGAGTGGTGGCGCGTTTGCGCCTGCCATCTCCCCTGATGGTCGCTGGCTCGCGTTTGCACGCCAGATTCCGGATGGCACGGCCAGCTTCAAAGGGCACCGCTTCGGACCGCGCGTTTCCATGTGGCTGCTCGATCTGGAGACGGGCGCGCAGCGTGTGCTGCTGGATCCCATCGGCATGACGCTGGAAGTACCGGCCTACGCGTGGAGCAAGGACGGACGCAGCATCGTGCTGTCACAGGGGGGCGGCATCCGGCGCGTAGAAGTGGCCACGGGCGCGGTCAGCACGATTGCGTTCAACGCGCGCGTGCAACGCACCATCTCCGAGATGGCGTACAAGGAGTTCCGCATCACGGACGATCCGTTCACGGTCAAATTCGCGCGTTGGCCCACATTGTCACCGGATGGACGGCGGCTGGCGTTCCAGGCGGTGGGTCGCGTCTGGATTCAGGACCAGGTGAGCGCAGCCAATGATGCCAGTGCTGCCCCGCCTCGCCGTTTGACCAGTGATACGCGCGCGCACCAGGAGTTTGCGCCCGCGTGGTCGCCCGATGGGCAGTGGCTGGCCTACACCACCTGGGATGACACGGCCAGCGGTCACCTGTGGAAGATGGCGATGCGAGGCGGCGCGCCCGTGCGTTTGACTACCGTTGCGGCCGAGTACCTGCACCCGGTATGGAGCCCGGATGGCCGCGAGATCGCGCTGGTGCGGGGCGGCGGCGCCACTCGCGGTGGTCGCGCACTCACGGGCAACTCGTACTTCGACATCGTGCGCGTGAGCGCCAATGGCGGCGCGGTGCAGTTCGTAGCGCGCGCGGCGCTGCCCGCCGGACAGGCGCCCAGCTCGATGGCGCGGCGCGCCATCCTGGCGCCCTCGTACGGACCCGACGGGCGCATCTTCTATCCCGAACTGAAGCGACTGGGCGCAGCCACAACAGGACAGGCGCAAAGCGTACTCGTTTCCGTGAAGCCGGATGGCACGGACCGGCGCGAACACATTGCCTTACCGAATGCCGATGAAATCGTGGCATCACCGGATGGCAAGTGGTTCGCCTTCGAAGAAGGTGACAACGTGTTCGTAGCTGCGCTGCCCTGGCAGGGCACGGGCACGGAAGTGATTTCGCTGAACAAGCGGCGCGGCAGCTTACCCGTGCACGCGGCGTCGCTGGAAGGCGGCCTGTTCCCGCGCTGGCGCGGCGCAAATGTGCTCGAGTTTGGCAGCGGCAACCGGCACTACACCTATAATGTCGAAACCAAGGCAACCGACAGCTCGACTATCACACTGACCGTGCCGCGTCGAATTCCGAATGGTGCGGTGGCCCTGACCAATGCGCGCATCGTGACGCTCAAGGGTGATGAAGTCATCGACCGCGGCGCGGTGGTCGTGCAGGGTTCGCGCATAACGTGCGTGGGTACATGTCAGGTGCCAGCAGGCGCGCAAACCATCGATGCCACGGGCAAGACCATCATTCCGGGCTTCGTGGATATGCACTCCCATCACTACCGCGAGCACCGCGGCTTCCGCCCACTGCGTGACTACGAGGTGGCCATCTACCTGGCGTATGGCGTGACGACCAGTCTGGACAATTCGATGTGGGCACAAAACATCTTTCCCACGGCGGAGCTGATCGAGAGCGGCGCTATGCTGGGCCCGCGCACGTTCAGCTCGGGGGATCCGTTGTATCGCGGGGATGCGGCGCGCCAGAACGAGCTGGGCAGTTTCGACGTGTCACGGCAGAACGTGGCGCGCCTGATGTCGTGGGGCGCGGTCTCCATCAAGCAATACATGCAGCCGCGCCGCGACCAGCGGCAGTGGGTCTCTCACGCCGCGCGGCAGCTGGGTGTCAATGTGACGGCGGAGGGCGGCGACCTGTGGTACAACCTGTCCATGATCATGGATGGCCAGACGGGTTTCGAGCATCCGATCGATGCGATTCCCGTTTACAGCGATGTAGCCAAATTCCTGGGACAGGCGAAAGCGCACTACTCGCCGACCCTGGTGGTGGGCGGGCCATCACCGTGGAACATCGAGTACTTCTACGGCGAGCGCGACATCTGGAAAGATCCCAAACAGCAGCGCTGGATGCCCTGGCGCAACCTGTTCGGTCACCTGCGCACGCGCACGCTGCGTCCCGCTACCGACTACAGCTATCCGCTCATTGCGCAGGGTCTGTCCGACATCATTGCCGAAGGCGGCTATGGCGCCATCGGCTCTCATGGTGAACATCACGGACTGGCGCCGCACTGGGAGGTCTGGATGGCCGCATCGGCGCTGGGGAATCTCGGCGCCTTGAAAGTGGCCAGCCTGCACGGCGCGCACTTCCTGGGCGCACAACAGGACCTGGGCTCCATTGAAGCCGGCAAGCTGGGTGACCTGATCGTGCTCAATGCCAATCCGCTCGACAACATCCGCAATACACTGGACATGCGCTATGTGATGAAGGGCGGCGTGCTCTTCGATGCCGAGACACTCGATGAGATCTGGCCCGAACGGAAGGCGTTTGGGCCGTATTACTGGCACGATGCCAGTGCGTTGAAAGCGGATGATCTGCCGTTGATACGGAAATAACGGATAACGTTTTCTGTTCAGGGTGTGATGGTCACCTTTACCGGGACGGACTGGGAACCGACGGACGCGGTGATGGTGACCGGCGTTTCGGTCTTTGTGACTGTGGTCGTAAATGTCAGGGCCAGGGGTGTCGAGGGCGACAGCTGCACGCTGGCGGGCACCGAGATCAGTTCTGGATGGTCGGTCGTCAGCTTTACCTCCACAGGTCGAGTGACGCCGCTGGAAGGCGTGAGTTGCGCGATTACGTTGACGCCGCCCTTCACCGTTGTGGGCCGCAGCGTGAACGATGCAACGGGCGGGGGCGGAGGCTTTAACAGCAGGGTGGTGGACACGGGCGCTGTGCCACCCGTCGTGATGGTCACGGTCTGATCCACGCTGACCACGGACGTTGTGCCATTGACGGAGCCGGTGCGCGAACCGGCCGGGATGATGACGCGTGTGGGGATCTGCAGCAGCTGCGGCTGACTCGAAGTCAACCCAATCGACACCGGCAGGTTGGTCGTTACTTCAGGGGCCGCCGACTCCAGCGTTACCGTGATGGCAACCGGCAAGCCGCTTTGCACAGACGATGGCTGAGCGGCAATCGATTGCACTCGGATCGCACTGGCCGTCACCACAGTACTGGGCTCAATCGTGAGACTCACGCTCGCGCTGACCTGGCCAGCCGGCTCCCCGATGATGATCGTGTTGCTGGTACCATCCGTAATGCCTGACGTGGTAGAGCTTCCGGAGCCGCCTGGCGGAGTCCCGCTGCCCCCCAGCTGAGCCCTGATGGTCACCGTGCGCACATTGGACACTGTCTGCGTCAAGATGGTGAAGTTCGCGCGATCGGTGCCGGGCCCGATCGAGAGGAGCGCTGGAACAGTAGCCTCGCTGCTGCTCGATGTGAGCGATACGGTCACCGGGCGTCCTACGGCGGCTCCGGAGAGCACCACGGTGCCACTCGAGGCGCTGCCTCCCGTTACCACGCGTGGGGAGAGTTGCACCGAGCTCAATGACAGAGCTCGTACCGTGACTGTCGCGCTTCTGGGCGTGCCTTGAATGTTGGCACTCACGGTGGCCGTGGCATCGGTCTGAACGGGCATCGTGTTAGCGCCGAACGTGACCTGTGATACGCCAGGAGGTACACTGACCGTGGCGGGAAGGAGGAGGACGGCCGAAGAGTTGGTAATCTGCACCGGGATGCCGTTTGCGGGCGCAACGCCATCGAGCCGGATGGTACCTGTAGTCGCGCTGCCACCGGTTACGGCGGCCGGGAAGAACTCCAGCGAGGAGACGGACGGCGGTGTGACGGTGAGCGAGGCCGTTGCCGTGTTGCCATCGATCGACGCGCGCAGCGAAGCGGCCGTGACGACCGACTGGCCAAACGTACGGACCCGAGCCGCGCTGGAGGTGCTACCCGGCTTGATGAGCACTTTCAAGGTGCCCGTGGCACGATCGACGCCGTCGAAGTCGGCCACCGTGGGCGTCAAGCTGCTCAGTGTAACTTCGACGCCACCGCCCGTAGCCGGCGCGTCCAGAGTGATGGTCGCATTGACCGTGTTCCCGCCCGCTACCAACCCCGGACTGACCGTGAGCACCAGTGCGCTCGAGGCGCGGGCGTGAGGTGGCGGCGATTCGGCCAGCGGCAGCGAACCGGTCGTGAACAGGCAGAACCCCAGCGGCGCCAGGGTACGCAGGGCCATCGTGTATGGTGTGTGCATGAATCCCTCCCGCTGTCTCTAACGGAGGAACCGTTCCGGATTCTCACTTCAGGCATGCGGGTCGATCGAGGAAGCGAAATCCAGGACCTGCGCTCCCGAACGTTGGCCCCGGCAGCGAATCGATCGTCACCGACGCATTGACAATCGGGCGTACTCAGCCGTGAATCATGGCTCCCACGCTACAGGAGTACCGCATGCCCACGTTCTGGCAGGACATTCGATACGCGCTGCGCCTGTTCGCCAAGCAGCCAGCATTTGCGGCCGCGGCGGTGTTATCACTCGGCATTGGCATTGGCGCGAATACGGCACTGTTCAGTGTCACCAATGCGCTGCTCCTGAGTCCGCTGCCGTACCAGGATGCGGAACGGCTGGCGATCCTGTGGAACCGCTCGCCCGGTCTCAACATCACGGAAGACTGGTTTTCCACGGCCCAGTACTTCGACGTGAAGAATGGCAACAGCAGCTTTGAAGACGTTGCCATTGCCCTGGGATCCAATGTCAATCTGACGGATGATGCCAGCCAGCCGGAGCGCGTAGGCGTGATTCGCGTATCCTCGAACCTGTTGCCCATGCTCGGAGCGCGGGTGGTCAAAGGCGCGCTCTTCGTTGCCGATGATGACGTGGCCGGCCGCGCACCGACCGCCGTGTTGGGTCACGGTACCTGGGTGCGCCGTTATGCCAGCGATCCGAACATCGTGGGCCGCACCATCCGATTGAACGGTCAGGCCATCCCGATCATAGGTGTGCTGGCGCAGAACTTCTCGCTGCCCCACGAAGTGCTGCCCACACTCGGCATGGCTGATGATGGTGAGATCTTTCTGCCCCTGCCCATGCAGGCGGGCGCGGCGCAGTTCCGCGGCCGCGAAGACTACAACATCCTGGCCCGATTGAAGCGCGGTGTGAGCGTAGCCACGGCGCAGGCCGAGATGGATCGTCTCACCGCGCGCCTGCGGCAGGAATTCCCTGCGAATTATCCGCCCAATGGTGGGCTCACCTTCAGCGTGGTGCCGCTACTCGAGCAGGTGGTGGGCAACGTGCGACGTGCGCTGCTCATCCTGATTGGCGCCGTTGGCTTCGTGTTGCTCATTGCCTGTGCCAATGTGGCCAACCTGCTGCTTTCGCGGGCACTGGGGCGGCAACGCGAAATCACCGTGCGTTCCGCACTGGGCGCAACGCGCGGGCGCATCACCCGTCAACTTCTCACCGAGTCGCTGCTCCTGGCCGGTGCGGGCGGCGTGCTCGGATTGTTGCTCGCGTTGTTCGGCATCGCATGGATGCAAGCGCTGCAGCCGCCCAACGTGCCGCGCCTGCGCGACATTGGCATCACCTTCGATGTGCTGCTCTTCACCACGCTGCTCTGCTTCGCGTCCGCGCTCGTGTTCGGCCTGGCTCCCGCAATTGGCATGGGCCGGCTCAACCTGCAGCGGGCGCTCCGCGATGCGGGACGCGGATCGGTCGGCTCTCACGCACTCTGGGGGCGAGGCGGCCGCTTGCGGCGAGTGCTGGTGATGACGGAGCTGGCGCTGTCCGTGGTCCTGCTGATCGGCGCAGGTTTGCTCATTCGCAGCTTCAGCCGGCTGCGCGATGTGCCGCCCGGATTCAATCCATCCGGTGTCCTGACCTTCGAACTATCGCTGGCGGGACCGAAATACCCGAACGGGGCCGCGGTACTCACCGCGTATCAGCAAATCTGGCAACGACTGGACGCGCTACCGGGCGTGCAACAATCTGGCGGCATCACGTCTCTGCCACTCAGTGGTTACATGGCGTGGGGACCGATCACCATTGAGGGCTACACACCGCCTGGTGGTGAAGACTTCATCAACGCGGACATGCGCATCGTGGGGGGCAAATACTTCGAGGCGCTGCAGGTGCAGCTCGAGAGTGGACGCTACTTCAATGATGCTGACCGGGCAGACGGCGCGCGGGTCGTGATCGTCGATGAATTCCTGGCCCAGCAGTACTGGCCGGGTCAGGATGCGGTAGGCAAACGCCTGCGCACGGGTCCCCTCTCAGCGAACTCGGACAACTGGATGACCGTGGTCGGCGTGGTGGAGCGCGTGAAGCAGTACGGTCTGGACACCGACGGGCGCATCGTGATCTACCTGCCGCAGGCGCACTTCAACTCGCGCTCGATGTACGTAACGCTGCGCACGCAGGGACCACCTGCAGCCATTGCCGCGGCCGTGCGGCGCGAGCTGCAGGCCATCGATCCCGATTTGCCCATGTATCGCGCGCGGACCATGGACGAACGCGTAGACGCGTCCCTGGCGCGCTCGCGCTTCACCATGACGCTGCTCACCATCTTTGCCAGCATTGCCCTGGCACTCGCGGCCATTGGCATTTACGGCGTGATGGCATACCTGGTCAGTCAGGGCACGCGTGACATTGGCATTCGCATGGCCCTGGGCGCAACGCAGCGCAGGGTGCTGGGCCTGGTGTTGCGCCAGGGCACGCTGATCGCCGCCATTGGGCTAACCCTGGGCCTGGCAGGCGCATGGGCGCTCACGCGCACCATGCAATCCATGCTGTTCGGGGTGAGCGGAACGGATCGGCTCACCTTCGCGGCCGTGGCCGGTGTGCTGGCCACGGTAACGATCGTGGCCACGTTCATCCCGGCACGCCGCGCCGCCCGGATCGATCCCATCGTGGCGTTGCGGGAGTAGAGCGAGCCGGAACGTGAAAGGCGCCTGGCAATGGCAACTGCTCCAGAACGATAGCTCGATCACTTCCGGGGCGTTCGGCGCGGGATTCGAAACGCACGAGGCATTCACGCGTGCGTTCCGCGAGTGTTACACGGCTTCGCCCTCCAGGCGTTCGAGCGCCTGGGCAATCTGGCCGACCCCGCGGCTCTGGGCGTGAAGCCAGGAGCGGGCATGATCGCCATCTACTACGACGACCCGGAGAGCACGCCCCAGGACAAGCTGCGTTCAGACGCGGCCATCGTGGTGCCCGACCATGTGCCGCTGCCCAAAGGGTTGGTCGAACAGCAAATAGCGGGCGGCCGCTACGCGGTGGCCACGCACGTGGGACCGTACGAGCAGCTGGGTGATGTCTGGGCCCGCTTCATGGGCGAGTGGCTGCCCGCCACCGGCCACCGCGTGCGCGAGGGCGCCAGCTTCGAGATGTACAAGAACACGCCCATGACGGCACCCAGGGAGCAACTGCAGACCGACCTGTACATCCCGATCGAATAGGCCGACCCTGACTGGCGCCCGGCGCGCGCAACTCCGAGGTTACGGTTCTTGCATCACGACTCGCACACGCCAAATCAAGGGGAGGACACATGGCCAAAGTCGTGCACTTCGAGATCCCGTTCGACAACAAAGAGCGCGCGATCAAGTTCTACACCGACGCCTTCGACTGGCAGCTGACCGACATGCCACAGATGGATTATGTGGTTGCCCAGTCGGCACCGGTGGACGAAAAGCAGATGCCGAAAGAGCCGGGCGCCATCAACGGCGGACTGTTCAAGCGTCCGAAAGAAGCGCCGAACCCCACGATTTACGTTGACGTGACATCGGTTGATGCGGCCCTCCAGAAAGTCCAGGCGGCCGGTGGAAAAATCGTTACACCCAAGACGCCGATTCCGGGCATGGGTGCGTTCGCTCGCGTGGCGGACACGGAAGGCAACGTGATCGGACTCTTCCAGGGACACGAGTAACAGCCAGCCAAAAACCGCGCGGACGGCTAAGCAGCCCGAGCGGAGACCTTGCGATGATGCAAGGCCTCCGCAGTCCCTCCTCAGAGATCTGACCTGGCCCAGTTCCCTTCACAGCGTCGACAGCTATCCGCCAAATGGGCGTACACTACGTTGTGATCTTGCGGAAGTCGGACGGGCGCAGGCGCAGCATATCGTGCAAGTCACTGAGGGAGCGCGGGAAGTGGGTGAGCAATTACGACTTGCCACCCTGCGTGTGCCTGGCTTCGAAGACCGTGACCTCAAATCCGCGGTGCGCGAGTTCGTGCGCCGCACTCATTCCGGCCACACCACCACCCAGTATAGCTACGCCCTTGCAGCGTCGTGCACCCATGGTTTCACGCGTAATAGCGGGAGCAGGAAGAACCGATGTGTGGTGTCCGAGAATGTCATCCCACGTGCGCGGCCCTTGACCAGAGC
>JBOHRF010000070.1:0-19637 GCA_050732575.1 Longimicrobiales bacterium
TCACCACACTTCTACAACAGCGCAGCGGAAATCGAACGCGTGCTGGCAACACTGGAGCTTGTCCTCGCGCCATGACGTCGGCCGAGCGCCTGATCGAACAGGTGCGCAAGGAGCTGGGCCTGGACCGCCGTTCGACCGTGTTCGAATTGCACGCCCTCACGCAAGACGGCTCGTGTACCTTGCTCGGTCATGCCACGGAAGTAAGCGCCATCGAAGAAGTCGTACGCCGACTGCGCTTGCTGCGCGGTGTGCGCGAAGTTCTCGATGAAGTCGTTCGCTTGCCGCGCTCCTCAACGGAAACAACCACGCACGCTCTGGTGCGTTCCGCGGTTGCGCCCGTGTATGAGCATGCCCATATCCTGGCACCCGTCATCACACAGCTCGTATTGGGCAGCCGCGTGGACCTGTTATCCGGTGAAGGCGCCTGGTGGCGCGTGCGCGGTGAAGACGGCTACATCGGCTGGGTGCATGGTGGATATCTGCAGTCTGGCCCGGCGGAATGGGCTCGCGCATGGGAGCGAGGTGAAGCGGGCGAGCCGGTCATTTCCCTGGGTGCCGACCTGATGGATGCCGATGGTCGCATTTTCGCCCGCTTGCCCTGGGGTGCGCGACTCACGCGCTTTTCGCCCGACGTCTACGCTCTTGCTGACGGCCGCACGGGCCAGATCGGCGCCGGCGAGATCGTGCCCCTGGATCGCTTGTTCGACCGCTTCCCGCCCCGCGGCGAGAGTGTCACCCGCACCGCACGACGCTGGCTCGGTGCACCGTATCTTTGGGGCGGGGTAACCATGAATGGCGTGGACTGCTCCGGCCTCACACAATCCGTGTTGTGGATGCACGGTGTGGCTTTGCCCCGCGACTCCGATATGCAAGCGCGCGTCGGCACCGCACTGGTTGTATCACAGGATTTTTCCGCACTGCGGCACGGCGACCTGTTGTATTTCTCGGAGGCGCCCGAGCGCGTCTCTCACGTGGCCATCTCCCTGGGGGGAAGCGGCATCATCCACTCGTCTCTCACCAATGGCGCCGTGGGCTGCAATGACTTGCTCGGTCCCGCCGACTTCGAAAAGCGGCTGAGCTCCATTTTTACCTGCGCTCGAAGACTGCTGCCGGATTCCTGAACGCAATCCGTTTTTAGCGGGGCAGCGTTATGCGTCGTCCTGGAATCAGCCGGCGAGGATTCAAGCCCGGGTTGGCGCGGCGCAGGGCATTCACGGTGATACCGTTGCGGCGGGCAATGCCATCGAACGTGTCACCTTTGCGGATCACGTAGCTGCGTGCTGCGCGCGACGCAGTTTGCGGAGCGGCTGCGCGCACGGTCGCCGGCCTGGGCGCATTGGGCGTGGGCGCAACTGCGCCCGTGCCTTCTTCGGCCGCGCGATCGAAGGTGGCGAGCCGGGCCCCAATGGCATCTTCGATTCGTTTGGCGCGATAGGTAGACGGCACATCGTTGCTGATGATACTGAACGCGAGTCGTTCACCATTGGCCGCTCGTACGTAGCCGGAGAGCGCCGACACGTGATCGATGGTTCCCGTTTTGGCCCGCAGATTGTGATCGGCCGGCGTGCGATACATGCGTCGCAGACCATCACCATTGCCGGCTTCGGGCAGCGTTTCCCAGTAGTCGTTCCACATGTTTGACTTGGCCATGAACGACAACAGATGGATGACCGAGCGCGTGGTGACTCGATTCAAGATGGAAAGGCCCGATCCGTCGTAGATGGTGATGTCCGGTGTCACTCCGCTCGCCTCGGCCTCGAGCAGATGACGTACCGCTCGCGCACCCGCTTCCACCGTGCCTTGACCCAGCGCCACGCGTCCCACTGTACGCAGCGTTTGCTCGGCCAGAAGGTTGTGGCTTTTCTTGTTGACCACTTCCAGAATGTCGAACAACGGTGGTGATTCGTGAATGGCCAGTACGCGCAGTGGTGGCTTGTCGGAGAACGCGGGCGCGAAGACCAGCCGGCCCGTTACCGGTGATGCTTCCGGTGATTGTACGGCCACTACACCACCGGTCACGTGCAATCCGCGCTTTTCCAGCGTCTCGCGCAGCACGGCGCCCGCCCAGCGCGCCGGGTCGGATACGGGTACGGTGCGCAACACGCCCATGGTGTTTTTGCCAATTTGCCCGCGAATCAGAATAGGCCCGTCGTACGAGGTGCGGGTCACGTTGATCCACGACCGCCGCCCGGCCACGGTAGTGGCCTCGTTGACCACCGCGATGCTGCCCTCACCGCCCGGAATCAGTCGTACTTCCGGTCGACCGCCCGTTTCTGCGGCCGGCTTGACCTGCAGCGTGGCCACGTTTTCCGCGAAGGAGAGTGCGCTGGCCGGCGCTGCGTAGGAGGCGTTCATGTAATCTTTTTCCCACCCAGCTGCCGTGCCGGGGCCACCAAAATACGAGGCATCGGCTACGATTTTCCCGCGGATTTCCCGCACGCCCAGCGCGATCAGGGTATCGGCAAACGTTTCCCACACACGCATTTTTTGACCAAATCGATCGGAGATCGTAGGGTCTCCAGTACCGTAGATGATCAGGTCGCCCTGCAGCACGCCGCCCTGGATGGTACCATCGGCAAGCAGGAACGTGTTGTAGCGGTATTGAGGGCCCAGATAATAGAGCGCCGCGGCGGAGGTAAACAATTTCATGTTGGACGCAGGCACGAGTGGGATATCGGGCGAATGGGCGATCAGTGTGTCACCTCGATCGAGCGAGACTACGGTGACGCTCCAGCGGCCGGGTGTCGCCACCAGTCGCTCGATGTCGGCCCGGAGCGCGAGCGCGGCGTGGGGCGCCGCAGCCGCAGGTGTGGCAGCCAACGGCGAAAAGCCGGCCTGGGCGGCCAGCGCTGGGTCCGGCCGAATCGGCGCTGCCGTCACGATCGTGAGCAGCAAGATCAGGAATCCCGCGCGAATCACGCCTGCTGCCACGCCTTTTTTCTCCCGGTCACAGGTCGTTTCTTCCCTCAGGAAAGTGCAAGTCGAAGGCCAACAACGTGGGCCGCGCTGGCCGCGATTATATTGGACGTATGGTATTGGGTACCGGCATGGACCTGGTTTCGGTTCCCCGCATGAGCCGCTTCGTTATTCGCTTCCACGAGCGCGGCCTGCAACGGCTCTTTACACCGCAGGAAAGTGCCTACTGCTTGGGCCTGGCGCATCCGCTACCGTCCCTGGCCGCGCGCTTTGCGGCCAAAGAGGCATTCTACAAAGCGATCGGTACAGGCATGGGCCGCGCCGGCGGCTGGCATGATGTCGAGGTCGTTCGCCTCGGCTCGGGCCGGCCCCTGCTCTGTCTGCACGGTCGTGCCGCTGCATTCGCTTTGACCCTGCATGTGCGTAAAATCCACTTAAGTCTTTCTCACACTCGCGAAGTTGCGGCCGCCACTGTCGTGCTCGAGGCGTGATGTCCCGCCCGCCGCGGGTCTTGCGGCGCTGACGTTGTTGCCCTCATTGTGTATGCGCAGCATTCGAAATGAGTCTGGAATATCAAGGTGGTGCGCGCCTTCCTGGCCCAGGGAGAGCGCGCTTTTTGCATCGATGCCTGTACCCTGCAACAGGTTGGTTCTCCCTCGGAGCTGAAAGGCCGGCTGACATGGCGGAGTCATTGCGAGTTCTGATCGCCGACGATGAATCGTTGCACAATCTGGCCCTCACTTCCCAGCTCGAAACGCTGGGTCACGAAGTCGTGGCCACGGCCAGCACCGGACGGGAAGCCGTGGAGCTGGCGCGTGAGGCAAAACCGGACATAGCGTTTCTCGACATCCGCATGCCTTCCATGACCGGACCGGAAGCGGCCCATCAAATCGCGGCCGACCGGCCGATCCCTATGATTATTCTTTCCGCGTACAGCGACTCGCGCACCGTGGAAGACGCCATCAAAGCCCCCATCTTTCATTACCTTGTCAAGCCCGTCGATCCTGATGATCTTGCCCCGGCCATTGCTGTGGCCCGCGCGCGATTCGATGAATGGCTCGATGCGCGCAGGCAGCGCGAACTGCTCGAGATGAAACTCGAGGAGCGCAAAATCATTGAGCGCGCCAAGGGCCTGCTCATGGAATCTCGCCGCCTGACGGAGCGGGAAGCCTATCGCTTCCTGCAGAAGACCAGCCAGGACAAGAACACGCCCATGGTTGATCTGGCGCGCAAGATCCTGCTTGCTGCACCATTGCTCCAGAAGGAATAGCGGCGAATCATCGGATGAATCGCACAGTCGTCGAACCGCCAGCGCAGGCTTCACCACCGCGCACCGGCTCGCACGAGGAGCTGGGCACGAGCCGCCAGATCCGCGGTGCCCGCATCCTGGTCGTGGACGACGAGCCACTCGCTCGGCAGATGTTCACTGATCTGCTCGAAGCGCAGGGGTTCCAGGTTGTCACCGTTGCGCGTGGTGAGGAAGCCTTCGCCTTTCTCCCGGAAGTCGAGTTGGTTCTGCTGGACGCCATGCTGCCCGGCCGTGACGGCTGGAGCATCTGCCGTGAGATCAAAGAACGACACGATCCGTTGTTGCCGGTCATCATGGTGACCGCGCGCACTGCGCCCGAAGACGTGGTGCGTACGTTCACCTCGGGTGCGGACGACTACGTAGCCAAGCCGTTTCATGTGGCTGAACTGACCGCGCGCATTGAATCTCGTCTGCGCGTGCATCGCGCAGAAGTTACCATCAAGCGCGCCAATGCACAGTTGCGCGAGCTGGCGGATCAAAACTACCAGTTGTACGAGCAGGCCCATCGTGATGCCGAAGAGCGTGCGCTCCTGCTGCGCGAGCTCGATCACCGCGTGCGCAACAATCTGTCCGTCATCATGGGCCTGCTCAGCATGGAGCGGAACCGGCGTCCGCCGCGTCCGCCCGAAGAGGCACTCAGCACGTTGGAGAATCGGCTGCGCTCGTTTCTCCTGGTCCACGAGGCGTTGCGCCGTCAGAACTATCGCGGCGTGCCGATTCGTGAAATCGTGGAGAAGCTGGCTCAGCGCCTGCGCAACGCCTGGGATATCGCGCATCGCGTCGAATTGAATGTGGAGGGTGACTCGAGCATACTGGGGGAAAAGAAGGGCTTCGCGTTTGCCCTCGTTCTCAACGAACTCCTGACCAATGCTTTTCGACACGGCTTTCCCGACGGTCGTCACGGGCGAGTCACTATCCGAATCCGCGCGCTGGCGCCGCATGTGCAGGTGCAGGTCGAAGACAATGGTGTAGGTTCGGCCATTGCACCCAAGCCCGAGGTAGTGGGCAGTGGGCGTTCCATAGTGGCCGCGCTGGTGGGTGATGAATTGGGCGGGACCGTTGACTATCACGCGGACCCGACGGGCACGCGTGTTACATTGGAGTTTGCGGCCGAGGCTTGATGGAGCGCCGCGCCGAACCGCGCGCGCCCGATCCGATAGGCGGCTACGCCTGACAACTCGCGCAGTAGCCGATCAGCTCCAGTCGATAACCTTCCACCGAAAAGCCTGGACCTGCATTGAACGTGCGCAGTGCGGTGTGATCCAGGTGACCGGGCACGTCCCGAACCGAGCCACACACCAGACAGCGTGCATGATGGTGCGGATCCGTGCGACCATCATAGCGGGCTGAACCGTCACCGTAGGTGAGCTTTACGGCCAGACCGCAGCCCACCAGCGTTTCCAGCGACTTGTAAACGGTGGCCAATGAGATGTCCGGGATATCGTGCCGAACCGTGGTGAACACATCGTCAGCAGTGGGGTGGGCGTCCGTCTGCACCAGATAGCGATACACTGCGGCACGCTGATCGGTGTAGCGCTGGCCATTCGCTTCCAGCGCATCCCGCAGCTGTCGATCCGAATCGTCGGACCCAGTTTCGTTGTAGAAGTTTTCCTGCATGCTGCCAGCCAAGTCGCGGCTCGCGCGAGTCGGTACGCTGGTCTAAGATTACCTAACCGCGCCGTGGAGTGTCAATACGAATCGCCGGCGCCGCAACAACTTATTGCATGGACCCACAACCCGAATCAGCCCCCGGACCGAGCGCCGGCCCCGTAGTAGCCTTGACCGCGGACCTCATGTTCGGCGCGCGCGTGAAAGGCACAGCCGAAGCTGTGGGCGCTTCCGTGCGGGTAGCGCGTTCCGGCCCGGAATTGCTCCGCCTGGCACAAACCCTTTCCGCCCGACTCGTGATTGTTGATCTGGACACTCGCTCGCTCGATCCGGTAGCCCTGATTCGAGAACTGAAATCGAGTCCCGAGCTCACCGCCATGCCCGTGCTGGCCTACGTCTCCCACGTGCGGGCCGACCTGATTGCGGACGCCCGCAACGCCGGTGCCGACCAGGTCATGGCGCGCTCCGCGTTCGTGCGCTTGTTGCCTGACATCCTGAAAGGCGAATCGCACGCCTGACAAAAACCCCGCCTGCAGCGGGGTTTTTGCGATGTGCATTACGCGGCATCCGCCTCTTCTTTTAGCTTGCAGTCAATGCAGTAGCGTGCGTGCGGCAGCGCGTCGAGTCGCTCGAAATCGATGGGCTTCCCACAGCTGTGGCAGAAACCAAACTTGTCCGGCTCCTTGTACAACCGGCGCAACGCCTCTTCGACACGATACAGATAGCGGCCCTCTTTGCTGGCGAAGAGCAGCATCTTCTCCCGCTCCATCGCATCCGTGCCCAGGTCCGCCATGTGATCCGAGTAGGAGTACATGTCAGAGTCCTGTGAGTCGGCCGTTTGTTTGGCCAATTCATCGAATTGCCCGAGTGAGCGCAGCGCGCGTTCTCGTTCCCGCAGCAGCCGCTGCTGCAGATGATCGATCTGTTTCTTGGTCAGCTTCTTCGCCATCGGCACGTTTGCCTCCAGGTACTGCGCGTCCCTCAGAGGGGTGCGGTCCACCTGCCAGGGAGGCAGGCGGTGCGAGGAACCGCGAAATATAGCAGTAGCACGGAAGGGGCGGGAGTAAGCCCAACGGCCACTCAGCGATACCGGGACGCGTCGCGCGTGGGCGCGTCCCGGTTTCGTGAGCCGGACCTGAGCTCAGGCCGTCACCAGCAACCCGGTGACATACATGACGGCCAGTCCGATCAGGACGCCGGCCGCGTTGAGCGGCCGCGTGATTCCGCTCTCTGCACGCCGGGCAAAGAGCTTCCACAATTCGTAAATGACCTGCACAATGGCGCCCGCGCCAATGGCAAAGAACAACGTGACCGCCACCGGCGAATAGGAGAATCCTCCCAGCCACGTCCCGAGAATCGTGGGTGCACCCGCCAGCAGCCCGAGCATCACGAGCTGGCGTACGCTGATACGCTCCTGGGCGAGGGGTGCAACAATGCCCAGCCCTTCCGTTGTGTTGTGTAACAGAAATCCCAGGACCAGGAACGCGCCGAGCGATATTTCGCCCGTGGAATAGGCGGCGCCGATGGCCAGCCCTTCACCCAGATTGTGCAATCCAATGGCGAGCGCGATCAGAGCCGATACATAGAGCGGTGACAGCCCCTGCCCGGTGCGCCGCCGCCACTCGCCAATGGATGCGATGGTCAGCGGGGTGCCCAGTACGCCCAGCAAAACCAGACTCAGTCCCTGGAAAGCGCCCGCCACACGGGCCGAAACCTCGAGTGCCTCGGCCAACGCGTCGACCCCGAGAAAAACCAGCAGACCGATGGTCAAGCTGAGGAAGAAATCGACCCACTTGCGCTGTACCGAACGCAGGAACGGCAGCCAGAGCAGGCCCAGAAAAACGGGAATCACACCCACGTAAATGCCGAGCGTTGCGAACACCGCAAGGAAACGAAAACTGGGCCGAGGTGATTGCGTGGCTACTGCCACTTCGCCGTCAAAGGTCAATCCCGTGCTACTCACCAGGCGAACCGCATGCGGCTCTCCCTCCACCCAAGGGTAGGGAATCGTGATCGTGCGGCTTGCCAGGCGCTCGATCCTGCGCGGCCCATCCATGGTGTGCGTCCATGCCGCATCATCTACAAAAACCTGCGCTACCGTAACCGGCTCCGGTCCGCCATTGATGACCTGTACCTGCATCACACCCGTGGCCGGCAGCACGATGCGTTGAATGGTCAGTTCTTCGATGGGCGGGAAGGCGGTGCGAAACACGCTGGCCGGATCCCACTTCATGAACGTAATAATGACCAGCGCGAGCAACGCCAGCGGCGCTACCCCTTTGACCCAGTTCGATGCACGCCGTTCGGGCGCGGGCGCTGGCGGCGTGCCACTCGAGCTCGGTTCACTGCGCACGCGTTCGCGCTCGACTGCCGTCTCACGCATGGGGCGCCTCCTGCACATCGAAAACGCCCATCCAGCCGAGTTCGGCAAATTCGCTCTGATGCGCGTGAAACATGAAACGACCCGGAAACTTGAACGTGAACTCGAGGATGCCACGCTCACCCTGGCACAGCATGACGTTGTCCGTCCATTCAAACCGTTCCAGGTCCGTGCCCGTGCGGTAGTAGCGGAAGAAATTGCCGTGCAAGTGAAATGAGTTGATCAGATCGAATTCGGTCAGGTTGGAAAGGTAGATTCGATTGAGCTCACCTACGCGCAACCGAATCGGATGACTCTGATAGTGAAAGCCCACGCTGTTTACTGCGTACACCTCATTCTCACCATCGAGATTCGTGTCGAATCCATTCATCACCATGACCATTTCATGGGCCGGCGCGCGGCCCTGCTTGGGATCGATGATGAACGTGCCGTAAAGACCTTTGTGGATGTGCCGCTTCAGGGGTATGGCATGACAGTGATAGAGCTGCAGGCCGAACGGTTCCGCGTCGAATTCATAGACGAACGAGCGACCTGGTTCGACCACCTCGAACACGCCATCCATATTGGCCGCGTGGATGCCGTGAAAGTGCATGGTGTGTGGATGCGATCCCGCGTTCACGAACGTGACGCGCAGTCGGTCACCTTCCGTGCAGCGCACGGTCGGTCCCGGGACTTGCCCGTTGTAGGCCCAGGCCGGGAAGAACACCCCGGGTGCCACCTCGATTTCCTTATCGGCCGCGATAATGTTGTATTCGCGTAGCGTTTGCCCGTTGGGCAAGCGCGAGACCCGACCGTAATCGAAGTTCTTGAGAAAACCGGTTGGGTTGAAGCTGCCTGGTTGCAGTTCACCAACCGGCGCGTTACCCGCGTGCGGTCCGTGCCCTGGCTGTTGCACCGGGCCACTCTCGTTTTGCGTGTTCGTTTGCTTCGCCTTCAGTGCCATGGCACCCTGCGCCGCGGCCAGACCTGCCGCTCCCAGCGCGCCCGCCCGCAGCAGGTCACGCCGGCTCATGGGCGCTCTACCTTCCGATCGTTTTTGCTCAGACATCTTTCAAACCTCCCGCACCCAGCTTCGCCCTTGGTTTCCTGTTCCGGGATCTGCTTTCGTCCAGTGCTTCAACTTCCAGTGAGTTCGCCAACTCGACCCCGACGAATCGCTCCCGCCCCGCTACTTCCACTTTCAGCGGACCGTTGAACGGTGCGCGCTCCAACAGGCGCAGTTCCGCACCCGGCATCAGCTGCAGTTCGGCCAGGTAGCGCAGCGCTTCTGGATCTTCGTCCTGCACACGCCGTAACACGCCCCGTGCGCCGACCGCCAACTGCCCCAGCGTGGGAAAGTGCAGTTCCACGAATCGCCCCTGATTCCGCGGTATCGGTGCTCCGTGTGGATCCGCCTGAGGCTCGCCCAATACACTCGCCATCCGATTGATCAGTTCGTCCGTGGCCGCATGCTCCAACCGCTCCGCTTCCTCGTGCACGCGATCCCACGTGTAGCCCAGCACCTGTACCAGAAACAGCTCCAGCACCCGGTGCCGTCGTATGAGTCGCACCGCTTCCCGCTCGCCCTCCGCCGTCAGGCGCGCGCCGTAGTAAGGCACGTGCTCAACCAGGCCCCGCTCCGCCAGCCGCTTGAGCATGCCCGTCACCGAGCCCGCGGCAATGTTCAGCCGTTCCGCAATCGCGGACGTGCTCGCCGCCGCTTCGCCAGCGCTCAGCGCGTGGATGGTCTTGAGATAATCTTCGACCGCAATGGAGGGCATGAGGCGCTCCGAAAACGAGTTTCATCGAGTACGAACTTCTTTTTTAGGATAGACTAACTTTTGGGGGCGGTCAAGGGACCTGAGGCCGGCCGACCGTATGAGCCGTGCGCGGGCGGCCCGGCCAGCGTATCATGGGCGGTCCGTCCACAGGGGTAAGCGCATGGGGACAATGGAGAAAGCGTTGGAAGCGCTGCTTCACGAAGACCGGCGATTCCGGCCGTCCGCAGCTTTTCAGGCGCAGGCATCGGCTGCCGACGCCGACATTTATGCGCGCGCAGCGGCAGATCCTGAGGCGTTCTGGGCGTCCTTTGCGGCGGAGCTGGACTGGTTCCAGCCGTGGCAGAGCGTCCTCGATTGGCGGCCGCCACACGCGCAGTGGTTCGTGGGTGGCAAGCTGAACGTTGCGCACAATTGTTTGGATCGGCATCTGGCTGGCCCGCGCCGAAACAAGGCGGCCTTGATTTGGGAGGGTGAACCAGGCGACCAGCGCGTGTTCACCTATTGGGACCTGCACCGCGAGGTATGTCAGTTTGCCAATGCGTTGAAGCGACTGGGAGTGCGGCGCGGCGATCGAGTGGCGATTTACCTGCCCATGATCCCCGAAACGGCTGTTGCCATGTTGGCCTGCGCGCGCATTGGCGCTGCTCACTCGGTGGTATTTGGCGGCTTCTCGGCCGAGAGCCTGCGCGATCGCATCAATGACGCGCAGGCTCGTTTGTTGGTGACGGCGGACGGCGGTTATCGGCGCGGCCGGGTAGTGAATCTGAAAGAGAATGCAGATCTGGCGCTGGAGGACACACCGAGTATTGAGAAGGTCGTGGTCGTGCGGCGCGGCGGCGGTCTGGAAGCGCCCGTGCCGATGACTGCGGGACGCGATGTTTGGTACCACGAGATCACGCCCTTGGAATCATCGGCATGTCCGGCTGAGCGAATGGATGCGGAAGACATGCTGTACATCCTGTATACATCGGGCACGACCGGCAAACCCAAAGGCGTAGTGCACACGACCGGCGGCTATTTGACGCACGTGTACGCAACTACGAAGCTCGTGTTCGATCTGAAGGAGGACGACTGTTACTGGTGCACGGCTGACGTTGGTTGGGTAACGGGCCACAGCTATATCGTGTACGGTCCGCTCGCCAATGGTGCCACTGTGCTGATGTATGAGGGCGCGCCGGATTGGCCGGACCGGGGCCGCTTCTGGCGCTTGATCGAGAAATATGGTGTCACGGTTTTTTACACCGCGCCTACGGCCATCCGAGCCTTCATGCGTTGGGGTACAGAATGGCCGGCCCGTAGCAACCTTTCCACACTGCGCTTGTTGGGTACGGTAGGCGAGCCCATAAATCCGGAAGCGTGGATATGGTATCACGAGCACATTGGCAGGCAAGGGTGTCCGGTTGTAGATACTTGGTGGCAGACCGAAACGGGTGGCATCATGATCACGCCATTGCCGGGCATCACAGAGACCAAGCCAGGCAGTGCCACCGTTCCGTTTCCGGGCATCAGCGCTGATGTTTTGAGCGGTGACGGACAGAGTGTCAAAGCCGGTTACCTTGCCATCACAAAGCCATGGCCGGGCATGTTGCGCACTGTCTACGGAGACGAGGAGCGTTTTCGACAAAACTATTGGGCACGCTGGCCCAACATCTATTTTCCGGGGGATGGCGCCAAGCGGGACGACGATGGTTACTACTGGATTCTGGGTCGAGTTGATGACGTGTTGAACGTTGCCGGTCATCGAATCGGTACCATGGAAGTTGAGAGTGCACTGGTCGACCATCCATCCGTGGCTGAGGCCGCCGTGGTGGGACGTGCCGACGAATTGAAGGGACAGGCTATTGCTGCGTTCGTGACTGTGAAAGAAGGCATCGACGCGTCCGACAAGCTGAAGGGTGTATTGAAGGAACATGTCACGCGCAAGATTGGGGCAATCGCGCGTCCCGATGACATTCTGTTTGCGGCCGACTTACCCAAGACGCGATCGGGCAAAATCATGCGTCGGCTGCTGCGTGACATTGCCGAAGGGCGCGCATTGGGTGACACCACGACGTTGGCGGATCCAACCGTGGTCGCGCGTTTAAAAACCGAATATGAGGACAAGGAGGCTTGAGGATTGAATCATGTGGCACTCCCCCTACGAAACCCGGATCCCCAACAACTCGATCGACTGGTAGATGCAGTCGAAACCGTTTTTCATGGCAAGCGCGACGTGGTCCGTTTCGCGGTGGTGGCCCTGCTCGCGCGCGGCCATGTCCTTTTCGAGGATATCCCTGGCGTAGGCAAGACCACGCTGGCGCGTGCTCTGGCCGGTGCGCTGGGGCTGAGTTTCCAGCGCATTCAGTTTACCAGCGACCTGCTGCCCTCCGACGTACTGGGCGTTTCCATCTACCAGCCGCAAAGCAATACGTTTGAAATCCGGCCGGGACCCATTTTCACCAATATCGTCGTGGCCGATGAAATCAATCGGGCACCCCCTCGTACACAGAGTGGGCTGCTGGAGGCCATGCAAGAAGGGCGCGTGACGATAGACGAGCATTCGCATGAGTTGCCGCGGCCGTTTCTGGTCATGGCTACGCAGAACCCGCTGGAGCATCACGGTACGTATCCATTGCCCGAGAGTCAGCTCGATCGTTTCCTCATGCGGCTCACCATTGGCTATCCCCATGAAGGTGCGGAGCGCCGCATTCTGCTGGATTCGGTCGGTACGGAGGATCCGGTGACGGCCATCGAGCCCGTATTCGCGGCGGGCGAATTGCTGGCGCTGCAAGCCGCCGTGGAAGACGTACATGCCGAGCCGGCCATTGTGGATTATCTGATGGCGATCGTGCGCGCCACGCGCACTGACCCGCGCTTGCGCATGGGCGTGAGTCCACGCGGAGCCATTGGCCTGTTCCGGGCCGCGCGCGCCTTCGCACTCGTACAAGGCCGGCGTTACCTGGTGCCGGATGATGTGCAGGCCCTGGTCGCACCCTGCCTGGCGCATCGGTTGCTGCCCACCACAGCCTCGGGCGCATCGTCGGAAATGCACGAGGAAGGCACGGCCATTCTCGAGGAATTGATCGCGGCTGTACCCGTGCCCCTATGAATCGTGCGTCCACGGTTTCCAGCCCGGCACGAGTGTTGGTCGTGTTGAGGCGCGCGCGTGGCCGGCTTGCCCAATGGCTGCGCCCACCGCGCCGACTTCGTTTCACGCGTTGGGGTGGTCTGCTGACCGGGACCATCATGGCACTTGGATTTGCCGCGCTGAACACAGCCAACAACCTGCTCTATCTCGTACTGGGCGGATTGTTGGGACTCATTGTGGTCAGCGGCTGGCTGTCCGAACAGGTTTTGCGTCGATTGAGCGTGGAGCGACGGCTGCCGCGCGCCGGTGTGGCCGGTCAGCCGGTTCGGGCAAGTTATGACATCACGAATCACAAAACTCGCTTTCCCAGCCTGGCGCTCGAACTGCGTGATGCTACACTCGGCTCGGCGTATTTGATTTCGGTCTGGCCGGGCAAGACCGGCAGTGCGCGTGCAGAGACCACTATCGGGCGGCGCGGCGTCTACGCACTGGATCGGCTTGTCCTGCGCACGTCTTTTCCATTCGGCCTGTTCATCAAAGAGCGCGACATCAGCGTGCCGGCCATGCTCACCATCTGGCCGCGCGTGGATCGCATGGTGAGAACGCTGAGACGGGCGGGTGGACGAGCGCACCATTCGGCGGTGACCGCATCGGTGGGCGCGCGCGGCGGACGTGGAGAATACCGCAGCCTCAGGCCTTATCTGCCCGGCGACGACCCGCGTGACGTACACTGGCGCTCCAGCGCGCGTCGGCGGCAGCCGCTGGTTCGAGAGTACGAGTTGGATTCCAGCCAAACCTTTTGGCTATGTCTGGATTTGCGCGCGCCCGAAGGTGATCAGGCCGAGCTGCTGGTGGAGATTGCCGCCGCCCTGGCGGCGCGCGCGGTGCACGCCAACCAGCGTTTTGGCCTGGCCACAAACGAGAGCCGCGTGGATCCGGGCACGGGTCCCGGACAACTCGAGATGGTGTTGGATTTGCTTGCCCGAGTCCGCTTCCGCGTGGACGCTCCATTGTTCCGCGCGCCTGCTGACCCCAGCCAGTGTGTGTTGGTAACGGTCGCCGGCGCCCCCGCTGACTACGCAGACGTTTTTACGACGGCCGACGCATGAGTGAGCTGGCCCGCCTCCACCACCGCCTGCTGGTCGCCCTTTGTTTGACCGCGTTGATGGCCTTCATCAGCGGAGCGGGGTTGGAAGCGCCACTGGTGCTTGTGTCTGCGGCGGTGCTGCTGTTGACTCTGATCTGGCAGCCGCAAGCTCGACTATATGCGCGCTGGGAATGGCTCACTCGAGTGCTTGCGCTTGCACTGGCCGTGCGTGCCATTCATTTCGCCCTGAACGTGCCGGGAGACGTGGTTCTCCCCATGGTCGATGTGCTGCTCGTGCTCATGATCGCCGAGGCATTGCGCCCGTTCGACTGGACCCGGGCTTCCCGACTGTTGCCGCTCAGCTTTGCCTTGCTCATTGCTGCTGCAGCCTATCGCGCCGGTGTGATCTTCGGCGCGGCGTTCGTAGCCTACATTGGTCTGGGCACCCTTACACTACTGAGTGGCCACGTGCTGCGTGATGCACACCGCTTCGCCGCACGACCGCCGGCTTTGCCGCGCCCGTTCCTGGTCCGCGTGGTCGCGCTTTCCAGCATCATGCTGTTCATGAGCGGCTTGCTGTTCGTGGCATTTCCCCGCGTTACCCGCACCTGGGTGACACGGGGGAATCCAGTCGAAGGCAGCGTCATCGGCTTTTCTGATCGTGTGTCTCTGGCCGAACATGGTGGACGCATCTACGCCAATCCGGAAGTTGTGCTGCGTGTGGAGTTTCCGGATGGCGAGCGGCCGGACCCGCGCGCCCTGTACTGGCGCGGCCGGTCTTACGACTTCTTCGATGGTACCGGCTGGTGGCGCTCGCCGCGCGTGCGCCGGGCCAGCGTGCCCATGCGTATGTATCGCGAGCGCTGGCTGGCGCCTCGCCTGCAGCAGAAGATCTACGCCGTTCCCCTCGATGTGCCGGTACTATTCGCGCTGTATCCCACGCTCCACGTGCAACCTCAATCGCGCATGCGTTGGAGTTCTGATGGGACCGGCGACCTGTGGTACGATGGTGTGGGACCACCCATCTACCGAGCGTCATCCATCGTGCGCCAGCCCTCGGACCGCGTGGTGCGTGAGGCGTCCGGCTCAGCTGGGCGCACGGACGACGCCTATCTGCAATTGCCCAAGCTCACACCAGCCACACAGGCGCTGGCCGATTCACTGGTCGGTTCCGCAACCAGCCGAATCGATCAGGTACGCGCCGTGGAAGCGTGGTTGCGCACGCGCTTCCGCTACACACTGGAGCTCCCGTCCACGGCGCGCGAGGCGACGCTAGACCATTTTCTGTTCCGTAGGCGCGCCGGTCATTGTGAGTACTTCTCGACTGCCATGGTAGTGTTGCTCAGGGCGGCCGGAGTACCCGCGCGCAACGTGAATGGCTTTATGGGTGGTGAATGGAACGAATTCGGCAACTATCTCAGCGTTACGCAGAACCAGGCCCACTCGTGGGTGGAAGCGTGGTTCCCCGAATTTGGCTGGCTGACGTTCGATCCCACACCTTCGGCCACGACTGACGTGGCGGCAGCGCAGCAGAGCTGGTTCCAGCCTTTCCGTTATGTTCTGGACGGGCTCGAGCACCGCTGGAACAAGTGGGTGCTCGAATACAATGTGGACCTCCAGATGAATCTGTTCCGGCGCGCGGCGGACGCAGTGGCGCCCGCGCGCGCGCCCCAACCTGCGCGCGCCGCCCGTCCGCGCACGCGGTTCGTACCGTTCCTGTTGACCGGCATTCTGCTCCTCCTGATGGGAAGAATTTTGGTGGGGAGCCGGCACTCGGTCCGGAACCGGAATCCGGTTGAGACGCGCTTGTATCTGAGACTTCGACGGATCTATCGTCGCTTGGGAATTGCGGCTGATCACGATGCGCCGCTCGCCTTCCTGGACAAGCTGAAACTTGCCCATGCACCCGGCATTGACCACGCTCAGCGGCTCGTGCATCTGTATCTGGAGAGCCGTTTCGGCGCGGTCAACATTGGGGCTGAAGGTCGGGCCCACATGCACAGCGCGCTGGCCCTCGCCACGCGCGCCGTGCGCCGCCCCAACGCGGCGTGATCAACAACTACTGGAGCATCCTCACCCCTTACGATTCTTCTTGCGTTTTTCCTTACGTTTCTTCTTACGGCGTTTTCAGTTCGTCGGCCAATGGGTCGCGCGTGCTCGGGTGTTTGGGGCGGGCTTCTACAGGCGGTTTGCTCAGCTTGGGTTGCGCCGGAATGCCCAACGCCACTTGTCCAGAAGCGACGTCACGAGTAGCCACGGCCAGTGCACCCACCATGGAATCGGGAGCAAGTCGTACTCCAGCTAGCACAGTTGCGTGGTACGTGAGGCGCACGCCATCACCCAGCACGGTGGCCGGCAGTTCGATGTCACGTCCATCAGCCAGATCGTGCGTGTGACTGTAGATGTTGGCAAAGTCGGCAATGGAAACGCGGTGGCCCAGGACGAGTCCACCCCGATCGTCCAACAAGACGTGACGGTGCACGACCACGTCATCGCCAACCTGGAGCTTGTAGCCGTACGAGAGTTTCACAAAATGGAAGCACTTGAAGTTGCGGCCGCAGGAGGCGAACACATGGCGCGCCAACACGCGGCGAAACTTGACGCCCAGCTCCACGTTTTCACCGGCAATGCTCTTGTCGAACATCTCCCAGAGCCAGATCAGCGGCTTGCGTGGGGCATACTGAATCGTATCGATGTCTGCGTAATATTCGGGCTCCAGCGTGATGTTGCGCGGGTCCGTTTGACGCAGCGCGATGCGCGCGCTAGCCGGCAACGCATTGAGGTCGGCACCCTGCAGTTGAGGGAAGTACAACTCGAGCAGGATTTGCCGGCACAGCTCGTTGCGATCACAGCCCGGATCCGTGAGTTGTTCGTCCAACCAGCCGGTCCAACGTTCGTATTCGCGCCGACTGGCTGACTCATGTTGGCGCAGGGGAAGAAAGGGCATGGCTCCTCGCGCGTGCGGGATCGGCCAACAAGCTACACGTGCCTGCGCAATGGGGCGACTGCCCGCGCCTGTACCGGTACCGCCCCCAGCGCAGGACGGGGCAGTGAATGGACCGGCTCGTGCCGCCGGACTGCTCCGTCCGAGCCGCCGGTTGATTATATTCGGCCAGACACGCGAAGGAAGTGAGCCATGCACGACGTATTGCGAGAACGGTTGTGGCGCCGGCTGGAAGTGCTGCCGGAGGCACAGGTTTATCAGGTCCTGGACTACATAGAGTTCCTGGAATCCAAGTATGCGCCGGGGCGTGCGGCGCCACCTTCCGCGTTGCAAAAATTTGCCGAACGCCTCGAGGATGGCATGCGCCTGCGCAATGTGGCACCCCAGGTCATCAGTGGTACCGTTGGCCTCATGGGCACGGCCCAAAAAGTGATTCGCGGCGTCAGTGATGCGGGTCGTGAATTGCTGGGCGCCATGGACAACGCCAAGCCCGGCAAACCAGCCGGGCCGGAGCCGGCTGATCCGGGTGCGCAGCCGCAGGACGGAACGTGAGCAAGAAGAGGCTACTTCCGGGCAAGCGGCGCCGCCGTACAAATCCCATGTTCGACATCCTGCGCCAGCTTCCCAATCTGGTGAAGCTCGTGCTCAAGCTGCTGGTGGACGCGCGCGTCTCGCTATTCGATCGCGCGCTCTTCGCCACGGTAATCGCATACGTTCTCTCACCGTTCGACCTGGTGCCCGATTGGCTCGGGCTCCTGGGTCTGACCGACGACCTCTATCTGGTGGGTCTGGCCCTTGGTCGGTTATTGAAACGCGCGGGCCCCGATCTACTGCTCGAGCACTGGTCGGGCCGTCCACATACGCTGGGCTATCTCATGGCCAGTGTCGAGCGGGTGGGTGCGCGCCTGCCACGTTCGATCCGGCGCATCTTGCAAGGCACAGTGTTTCGGCGCTGACTGCTTGACGCTCCCGTGGGTACGCCCTAGAATTCACTATGGGTACCCGAAACGAAACACCAACAGTTGTATGGCCCGCGGATCCGCGCACGATTGAGCGTGCACCAGGTTCGCGGGCAATTTGCATCAGGCAACCGCTATGAGCAACGAGCGATTCCTGGGCGAAAGCCTCACCTTTGACGATGTGTTGTTGGTTCCGCAGTTCTCCGAAGTGCACCCGCGCGACACCCAGGTTCATACTCGCCTTACCGCGCGCATTACCCTGTCCATTCCCTTGCTTTCCGCGGCCATGGACACGGTCACGGAATCACGCATGGCCATTGCCTTGGCGCGTGAGGGTGGGCTGGGTGTCGTTCACAAGAACATGAGCATCGAGCAGCAAGCTGGCCAGGTGGATCGGGTGAAACGATCGGAGAGCGGCATGATTCTCAATCCGATCACCCTTACATCCGAGCGACCGATTCGCGATGCGCTGCGCATCATGGAGCAATTCTCCATCAGTGGTGTGCCCATCGTTGATGAACAGGGACTGCTGGTCGGTATTCTGACCAACCGCGATTTGCAGTTCGAGACCCAACACAACCGCGCCATCCGCGAGGTCATGACGCGCGAGAACCTGGTCACCGCGCCTGTGGGTACATCGCTCGAAGAAGCCGAACGAATCCTGCATCGTGAGCGTATCGAGAAGCTGCCCGTGGTAGACGAGACGGGCAGTCTGAAGGGCCTCATCACGGTAAAGGACATTTTCAAGCGGCGCCAATTCCCCAATGCCTGCAAGGATGAACGCGGCCGGCTGCGCGTGGGCGCGGCCACGGGCACCAATGCGCGGGATCTGGATCGCACGGCGGAGCTATTGGCGGCCGGCTGCGATGTGATCGTCATCGACACCGCACACGGACACTCGGCAGGTGTGCTGAACGCACTCGAGAAAACTCGATGCCGCTTTCCCGAGGCTCAGATCGTAGCTGGCAACGTGGGTACGGCGGAGGGTGCCAAGGCACTGGCTGACCGGGGCGCGGACGCCGTCAAGGTTGGCATCGGGCCGGGCAGCATCTGCACCACACGCGTGGTCACCGGCGTGGGTGTACCGCAGCTGACCGCTATCATGGAGGCCGTCCGGGGCGTCCGCGATGAAGTGCCCATCATTGCCGATGGTGGAATCCGCTACTCGGGTGACATCGTCAAGGCTATCGCAGCCGGTGCGTCCGTGGTGATGATGGGGTCGTTGCTGGCCGGCACCGAAGAAAGTCCGGGCGAAAGCTTCCTGCTGGAGGGTCGCCGCTTCAAGACCGTGCGCGGCATGGGGTCCCTGGCAGCCATGGAAGAAGGCTCGGCCGATCGATATTTCCAGGAGGAAGCCGCATCCTCTCGCAAATTCGTGCCGGAAGGCATTGAAGGCCGCGTTCCCTACAAGGGACCCATGTCCGATGTCATCTTCCAGCTGGTCGGTGGGTTGCGCAGTGGACTCGGTTATTGCGGGTGTGCCGATCTGGAAATGCTGCGCACGCGCGCTCGCTTTACCCGCATCACGGGCGGCGGCCTGCGCGAATCTCACCCGCATGATGTGGCCATCACCAGGGAGGCACCCAACTACCACCTCTGAACCGTGC
>JBOHRF010000071.1:0-19479 GCA_050732575.1 Longimicrobiales bacterium
GCCTGGCGCTGGGCGCCTCGCCCGCACAACTGCGCGCTCTCGTGCTGCGCACCACGTTCCGGCCCGCCGTCCTGGGCATTGCACTGGGCGCGGTGGCCACCTTGCTGCTCACGCGCTACCTGGGAACCCTGCTGTTCGGCATCCAACCCAACGATCCAGCCACCATCACAGGCGCGGCGCTGTTGCTGTTGTTGGTGGCATTGGCCGCGGCCTACGTGCCCGCGCGCCGGGCCGGGCGACTGGATCCAATCGCGGCATTGAAAGAAAACCCGTAAGGAAAACCGTAAGGAAAAACGTAAGAAACGAGTGGGCGTCAGCTCAGGTATTTCTTGATCAGATGGAGCAAGAGAGCAGCTGATCCGCGGTGGTTTCTCCCTCGGCCAGGTAGTGCAGACGCTCGGAGCGTCTCCAGAATACTGGAGCATTCACTGACCGAGCCTCGTGAAAGCCGGAAGTAGTGTGCTTTCACTTTCGGTGCATGATGGCTCGGGCCCTCTGCTATGTTGAGCTCAACGGACTCACTCGCGCGAGGCAAATCGTCCGCCAGCGACCTTGAATACTTCGCGATCTTCGGGACCAGCTTGTTGGCACGCACGCTGAACTCAACGGCCAATTTGTAAACTTCCAGCTTCTCAGAGGGAAACATTCTTGCACCCGGCACTGTGATGCCGCGAAGAATAATTCGCAAGCCGGGCATGGCCATGCGTGTTCTGGACAAACTGATGGGACCACCGAAAATGAAGGGGGCCACCTTTCGGCGGCCCCCTAAAGCTTACTTCCTTACGATTTTTCTTACAGTTTTCCTTGCGGAAGTTTCTTACGTCTTTGGCCAGTTCGGGTTGTTGCGCACTTCGTTGCCCGGCACCGGGAAGCAGGTCTGCGAGCCAACCGACCCGACTTCCGGCTTGTAATAGTTGTTGCCGGTTGGGATGATGTACGGCACGTGCTGCGGGTTGCGGCGGAAGTCGCCAACGCGCTTGGCTTCGAGCCAGAAGTCACGAGCCTTCTGCTCCATCAGCTCGCGCATGAGCACGTTCATGTCTGTGGTGGCGGCCAGTACGGTCTGCCGGCCGACGGCGCGGCGCGCATTGATGAACGCCAACATATCGGCGGCATTGCCATCGGCTTCCACTTTGATGTACTGGGCTTCCAGGCCGGACGCGGCGCGATCGGGCGAACCCCAACCCGTGATCTTGGCCTGACGGAAGAAGTTCAGCACGCCGTCCTGGGCGGGGCGCCGCATGTCCGTGTACGCGATGCGTGTGTCACCCGCATCGGCCATGGCGCGGAACTCCGGTCCGACCACGAGCGAGATGCGCGATTCCGAGAACGACCAGACGGTGTTGCCGAGTCGGCCGCGATTACTCGGGTCATCCAGGTGCAGGAAGTTGTACGTGAACGCGGCCGGTACCTGGGCCGCGAACTGTGATGCCTGTGTCTTACGACCGTTCTGCAAATGGCCGCGGGCCAGAGCGACCAGCGATGCATCGCGCAGGTTAGTGGCTTCCGTACCGGTCAGCGCCCGCGCGATGTCGAACGCTTTCTGCAACTTGACCAGCGCCGAGTCGATGGTCTGCGCGGAGGTCAACGGCATGCCCGCCTCCAACCGCTCCAGCGGCACGGTGCCCATGCAATAGGTCTCGCCCACGAGCAGCAGCCCATATCCAGCCGTGAAGTAGGCGCGCGCCAGATCGACGTTGTTGCCGGCTGGCTCGATGCTGCGAATCGTGTTCAGGGCATACGAGATCGGATTGTAAAGGTCAGTCCAGCGACCCGCGTTCTCGCCGTCGAGCGGTATGTCCCGCCGGCCGAACTCGTTGCGCGTGGGGAAGGTGTCGCCCACGCGCGCCTCATTCGTGAACCACGCCTGGTAGACAACGGTTGTGCCGTAGTTGGCGACCAGCGACTGGTAGGCCGACTGCGAGAGAATGGTGCGATCGCGTTCTTCATCGATCGCTTCCGCTTCCAGGTTGTTCGGATTCTCGACATCCAGGAAGTCATTGCAAGCGGTGGTGAACACCGTAAACGCGGCCAGAGCCGCGACGGCCCACCCACTATGGAGTCTCATGGTCAACATTTCTGATATCTCCTTCAACTCAGAACGAGACGTTCAAGCGGGCGGTCCAGCTACGCGGTGCTGGCACCGTCAGGAACTGGTCTGACTCCGGATCGAGACCGGTGAAGTCCGTCCACGTCTGGATATTGCGCATGCCCAGCGTGAACGTGGCGGTCTGCGCACGCATGAAGCGCTCGACCAGGTTGCGCGGAACGCGATAGCTGAGAGACGCCTCGCGCAGCTTGAAGAAGGAGCCATCCTCATCGTAGTTGCCGCGCACGTCGCCCAGAGCCAAACGGCGACCGTCCTGCGTCTGCCAGTAGATGATTGCGCCCGTTGCCGTGGTATTGCACGGAGCCACGCAACCGAACTTGCTCATGTAGCGTTCCTTCGATGCATCGGTGCAAGTCGTGGCGCCCGGTGCCTCGTAGGCGAGACAACCCAGCACGGACAACGGGCTGAACCCGTTCTGGCGATCGCGGAACTGATCCGTGTTGTTGTAGATGAGGCGGCCACCGCGGCCGTCCGCCTGCACGTAGAGGCTCAGACTCTTGAAGAGCGTCAGTGTGCTGGAAAGTGTGGTTTCCCACTTGGGCAGGTTGGAAGAGTTGCCCAGGTATTCGAATGTGTCAGAGACGATGGTCAGATTTCTGGCGACGTCGATTTCCTTGATCTTGTGGCCCCATGTGCCACCCAGCGGGAAGCCCTTCTTGCGCGTGGTGGTTTCGGGCGTGCCACCCAGGTCCAGCACTTCGTTGCGCAGTGTATTGACTGCGGCTCTGAACTCGAGCGCCACATTCTCGAACGTGAGGACGCGGGCGTTCGATGCGATCTCGAAACCGGTATTGAGCAACGAACCCACGTTGACACTGGGTGAGCCGGCGCCCAGAGACGGCGCAATGGGCAGCGAGAGAATCGCATCATCGGAGACCTTGCGGAACCAGGTCACATCGAGGCCCAGACGGTCACGCAGCAAGCCGGTCTCGAAGCCCACTTCCCATTCCTTGCCCTTTTCCGCCTTGATGGTCGGGTTACCGGTGGCGTTCGGCGAAACGCCGATACCTACCGCGGTGGGCGAGATCTGGTTGGTGGTGGGGCTGTACGTGGAGCGCGCGCCCGAAGTGGGCGAGCGACCGGTTACGCCGTACGCGGCGCGCATACGCAATGTGCTGATCGCGTTTTCCGGGACCAAACTACGGAAGAAGCTCTCATCCGAGATCACGTAGGAAACGCCGACCTTGGGGCTGTAGAACGGCTCGGAGTCGGCGCCGAAGGACGACGACTGGTCGACGCGGCCACCCAACTGCAGGTAGACGCGGTCGCGCCAGGTGAGCTGCAACTGGCCAAAGAAACCAACCTGACGATCCTGGCTCGAGCTCTGACCGCCGCCCGTGAGCTGCGCCGCGGCATTCACCGAGCGCACGTCGTTGTTGATCAAGCCCGTACCCGTTGCATTGGTCAGGTCCGTCTTGCGGGTCAGGATCTGCGATCCGAAGGAGAGGTCAGCACGCAAGAGATCATGCAATGAGCGGGTAACGTTGCCGAGGTAGTCGAACGTGATGCGGTCGATCGACTGACGCCCTTCACCTACCTGGCCGCTATTGCGCGGCGCATCGTCGAACCAGCCGATGGAATTCTTGGCCCAGAACTGGTACGCCTGCGTGCGCGACAGATCGCCGCCCAGGGTCATGCGATGCGTGAACCACTGGAAGGGCGAGTAGTTGACCGAGAAGCGCGGCCGGACGCGCAGCGTCTTGTCCACGTTCTCGTAGGAGGCGATGGCCAGCGTCTGCCGGTTATTGCCGTACCAGCCGTCCTTGGGACCGCCCAACGTGCGCGGATCACCCAACAAGCCACCCCCCAGATAGCCGTAAATGTCATTGTCATTGCGGGGCAGCTGGGTCGTGGTGCGCACCATGCCAAAGCCAAACTCCATGCGCAGCTTCTCGTGCGCAAAGAAATCGAAGTTGGCGGTGCCGCTCATATGCCCGTATTCGTTGTTGGGCAACGTGCCGTTGTCATCATCGAAGCCCAGCGAGGTGAAGACACTGAAACGCTCGCCGCCCCCGCGCAGGCTCCAGCCGAAGTTGCGATAACGACCGTTAATGAAGGACGCCTCGCGCACCAGCGGATTGTCGAAGATCACTTCGTTCAGGGCTTTGCCCACGCAGCCGGGGAATGCGGTGGGGTTGTTGAGCACGGCCTGCGTGCAGCGGGCCGCGTTCTGCGGCGGCGTGAAATTGGGATCCGCTTCACCGTACTCGACCGTGACCTGCTGCGTGAAGCCGCTGCCCTGACGGCCGCGCTTCGTGATGATGTTGATCACGCCCGCATTGGCATCCGCTCCATAGAGCGTGGCCGCCGCGGGACCCTTGACGATTTCGATGTTCTCAATGTCTTCGATCTTGATGTCGTTCAGCGCGCTGCCACCCTGGTTGCCCACGCCGTACAGCTGGCGGCCACCACCCTGCGCGCGAATGCCGTCAATGAAGACCAGCGGCTCGTTGGACAGGTTGATGGAAGCCTGGCCGCGAATGCGGATGGTGGCTTCGGTGCCGGTCGTGCCTGAGTTCATGCGGAGAACGACGCCCGGCGTCCGCGCCTGCAGCAAGTTCTGCACATTCTGAATGGGCGCGAACTCGGCGACCTTGGTGGCGGAAATGGTCGAAACCACGGCCGCTTGCGCGCGCCGTTCCTGCCGGCCCGCAGTGCCCGTGACTACAACTTCATCCAACGCTACCGCCTGCTCCATCATGATCACATCCTGCGTGATACGGCCCGGCCGCAGGCTGATCTGCACTTCGATCGGCTTGTAGCCAATCGAGGTCACGGTCATGGTGACCGTACCGGTAGCGCGCGCGGCCGGCACCACGATCGAGTAGTAGCCCTGGTCATTCGTAATGGTTGTGAGATTGAGCGACGGGATCTGAACAAACGCGCCGCGTACTGCAGCTTGCGTTTCGCTCCTCGCCACGCCGGTCAGGGTTGTGTTCTGCCCGCTCACTATGACCGGCGCGAAGAGCGCGGCCAGAGCAATAGCGAAGCAGTGGCGCATCCGGGACATGACACTTCCTCCTTGAGGGATTACGTTGTTGTGTCGGACATGAGAACCACGGCGGCCGTCCGGCCAACAGCCAGCGGCCCGGCTCGCAGTACCGCACACCGACGCAGCACATGCGAACCTTCAGCTGTGTTGAAACGTTACGATTTTCTATGAAACAGGGGTCCTTGCGCAGACCCCAACGCAGCCTTGAGGACAGGCCAACTTACGGCATCTTAACGCGCAAGCAAGTCGAAACAAGACAGTTGGGCCCAGTGCCAAAATGGGCTTCTAGTTGGCGTGAGGGGGGTTTCCGGTCGTTTCGGCTCCCGCAGGCCGGGGACCCGCACCCGGGGACTCGCCGGTGCCCGGTCGCGGGCTAGCTTCCTTCCATGACCGAGCCAGGCAAACACCAGAGGACATCGGACTTCCTGCTCGCTCCATTTGAGCGGCAAGTATTGCCCCGGCTGGCGGGCTGGCTGCCGGGCTGGGTCAAGCCGGATCACTTGACCGTTTTGGGCCTGCTGGCCTCCACGGCCATTGCCGCTTTTTATCTGCTGAGCAATCGGCATCCGGTATGGCTCTGGGGAGCAAGTGCTGCGTTGGTTGTGAACTGGTTCGGTGACAGCCTGGACGGCACGCTGGCGCGTTACCGGAAAATCGAGCGGCCGCGCTATGGCTATTATTTGGACCACCTGACGGACGCCTATTCCACGCTGGCCGTGGGTCTGGGGTTGGGTCTTTCCCCGTACATGCTCCTTTCCGTCGGGCTCAGCATCTCGATCGTCTACCTGGTCATGTCCATCAACGTGTACCTGGAAACACACGCGTTCGGTGAGTTCCGGTTCGGCTATGGCAAATTGGGGCCGACCGAGGCGCGTTTGATCCTGATGCTCCTGAATTTGCTGGCCCTGATCTGGGGACCTATGCCGTTCAATCTGCTGGGCGCTCCGGCCACGGTTTTCGATGTAGTCGGGTTGCTGGCGACGGCCGCCATGTTCGGCCTCCTGCTGGTCCGCGCGGCCGGCAACCTGAAGGCACTGGCCCGGTTGGAGCCTCCCCGGCGCTGAGTTTGCACGCCCTAGCGGCACCAACGACGGTGCCATGGGAGGAAAGGCGAATATGGCTGGCCAAGACGATCGAGCAGGAAGGGACCGCGCCGGGGTGGGCCCGGACCCCGATTACGTGACCGGGGACCTGGTCCGCATGCGGGACTTGAAGAACTTCGCGTTTTCGCGAGGCGAGCCAGACATTCGCGGCTGGGAGGTATGCACGCTGACCGGCCACCACATCGGCGATGTCAATGAGGTGCTGGTGGACGCGCGGCGCGGCCAGGTCGTTTTGCTGGACGTCGATTTTGTGGACCAAAGTGGCCGGGCCGAGGTCCCGGTCAGGGCGGTACAACTGGACCGCGCTCGCCACCGCGTCATAGTAGATAGTGGCGAGCTCAGCCGTTTCCGGGCACAACCGATGGACGAAGCGGCCCGGCGCGCGGAAATCCTCGACCGTGTCGAGCGTGACCTGATCGACGACGACGACCGGGTGCGGTGACTATTTGGGAGGTCGAACGCGCCGCGTCGGGGTGGCCGACAACGGGTCGTCCGGCCAGTAGTGTTTGGGGTAGCGGCCCTTGAGGTCTTTTCTGACTTCGAAATACCCGCTGCGCCAAAAACTGGCCAGGTCACGGGTAACCTGAACAGGTCGCTGTGCAGGCGAAAGTAAATGCAGCACGAGTGGGACGCGGCCACCGCCCACGCGCGGCGTTTCCCGCCAGCCAAACACTTCCTGCAGTCGCACCGCCAGGGCGGGCGCCAGCGGATCCGCGTAGTCGATGGGAATACGCGAGCCACTCGGTGCCTCCATGTGCGTGGGTGCCAGATCATCCAGGTGCGCGCGCTGCTGCCAGGAAAGAAGCCGCTGCAGCGCGTGCATCATATCGATGCGATGGAACTGCGACTGACGTTGTAGATCGGGCGCGAGCCACGCGTCGAGTGTTTCCAGCAACGCAGAATCGGATACGTCAGGCCAACCGGCATCCAGCGTGTGCAGGAAGGCAATGCGCGAACGGAGCTGCTGCGCGGCGAGTGACCAGGGCAGCAATGCCAGGCCGTGACGTCGCACGCCATCCAAAAGCGCCGCCGAACGCTCCTCCGGTTCCGGTTGCAGGGCGCGCTCCGTGATGACGATGGCGCCCAAATGCACGCGTTCGCGCGCGCGCACGTGAGCTTCTCCGGACTCCACCTCCAGGTCCAGGTCGCGCTTGCTTTCGAACTGATCGGCGAAATGCGCCTCGAGCTCCGCTTCCGTCAGCGCCGCGCCCAGAAAGACCCGCGTTTCCGGTCCTCGATCGTCCACCTGGGCAGCGACCATGTATTCGCTGGCTGCCAGTGCCGACGCGGGCTCCACACTGGCGCCGCGCCCGTTACGCATCAGGAAGCGCCCGCGCGCACCCGCGCGCCGGCGCGCGATGCGATCGGGATACGCACAGGCCAGCAACACGCCAGCCAAATCATCCGATGACGAAGTCGAGGCCAGGCCTGTGATACGAGCGAGATGACGCCGGATCTCACGAGCTTCACCGCGCACACGCTGCAGCGTAGGGAGATCGGCGTCGTGTCGGAGAGCGCGCAGGGCGTGCAAGCGCAGCATGAGATCCGGATCACGCTGACCGCGTAACACGTCGCGTTCCCCCAACAGAGCAGCCAGGTCAGCCGCCAGAGGACCGACGCCCAGTACGGATGCCCGCAGTACCATGTGCGCAAGCCGCGGATGCAACGCGAGCTCGGCCATGCGGGCGCCGTGCGGCGTGAGCGCGCCGGCCGCGTCGAGGGCGCCCAACTCACGGAGCAGCTCGTGCGCCTGGGCAAATGCGGCCGCCGGCGGCGGATCCAACCAGCGCAGCTCCAGCGGATCGGGCACGCCCCACACGGCCAAATCCAGGGCCAGCGGGGCGAGGTCGGCCTGCACGATTTCGGGCTCGCCATGATCGAGTAGGGCGGCCTGCTCGCCTTCGGTCCACAGCCGATGGCAGATGCCGGCTGACGTTCGACCCGCCCGGCCCCTGCGCTGATCCGCGGAAGCCCGACTGACCCGCACCGTCTCCAACCGAGCCATGCCCGTGCGCGGAGAAAAACGCGGAACGCGCATCAATCCACAGTCGATCACGATGCGCACGCCATCAATGGTCAGACTGGTTTCCGCAATGGAGGTCGCCAGCACAACTTTGCGCCGGCCCGCAGGGCTGGGCTCAATAGCAAGGTCCTGTTGCTCGGCCGAAAGATTTCCGAATAGTGGATACAGGTCGGTGCCGGCGGGCAGCCGGCTCTCCAACAATTGCGCATGGACGCGCTGGATCTCGGCCTGACCCGGCAGGAACACCAACACGTCACCCGCCTGAGAAGTCAGCGCGTCCTGGACGGTTCTTGTGACCGCCGGCTCAATGGGGCCGTCAAGCTTCTTCGCGAGATAATTGGTCTCGACCGGGAAGGCGCGGCCTGCGCTGGTGAGAATGGGCGCATCGTTGAGCAACGCGGCTACCCGTTCGCTTTGCAGTGTAGCCGACATGACCAACAACGCCAGGTCGGGACGGAACAACGTGCGCGCCTGCAAGGAAAGGGCGAGGCCGAGATCGGCATGTATGCTGCGTTCGTGGAATTCATCAAAAATGATGAGTCCCACATGGGCCAGCGATGGATCGGATTGCAGCATACGCGTGAGCACACCTTCGGTCACAACTTCCAGGCGAGTTGCGTGACTCACGCGCGTGTCCAGGCGAACACGGTAACCGACCGTGCCGCCCACATCCTCGCCCAGTTGGCGGGCCAGGTAGCGCGCGGCGGCACGGGCCGCCAGCCGGCGCGGCTCGAGCATGATGATGCGTTGTCGATGGAGCCATGGAACCCGCAACAAGGCAAGCGGCACACGCGTGGTTTTGCCCGCGCCCGGCGGCGCCTGTAACACCGCGTTACGGTGCTCCTGTAACGCAATGATCAAGGACGAAATTGTACTATCGACAGGCAGCATGGTCATGATTAAGAATACCGGACTCGTTTGAGAGAATGACAGCAGGACCGGGCGGCTAAAGGGGGGATATGAAGGGCAACGGCAGAAAAGCATCGGGTGTGGCGCTCAAGGTGGGCATTGCCAGTGTGATCGCGTTCGGCGCGTTGGCCAGCGGATTCCTGGTCTCGCGGCGCGGGCGCCGCTTCCTGCGCGATGTCTGGCAGGAGCGCAGGCGTAGCGTGCTCGAGGATCGCGTGATCGACAACATCTGGGGCGAGCCCGTGTTAGGTCGTCGAATGGTGGACGTGGCTGAAATCGACCCTGGAGTAATTGCCGTGTTTGGTGAAGTCAGAAGCAGCGATGAACAGCGGGCACTACTGTCGATTGCGCGGAATGTGAAGGGCGTGGTGAACGTTGAGGATCGGCTGACGGTAAAACCGCGCGCGCGCTAGCGCAGGGCTGCGCGCGCAACGGCCGAGAAGACCGGAGCATACCGGCGCCGAAAGGCCGGCGCGATCCGTTTCACCCACATCTCCGTCGTTCCCCCCTGGATCAGATAATGCCCCAACAGGGCGCGCTGCAAAGCCATGTATGCGGCGAACGGCGACGTGTGTCGTGCCAGGTACTGTTGCGCAAGAATCATCCAGATCTCCTTTCCAGGCCAACGGCCATTCTTTCGTCCTGCGCCTCCTCTCTAAGCGATTGCCGTGCCGCCGTGCCTCGTCGAATCGGCAGCATTGCCGCGTAAGCACTTAGGCTATCGACCTGTCCCCACCGGCGTAGCACACATTCTACAGATGAACTGTTTTGAGGACGGAGAACGTCCAGTTTCGAGGAAGAAAAACCGTAAGGGAAACCGTAAGGAAAACCGTAAGGAAAACCGTAAGGAAAACGCCGTGGTGATGGGTTATCCTGATGTTTACGGCCTCTCAAGAGCGATTGTTACCGGCGTTGGCTGGCGTTTGCGCGCTCTTCGCGAATGTCCTGAGGAAAAGCGTTATTGATCAGTGGATCGCGCATAATGCTATTAATTCTCGATTTGGAGCAGATCCTGCATCGACCGGAAAGGCGCTGGCCGACGTGTGAGCCGGGCGTCGCTTCTGAGCGTTGAGTGTAGTCATCGGGTCGTAGCCAATCGCATGCGACCGCTCATGGCAATGCATGGCCACGGCATGCGCACACTCCGTGCACAGTTCTCCACAGTTGCCGATCTTGTTAACTAAATCTATAGTACAAAGCTCACCCGCAGTAAGTTATGGGAACGATGGACAACGACATCCGGGCGGCTTGGCGTGCCTGGATCGGCAATCCGCACGCGCCGGCTGCAAGAGGTGGCCGCACCGGAGTTATCCAGCATTCCTGACGAACTAGTAGCAAGCGGTTAACGCGTCTGCATTGCGGTCCTGAGCCGGGGGTCCCGACGAAGCCGACCAAGGCTTCATACGGCGCTTTGGTCTCCTGACGCACCGCCAGCGTGAACTGCGCGGCGCGGGAATTGCCCGACGAAGGATGTCGGAACCGCCGAGTACGCTGATAATGGACGCGGTTGGGAAACCAAGGTGGCCTCCGCCCGGACTTCGTGCCGTTCATCCCCGGAAAACTTGGGACTCACACCCCCCGCGCCGCGCCACGGTGCTGGCCGCGACCTGAGGCTGAGCTGCGAGCTGCGGGCTGTCCACACACACCCCTTGCCTTCTTCGTGGACAAGCCCGCAGCCAAACTTCAATAGCTTGCAATTCGGCCTGCAACAAGGCGCGCGGCCGAGACAATCTGAAGAGATTCGGCAATTCGTTCCACCGTCTCGGTCCACAGCTTCAAATCTGCCGGTTTCACGGGGATGTGAGCGACAATCTTGTCGCCCTTGCAGCCGCCCAGAACCTGAATTGCTGACCGTGTCTGATTCACTTCGAAATGAACTCCTGACGACTGACTGGCCAGCCTCGTAAGAGCCAGAACGTCACCCATGCGCGCTGCCAGTTCTATTGCGGGGACATCGGCCTCTGGTGGAATGCAAGAGCTATGACCAGCGTTCAAACAGTCACCGCCCCCCATGCGTTGCCAGTAGACTGTGTCCAATGCTGGTCCCCAAATGCGGACTCATAGTCCTCGGGACCTCCGTTTTGCTCCCAAACGTGACAATCCAGAGTGCCCGTGATCAAAACACAATGAAACTCAAATTCTGGTCCCTGCATGTTGGCACAATTGCCGCAGTGCAGAACCTGCCCTTGTACGGCGCTCGGAGTCCACAAACCCAAAAGCACTGTCGACGCAGTCAAGAGGCCAAACCGAATTGAGGTCCTTAGTCATGATTCTCCCTCCCACTCGCAAGTAAGTGACGAACGCCTTTCGTGTTCAGCGGCGAAGTTCAAACGCGAACACATCGATCAATGGCTCACCGCTGCTCGCTTCGCGATAGTAGTAGACGAGATAACCCGTTCCGAAGCCCGGCATTAACCGCGCGGGCGGGGCGATCCAATCCTTGATGATGGTTGTGGCAAGGACGCTAGATCGTGAAGTGTCGATGACTTCTATTATTGTATTTCTGCTACCAAACGCCGTTAAATGGACCCACAGCCGCCCAGACGCATCAAGTCGAATGTCCGTAATACGAAAGGCACCGAGGTCGGCAATGTGAGGCTTAACTGTTGGCAACCACGGGTTTTGGCGTTCGTAAACCGCGACACGCTTTCCCTTCGTTGTCCACTTTTCGAGTCTATAATGATCGGGATGAGCAACCCACAAGACCGTATCGGCGGCGATCGTCAACCTGAGCGGCCTGGGTTCAACATTTTCGGGCACCGGAATGTGGTCGCCGCCGAACGAATACACAGATTCTCCATCGGCTGACGTAACGTGTAAAGGATGGCCGACGCCAGAACGCGATGTATTACGACCAGACGTGACGTAACTGCCGTCGCTCAAGGGAGCCCGTATGCCCGATTCCACGGCAATCCGCGACGACCCCTGGTACTCAAAGTCTTTTGAGAGCTTCGTCCAACGGCGTTGCAGCTGATCAGCAATAAAGTAAGAGTCCCGCGTTTCGTAAGACAGCAGCGGCCCACGATATTCACCAGGGCCTTGACCCCGCCGCCCGATCGGTCTTACCACGTATCCTTGACGATTGGCAAGAAATGGTACTCCAGCATCCGAAGTACCGATGATATAGGTGCCGTTTGAAGTAACATGAACGGTTGACAACTTCGTAATTGAGCCGAGGACCGAGTCATCACGCAGTGTGACCACCAACGAGCGCTCGATGGTACAGCCGCGGCATGCCTGCCCTTCAGTGATCTGCCGGATCGAGCCAGCCGGTTCCGACTGGTCAGCCCTTGCGCCGCGCGGTTGGCTGAGACCGACTAGAGCCAAACAACATATTGCAGCGAGAGATTGGGCCTTGAAGCCGGCCATTGACCGGGCGTATCTGGGCGAGTAGGTCATTTTAAGATCGTGAGGCGCGGGGAAACTTGAACCGAAAGACACCGCGATTGATTACGGCTGTCGGGCTGGGTTCGTCAATACGTTCGGCTGAACTTCGGGCCAGATTTCGAAAAACGATTCGGCAATATGCCAGTCACTCAAAAGGAGGCAAACCCTATTGAGGAGGTGCTTGACCCACACTGTGATTGTGAAGGCCTCCACAATGTCAAACCTGCGCGAGGATCGACGCGCAGAGGCCAGCTCTGGCCGTGCAACCGAGGACCAGGCCGAGCAGCGCATCACGCGCCAACTCGACGAAGCGCGCGGCATTGCGCGCACCATGGCCCAGAACGGTGGCAATGGGAGCGTGATCTACGGCGCGTTGTCGAAGATGCCCAGGTTCAAGGACCTGCCGTAGGGTCGGCTGATGCGCTCTATCCAGGAGGCCACGGATGACACGGCGGTCGCTCGCAACGGCCCAGCCGAACCACGCCAACCGCGGGACCGAAACGTCACCGACGCCGGCCATGGGTGATCGATCAGATCGGCCGCCCGCCGATCACCGACTTCCAAGAGCAGATGGTCCAGGCGCTTTCTGAAGGACATTCACCTGACGCCATTCTGCAAAAGATGCGGTCAACGGGCTTGGGTCCAGAACGCCTCATCGAGGCGCAGCGGTTTATGATGATGTTGCGCATCCACTATGAGCGGTGAGCGGATATGAGTAGCGACCCCCGCAAACCGCACATTGGCATGTTCTCGTCCTTCGTTGGCAGCGGGCTTACCGAGAAGCAGCGCATGCCTCAGTCAACTGGGCGCGATTCTTGTCGCCCGAGCCCGATCAGGATGAGGGTGAATTTGAACGCTGGTATGCGAAACACTCTGCACAGCTGTACTTCGACCCGGATCCCGACAACCCGCTGCACTTCTACGACTGGCGTGCAGCATTCCGCTCCGGTGCAGAACCCGACCGTGAAGGCCATTGGCCATCTGAGTTCAAGCGCGAAGGGCATCGGCGCCTGGTAGTCTACGGCGTCGATACACGCACCGGCCAGCCGGTGGTGCCGAAACTTCTGCCCGCGCCGCCACCCGTCGCGGCGGATGCAACGGCTGTTGTTCGCCGTCCACCGCCCATCACGACCGAGCAGATCGAACGCGAGCAGCGAACGACGGACGTGCTGCGCGGATCTGCCCATGCCCACGCCACCGGAACCGCAATCGTACCGGTGCGCAGGGCTCGCCCGCTTGCGGGCGCCTGAACCGGTGCAACGTGATGTCACCGAGCTGTCCAGCGTGACAATGAGCCCACGAACGCCCACGATGCGAGCGCTGTCAGAGCCGGAGGCCCAGGCATTTGATGAAAAGCGACGTGAAGACGCTGAGCGCGAAGCTCTGACGGAACGCTAATGTGAACTCACGGATTTCCCCGGCGTCCCGGGCGCTGGTGCCGTGTTACGCACAGGTGTCGCGGCGGCCAAAGGGGTTGCAGACGCAGCCACGTTCGGACAGCTCGAGGAAGGCGTTGACCTGGGCAACCGCGGGGTTGCGAAGCTGCTCGGCGAACCGGCACCCGCGTCGGTGGAAGAGACGTGAGCGAAGGAGCGAAACCCGCGAGCGCGCGGATCGCACTCGCAGGCCTCACCGGCGTTGTCGTGGAGAACGCGTCCGTGCGCTTGCGGGCCTTCGGGGAATCCGTCGAACCGGGCAGCGTGCGCATCCGCGTGGCCGCCGAAGTACTCGAAGACGGGAGCGTGCGGGTCGCGGCGCGCGCCGAGCAGCTGGAAATCGCCAGCGCGCGCCTGTCGTTGGCGGGTGAATCGATCGAACCTGGCAGTGCGCGGCTGTCACTTGCGGGTGAGACGGCCGCGGCGGCCAGGGTCCTGATCTCCATTCCAGGCTAGATAATCAAGCACCTGCATCGCGCGCGCGTCCAGCCGCGAACGCACGACGCTGGGCCGAATCCGCGTGTGCACGACGTTCACACATTACCGCACGCACCGCGCGGCCGCATAAAGGGGAAAGACAGCGCATCAGGTCCTGACGAAGCACGCAATGACCGAGACATCTACGGGAGCGATTTCACCGATCAGCTTGGTGGTTGCGAGACGCCCGGTGCGGGCACACAGGCGGTGCTCATCACGCGCGGCGCAACAAAGGAGTTTGATGGTGACGACGGTCGCTTCGAGCCGATCGGTCCCTGGACGGACGTCACGAGCGAGTTTGTCTCCGGTTCAGCATCCATCAGCGGCGCGATCGTGCAGTGCACGCTCAAGAAGGCGCGTGGCCGGGCAGCAAGCACGCGGGACCTACGTGGTGTGCGTCGACGGACGCATGAGCACGCTGCGCTGGCTGGTCGATACGTGGGAGCTCGAGTTCACGGATGACGCGGTTCCGTAGTTCGATTCGTCCGACCGCGGCGGCAACGAGCCCGATGATCAACTTGCAACCTCGGTCTCCAATGCGTCGTCACAAGACTCTCATTGTTGTGCTATCGCGTCGGCTCTTTTACGGCCGCCGGTGCGCAGTTATGGCCAACGCTACCTCAGAGCTATACCCAGGCTGCGCTGAGCCAGCTCTAAGAGCTACGTTGGTTTTTTGAACGTCCACAACCGCAACGAGCCTCCCGACGCAATTAAACAATGCGGCTCGACCGGCACGGGCGTCATACCTGACCCCTTCGGGATCGAGCGCTGCTACGCGCCAAATCATCACCTCTGGAACTTTGCCGCGCACCTTTAGCGGCTCCACGAGGCTCCAGCCGCAGTCCGTGTGAGTCCAGCAGTCCCCCGTAGACCATTCGCTCGGTGGATCGCCGCTACACTGATGAGTTGGGTGTCCCATGCCTCCGGAGCAGTTTACGATGTAGCTGTACCCCGTGAGCCGGTGGATGTGGGTCTCAGTAGCTTCTACGTACTCATCTTCGCAGTCACTGCAGCAGTCCGGGCACTGCGCCGATGCGGCTGGCGACAACGCAATCATTGCGACCCCCGCCAGAGCCAGTCTCTTCAACCACACCATCATACTCAACCTCCTCTTGTGAGAGTTGAACACGCAACGGGCCCAAGTTATGGCGCCGTTTAACGACTCCGAACAGACACGAGTTCCACTTGCCATATGTGAACGTCCACGTGTCCGTCAGCATTTGCACTGGTCGAATAGACAAGGCCCTTTCCCCCTTCAACAGCATGCAGCAACTCAGGCGAGCGCACCTGAGCAATCACATTCGCAGTCCGCACGTCAACTGCGCTCACAACCGTGTCCCAAATTGCGCTTCCGTCCAATTCGAACGGGTTCATTATTTTTCCAGGTGGGCCCGATACGATCGGCTTCCATTTCGAATCGGCTTCAATCGTAACAAGCATTACATGATGCGCTGATATGGTCATTATTTCCGCGTTCCTCGGTCGTGGCCGGGCTGACAATGGCTCGCCGGGGATCGGCTGATTCCACGCGGTGAACCAGGGCGGTCGGACCGTTACTGTTCGCACCAAGTCTCCCTTCGAATCGTATTCCCTCAACTCTGTTTCGTTGCGGCGCGCTGTCCAAAACCCTCGCCCATCAGCAGCAGGTGCCAAGAGGGTCGGTGCAATCGCGTTTGCCACTCGCTCCAGCGTGTTAGTTACTTGACCTTCTCGATCGACAATCTGAACGGTGTACACTGCGCGGTCATTCGTACGAACGCGGTCGTCGACGACCATTCTACCATCGGCCAGAACAACGCCATTGACTTGCACGCCCTTTTCTATGCTGCGAGTATCGATGTGCTTTAGCTCACGGTCGAATCGGTGAACGCGGAGATTCTCGAAAGCGTAGAGGGTGTCGTTGCGGTCTAGGACCAGATGAAGCGTCGAACTAAACTCCCCCGGTCCTGCTCCTCGCTTGGTGTAGGAGCGAAGATACTTGGCGTTTCTATCATAGAGTAGCAATTGTGGCTCCCGATATAAATGAGAGACAACCAGCTCACCGGTTCTAAACTGGGCGATCGACACGCTCATTGACGGTGCAATCATTGCGGGTGCCGAGCTAATGGTTAGGAATGGCTTTAGGCGTAATGCGCAGGGGCACTCAGGTTCTGGCGTCCTCTGTGCTGATGAAGCCACCGGTCGCGCCAGGGTTATCAATGCTATCGAAATCATGTAACACAGTGAGCGTCGCCAACTGGTTGTCTCTACGCGCAATAGTCCACTGGTGAATCGACTCAAACGCTGGACTGGCGACGCCCAAGTTGCAAGGCCGTTCACAGGGCCCTCCCTGAATGAGGTGACGAATAGTAGACGGCTAAAAAAATGGGCCCGGTTTCAGCCGAGCCCGCCTCAGTGGCATATCAATGCATACATTGTGCGCGAGGTAGTTTGGATATTGCAAGCCCTTCGGACACTATGTGGGGTATGCGTGAAGCGAGAACGCGACGCCCAACCGGGGAATCGGTCCCGAATGTGTCAGCCGCTGCCCCGGCCATTGTTGTTGGTGCGTGCTGACTATTTGCAAAAACGGAACGATGCTATTTCCCTGTGGCGGCCCAATTCTGAGACAGGGTCCTGGCCAACATCGCCGCGGGGCCGCTGCTCGAGGACGGCGAAACGGTCATACAGATCATTGGCCGCATCCGGCCCCCATTTTTGGGATCGCGATTCCCGGCGCATCAGGGTTGCGCCATGTAAGATGGTCCGCTCAGCCCTGCACAGGCGGCGGCTTGCGGATCATCCCAATTTCGACGAGCAGCTTGAGCTTATCGGCTCGGTGCAACTGCAGCCGCCAATAGCGCTCGGCCATGTCAATGAGCAGTGTCCGCCCTGCTAACGAAATGAACTGCAACCGAATATCCCCCCCGAGTTGGGGTCGGGCCGAGTGGGTATTCGTTCGCGACACGATTGCAGATTTCGAGCGCGACTTTTGGGGAAATATTCGCCTGGAGCACCTCGTGTCGGGCAGCTTGCAGGAGGGCGTAGTACCGCTTCAGATCACGTTTCGCGATCCCGGCCCAATCGTCGCCTCTTGCGTCCAGATCTGCGGCGAGTTCCCATGCCAATGGCGCCAACGCGCGCGTGGCCAGCCCCAACACGCAGATCATTCTGAGTGATGCGGAATGGTCTGCCGATGGCCGGCAGATCGCTTACGCCATGAGCACATTGCCGCACGCACTGGGCGTAGAGCTGTTCGTCACCGATCTGCAACAGAACCGCATTCGCAGGTGATAACTCGAGCGGGCTGGACTGCGTTGGGCGCGGTGCTGCGCTTCAGCACTGACGCCAGTCAGCTGTTCTGCTCGCGAGAAAACCCGTAAGAAGAACCGTAAGGAAAACCGTAAGAAAAAACGTAAGAAAAACGTTTGAACCAGTGACGCGTAGCGTACGCGCCTTACTCTCTTGCGTTTTTTCCTTTTTTTTTCTTACGTTGTTTCTTACGGTTCTTCTTACGGTTTACCTTACGGGTTTTCTTTTGTTTTTCGCACGCGCGCGTAGTGACGACGCGCCTTGGCGCGGTTGCCGCACTCGCGCATCTCGCACCAGCGACGACTGCGATTCTTGCTCGCATCCAGGAACAGCCAGTTGCAGTTGTCGGTGGCGCACTCTTTTACCCGCGCACGCTCATCCGAAACCAGCAGCTCGATCGCCGATTGTGCCACGGGCCACAGCACCTGATCCAGGTATCCGGACTCCTGCTCCCATTCCAGCTCCACCCGCTCGCTATCGCATGTGAGGCGACGATGGGAGGCGGCTTCCGCGTACTCCCGGGTCAGCGTGTCCAGATCGGTTCCCGCGGGAGGCTGGCCCTGGGACTGCGCGCTGAACACACGGTACACGGCCTCCCGTAACGCGCGGCCCCGCTCCAACGCGGCTTCTGCTTCCGCAGGGCGGCCGGCCGCTTCCGCGCGCAACGCCACACCGTGTTCGCTACTGACCAGGCCCACCCGCTCGCCCCAGGTCACCAGGTCGCGATACCCGTGCAGGCGCTCGCGGAACGGTCCTGCCTGCCGTGCACTCGCTGTATTCACGAAATCCAGGCACACTGCCCCGCCGATGAAATCGATGCTCTCGATCGGCTCGTAGGTTTCGCTTTCCATAACTATCTAAACGCTCTTGACAGGTTGTGTTTCTGGTCGTATCATGTAACTATCTTAATGCGATTAGCTGGTTAAGTCAATCTTGACGGGCAAGGCGATGATGGGAACGGCGAGGACGGAGTCGAGTGGATGGGGCCGAGTGGTCACGGTTTGGTTCAGGGGTTGGGAACGGTTTGCTGAAGCGGCAGGCGGCCGGGCAGAGGACCTGGTGGGCGCGAGTCCGTGGCGTCGTGGTAAGTCGCAGCCGGAGCAGGAGCTCGAGGTGGCAACCGATCAGGGTGTGGAGGGACTGCATGCGGCGGACTGAGTGGTTGCGCCTGGTGGGTGCATTTGCGGCCATCTATCTGATTTGGGGTGCGACCTATTTGGCGATTGCAGTTACGGTGGAAACGGTGCCCCCGGTGTTCATGGTTGCCATGAGGGGTGCAGTGGCGGGTGGCGCGTTGTACGTGATTGGGCGTTTACGTGGCGAAGCGCCGCTCAGGTTGAAGGAGATCAGCGCGGCGGTGCCGAACGCGATCTTGCTGTTCGGGGGCGGGTACGTGCTGGTGAGTTGGGCCGCTCAGCATCTGGCGACGGGTGTTGCTGCGCTTCTGAATGCGACCATCCCGGCGTTTGTGGTGCTGATCGAGTGGTGGACGGGCCGACGGACGCGTCCGCGCGGGTGGGTGGTAGGTGGGTTGCTGTCCGGTTTGTCGGGAATCGCGCTGCTGGTCATGGGTCGTATTGGCTGCAACGAGGGTGTGGCGTTGATTCCGGCGGGAGTCATGTTGGCGGCCAGCTTTTTCTGGGCGCTGGGATCGGTGAGAGCCGGCAAGGAGAATGCGGGCACGCCGCTGCGTCAGGCGGCGGTGCAGCTGCTGACCAGTGCGCTGTTGCTGCTGCCCGTGAGTGCGCTAC
>JBOHRF010000072.1:0-19394 GCA_050732575.1 Longimicrobiales bacterium
GATGTTCCCGGGGATCCGTTGCGGGGCATAGTGCTCACGCGGTTGCCATTCAAAGTACCGACCGAACCCCTGACTGCAGCACGGATAGAAGCTGTAGAGCGGGATGGAGGGAACAGCTTTGTTGATTACGTCCTGCCTCATGCGGCTCTGCGTCTGAAACAGGGCTTTGGCCGACTCATCCGAACGCGATCTGATCGAGGCGCAATTCTGTTGCTTGACCGCAGGTTGATGGAGCGAGGATACGGAAAATACTTCTTTGCATCGCTGCCCACTGCACCCGTTCATTCCGGGCCCTGGTCAGACCTTCGTCTTGAACTGGCACACTTTTATGAATCGGGCCGCTCGGCTGCACTGGCTGGACGCCAGGGTGAACGGTAGACTCCGCGATGGTGAACACGCATTCTCCCACTAAGATCGTCTGCGTAGGCCGGAATTACGTTGGCCACGCCCGGGAGATGGGCAATGATGTGCCGGATCGCCCGCTCATCTTCTTGAAGCCTCCCTCATCCATCATCCGCGACGGGGAACCCATCGTTCTGCCAGAGGACTCGAGCCGGGTTGAGCATGAAGCCGAAATCGGCGTTCTGATGGCGCGGCGGGCTAGAAATGTGACTGAGCAGGCAGCTCTCGAGGTGATTGGTGGATATGTCCCGATGAATGATGTGACTGCCCGGGACCTTCAGAAGCTGGATGTGCAATTCACGCGAGCAAAAGGATTCGACACCTTTTGTCCGGTGGGTGGGCAGATTGTTGATCCGAGCGCGGCCTGGGAAGAGCTGGAAATCACGTGCAGGGTCAACGGCGAGGTTCGGCAGCATGGTCGAGCCAGCGAAATGGTCTTCGGGATTCCCTTTCTTATTTCGTACATCTCACGCGTGATGACCCTGGAGCCCGGAGACCTGATTTCGACTGGAACACCAGAAGGCGTTGGACCCTTGACCCACGGTGACGTGGTCGAAGTAGCGTTGGTTGGCCGGGCAAAAGTGAGAAATCCTGTAGTTGCATATGCGCGAGCAAAGTGATGATGACCAGTGATACCATGATGAGACAGCTGCAGCTGTCGGACCGGTTCCGGACTTTTCCCACCTACCCTCTGGCAGACGTGCCGCTGATCAAGAGGGATCTATTAGCTAAAGGCGTTGACGTTATCGACTTGGGGGCCGGTGATGCCGACCTGGCACCGCCGCCGGCTGCTGTCCAGGCATTGACCCAGGCAGCAACGAAACCGGCACTGGGCCGGTACGCCTTTCAGCTGGGGCTGCCCGCATACCGAGAAGCCGTGTCAGCCTGGATGCTGAAGCGCTTTGGTGTAAAGCTCGATCCATTCAAAGAGATCCTTCCGCTGGTTGGTTCCAAGGAAGGCATTGCCCACGTTGCGTTTTGCTACGTCGGCCCGGGTGATATCACCATACTTCCGGATCCGGGTTACCAGCCCTACGTGGGCGGCACGCTGCTGGCCGGCGGTCAGGGTTATGCCGTGCCACTGCGGCCGGAAAACGATTATCTGATCCGTCTGGATGAAATCCCGGACGAGGTGGTTCGCAAGGCACGGATCCTGTACTTGAATTATCCGAACAACCCAACGGCTGCGATTGCGCCGCGGAATTACATCGAGTCCGCACTGGAGTTCTGTCGTGAAAACGGCATCCTGCTGGTGTACGACAATGCTTACAGTGAGGTCGCGTTTGATGGGTACATTCCGCCCAGCATTTTTGAGTTTGACGGTGCACGGGAAGTGGCCATTGAGTTTCACTCGTTTTCCAAGACGTACAACATGACGGGGTGGCGGATTGGATGGGCTGCAGGGAATGCCGATTCGATTGCCGCGCTCTCGCGGGTGAAGGCGTTCGTGGACACGGGCCAGTTCATGGCCGTGCAGGCGGCAGCCGCAGCCGCGCTGGAGAGTTATGACACCTGGGTCCCCCAGAATATTCAGGTTTTTCGCCAGCGTCGGGATACGTTGACCCAGGCTCTGCGCGCGGCAGGTTTTGATGCGCGTGCGCCTCAAGCAACCATGTATCTGTGGGTGCCGGTGCCGGAGGGTGTGAAATCCGAGGCATTTGCACGACGTGCCCTGTTGGAGCAGGGCGTCGTCATTATGCCGGGTGCCGCCCTGGGTGCAGGCGGCGAGGGGTTTTTCCGGCTGGCCCTGACACAATCTGAAGAGCGTCTCGCAGAGGCGGCACAGCGACTTGCGCGACTGCGCTAGCCGGAACCGCCACATCAGGGTGGGTTAGTAAGCTGACATGAGCTCTCGGCCGCCGGGGCAAAACGCCTCGAATGAAAGCGAACCGGTTGCGAAGCGAGATGAGGCTCTCTTCAGCCACCTGTTCGCCAGCCGGCCCGCCAAACAGCGGCGTACGGGCATATGGCTTCTGGCGCTGGCGGCTCACCTACCGCTGCTCTACTTCTTTTTTACAACCGAATTGGGTGAGCGGGTACTGCGGCAGGCCGAGCTGATTCTCATACCCGTTCTCACGGTCGATGACAATCCGCCGGCGATCGTGCACCCATCACCAGTTGTGCCGGTCGGGCGCATTCCGGATCCTGGACCTTCCGAGGAAGAACGCCGCCGAGCCGCGGCGGCTGCCGCCGTACCAGAACCAGGGATCCTGAACCCGACTGCCATTACGCCACTGCCATCGATTCTCCCAGGCCCGCCGCAGCCAATTCCGGGCGATGGGCCTCGCGGCGGATCGCTCCTGGATCGATTGGCCCCGCCCAGGCCGGATCCGCTGCTGCTCGCGCCAACGGACCCTTCCCACATGTTGACAGGACCTGCAGCGGCGCGGGCACGCATGGCCGAGCGAGTTCGCGCCCTGAATGACTCCGTGGCGGCAGAACGGCTGGCGGCCGAACGATCCACAGACTGGACAGTGATGGATAAGGACGGCAAGCGCTGGGGCGTTTCACCGGGCAAGCTTCACCTGGGGGACGTCACACTGCCGCTGCCACTTGCCTTTGCCACGCCGCCCGGCCGCCGAGATGAGGCCAACGCTCGAGTCCGTGACTGGAACGAAATCGAAGCTGGATCCAGCCGAGCCCAGATCAAGGACAACTTCAACGATCGCGTGAAGGAAATCCGGAAACGCAAAGATCGCGAGCGCGCGGCAAAAATTGCGGATCAGAACGGCGACAAAAAGAAAAGCGGATCTGATTGAGTCCGCCGGCTTAGCTGGACACGTTGGAGGGTTTGAAATCCGGCGTTTCTAACGAGTCTACAGACTGTGGTCGACCGATGAGATAGCCCTGCGCATGGTCGCAGCCTGCCACACGCAACCACTCGAGCTGCGCCTCCTCTTCCACTCCCTGCGCAATTACTTGGGCTCCCACGCGATGGGCCAGCACCAGAATTGCTTCGATGAGGCGTTCAATTTTCGCGTCATATCCGATGTCTCGTACGGCGCGGTGATGAACCTTGAGCAGGTCGATGGGGAACGACCAGAAGCAGGCCAGTGAGTCCGAATTCAGGCCAATGTCGTCGAGAGCGATCTTGACGCCAACGCGTTGAAGCTGACGCAGCGACTTGGTTGTGAGATCGGCGTCGAACAGGGCCGCGCTCTCCGCGATATCGAGAACCATGCGAGCGGGATCGACGTGATGTTGTTTGAGGCAGGTGTCAAGGAAAGCGGGCAAGTCCGGATCGTGTAACGAGCGCATGGAGAGATTGACTGCAATCCAACCTTGCCATCCCACGCTCGACCATGTTGCCAACTGGCGGCTGGCGCTTTCAATGGCCCAGTGATCCAGCTTCACAACGTGGCCCGTTCGCTCAGCCATTGGGATGAACTGGACAGCCTCGACCAGGCCACGCTCCAAGTGCGGCCAGCGGGCCAGCGCCTCGAGTCCGCTGGTGCGACCCTGAGTCGCGAGTCCGCCATTTTCGTTGGTAATGCTTTCCAGCGCGAGAACCGGCTGGTAGTGCAGAACGAACTGACGGCGCTCCCACGCCCATTTGAAGTCGTCTTCCAGAGACAGGCGTTCGTTGGTGCGTTGCGTGAGTTCGGGACTCGAGAAGCCGGCGGCCTGTCCGTTGGCGCGGGCGCGGTGTAGTGACTCGGCCGCAATGGCGGCCAACTCGTCGAATGAGCTGGCATCCTCGGGGCAGAGTGCTACACCAATGGTGACCGTGAGTGTGATGGATGTGTCGCGTACGTCGAAGGGCTGGCTCACACGTTCGCGCAGGCGGCGCACAACCTGGGCAGCGGCGTCCTCATCGGTCACTTCGCTGAGGAGCACCAGGAACTCATCGGTGCCATCGAGCCGCGCAATGGTATCACTGTCGCGCAGGCCCTGCCGAAATCGCTCGGCCAGGCGCCGCAAAACCTCATCGCCTGTACTGCGGCCGTGCGTCTGATTGAGGGATCCTAAGCTGTCGACGTCAATGTGCAACAGCGCCGCTGAATGTCCATGACGGCGAGCCAGCGCCAGCAGTGAGGCTGCCCGCTCGCGCAACAGTCGCGCGACCGGTAACCCCGTGAGGGCGTCGTAGTATGCGTCCTGGGCGGTGACTTCTGCTGTTCTCTTCAGCGCGGTGACGTCGCGCGCGGCGGAAAGGAAGTGCGTGCTTGAACCCCGTTCCTCATGAATGGGAGTAATCATCACATGCTCGTAGTACAGCTCCCCATTTTGGCGTCGGTTGCATAGCTCACCCTCCCAGATTTGGCCGGACGAGATGCAGCGCCAGAGCTTCTGATAGACCTCGGGTTGGTGCTGTCCAGACTTGAGCATGGCCGGCGTTTGTCCGATTGCTTCTGTAGCCGAGTAGCCTGTGGCCTGCTCAAAGGCGGGATTGACGAAGCGGATAATACCGGCGGAGTCCGTCAGCATCACGCTATCCGGCAGATGCTGCATGGCAGTCCTGACCATTTCGCGAAGCCGGTCGTCAACACGTCGGAGCGTGACATCGCGAATTTCCAGCAGGAACGCAGCGATCGCACCTTCATTGAGCAAGTTCCGTGACTGGATCTCGAGCCAGCGCGGACCTCCTGATGGTGCGCGCGTGAGCAGGTCGATCAGGTTCGATTCGCAATCGGTGCGCAATAGCCGATCGGTAACACGTGCGCCCTCTGCGGGATCTTCTGGCTGCAGCAATGCACCGAGCGTGAGACCCAGCTCTGGTGCGCGTTCGCACGCCTCACCCAAAACGCGTTGCGCGTTGGGCGTGATGTACTGGACGACGCCCTGTGCATCACACAAACAGATGACCGTGTTCGCGTGTAGTTGCGCGGACCCGGCGAGCTCTCCTACATGACGCGCACCCGTCCGGAGTCTGGGTACCACGGCGGCAAGGAGCGACGCGGCCAGACTAAGATTTTCTGGCTCTGAGGCCATCAAGCGAGTCTTGGTTTGAGTGTGCCAGCACGGGCTACCCAGTTTCAGCGGGTGGCTACGTCCTGCTCGGGGAGAAGTAGCGGTAGCGCAAACTCAGCGGGGCCTTGAAGTTAGGCCCTAACCCCCATGCAATGCAAGGATTCTGGAGCCGTGGGGCGCCAAGCGGGGACGTTGGGCGGAGCCGCAATCGCTTGGCTGGTCTATGACTTGCGGATTTTCCAGACAAAGCGATCGGCAGGAGTGGAGTAAGGCATGGCTTGGCAGCAGAAAGAGCGCAGGGCGGGGACCGCACTGTGGATACTCATCGGTGGAGCGTTGGTCGGCCTGGCAGCGGCCGTACTACTCGCCACGCGGGCGCGGCGGAAAAGCGCACAAATCGCCCCCGACCTTCGTTCTCTGGAAAACGCAGTCATCAAGGCGCTGAGGCACGACGATGTGCTTCGGGCGCGGGGCATTGACGTGGCCGGGATTGCACCAGGAATCATCGAACTGACCGGCCTGGTGGAATCGGAAGCCGAGGGTCAGCACGCGGTCGCCATGGCACACAGTGTCATTGGCGTCCGCACGGTTTTGAATCGACTCGATGCGCGCGAGGTGGTTCAGCGCTCGCGGCCGCGAGCCCACATGGCCGCGGAGGGCGGTTCTCGCTGGTACGGCATGAACGTTGGCATGGGCCGGCGCCGTCAGTCACGGCAGACCGATCCGGCGCAGCGCGACGATCGAGCGGATCTGGTCGATGAGGCATTGCTGCCCAATCCCGAAGAAGCGCAGACCGAAGCGGCGCAGGATCAGCTGGAGAAACAGGCTATTGAGGCGAACAAGATTTCGTGAAACGCGGTACCACGGTTTATGTTGAAACGGGGCGCGCCCAAGGTGCGTCCCGGTTTTTTTCTGGGACCGCAATCCGAGGTTTTCGTTGGCCATGCCCGAACCACTCGCGCCACAATACGACCCCGGTGCGATTGAAACGCCGCTCTACCGTGAATGGGAAGAGCGCGGGTATTTCCGCGCCCACGCCGCCCGCGTTCTGAAGGGCGCGCAACCGTACACCATCGTCATACCGCCACCCAACGTGACCGCGGTTCTGCACATGGGCCATGGTCTCAACAACACCTTGCAGGACGTGCTGACGCGCTTTCGCAGGATGCGCGGCTACGAAGCGCTTTACCTGCCCGGCACCGACCACGCGGGCATTGCGACGCAGAACGTGGTGGAGCGACTCCTGTCCGCGGAAGGCAAGACACGCAGCGATCTGGGGCGTGAGGCCTTCGTGGAGCGCGTCTGGGATTTCGTGAATGAAACGGGCCAGACCATTCTGCAGCAATTGCGTGTGATCGGCTGCTCGTGTGACTGGACGCGCACGCGTTTCACACTGGAACCTGCCCTTTCGCGCGCGGTTCGCGAAACGTTTGTGCGGCTCTACGAGAAGGATCTCGTTTATCGCGGCAACTACATCATCCACTGGTGTCCGCGCTGTCTGACCGCACTTTCCGATGAAGAAGCAGAAGACGAGGAAACCACTGGAAAGCTCTACCACCTTCGTTATCCAGTAATCCGGGCCGCGCCAGGTTTGCCGCAATTGGACGACGGTCGCGCCTACATCGTGGTAGCGACCACTCGACCCGAAACGATGTTGGGCGATATGGCAGTTGCTGTGCATCCGGGCGATGAGCGCTATCACGGCCTGGCAGGCGCTCTGGTCGAGTTGCCACTGACCGGACGGACCATTCCGATTGTGGTAGACGAATACGCGGACCCGGAATTCGGCAGTGGTGCGGTAAAAATTACGCCCGCTCACGATGCCAACGACTTCGAAGTTGCGCGTCGACAGGGTCTGGCCGGCCTGAACGTAATGACGGCGGATGCGCGTATGAACGAAAACGCGCCGGAAGCGTTCCGCGGGCTGGATCGCTTCGAGGCTCGCAGGCGCGTAATCGACGCCTTCCAGTCGCTTGGTCTCCTGGAAAGGGTCGAGGATCACCGCTTGTCTGTGCCGCACTGCTACCGCTGCGGCACGATCGTGGAGCCTCGCCTCTCGGAACAGTGGTTTGTGCGTATGAAGCCATTGGCCGAGCCGGCGCTGGCGGCCGCGCGTGAAGGACGACTGCGTTTCACACCAGAGCGCTGGACTCGAGTTTACGAAAATTGGTTGGAGAACATCCGCGACTGGTGCATCTCCAGACAGCTTTGGTGGGGACATCGAATTCCGGTCTGGTATTGTCAAAGCCCGGATTGTTCCGAGATCGTGGCCGCGGTGGATGAACCCAGCAGCTGTCCTGCTTGCGGCGGGGCTCTCGTGCAGGACCCGGATGTGCTCGACACCTGGTTCTCATCCTGGTTGTGGCCGTTTTCAACGCTCGGCTGGCCCGAGCATTCCGATGATCTGGCCGCGTTTTACCCCACGCAGACCCTGGTTACCGGTGCCGAAATCCTGTTCTTCTGGGTGGCGCGCATGGTCATGGCCGGCCTGGAATTCATGGGCGAGCTGCCTTTCACGGATGTCTACTTGAACGGCACGGTGCGCGATCACCTGGGCCGCAAGATGTCGAAGTCCCTGGGCAACGGCATCGATCCGCTGGAAGTTGTACAACTCTTTGGCGCCGATGCCCTGCGCTACACCGTGATATCGGCCAGCGGCATCGGCAATGACATCATGTTGGACAATCAGAATCTGCCCGAAGCGTTTGCACCGGGCCGCAACTTCTCGAACAAAATCTGGAATGCCGGTCGCTTTGCGCTGATGAACCTGGACGAGCGCGTCCCGGCCATGACGGAGGTGAAGGATTCACTCGAGTTGGCCGATCGGTGGATCCTTTCCCGGCTCAACGTGGCAATCCGGGACATGACGCGAGCGTTGGAAACGTTCCGCTTTCACGATGCGGCGGAAACTCTGCATCGTTTCTTTTGGAACGAGCTGGCCGACTGGTACCTGGAGCTGCTCAAGCCACGTTTTCGAGGCGATGCGGGCCCGGAGAGTCAACAAGCCGCGCAGGCGACACTGGTGCAGGTGCTGGATAGCGTGCTGCGCGTAATGCATCCGTTGATGCCGTTCATCAGCGAAGCACTGTGGCGCAGACTGCCCGAGCGCAACGGTAGCGGCCGAGACGCATCGTTGATGATTGCGCCATGGCCCAACGCTGATCCCGGGCGCGATGATCCGGATGCGGAACGGAACGTGAGCGACCTGTTGGAACTGATCGGCGCAATTCGCAGCATTCGCACCGAGTACAACGTTCCGCCCGGCCGTGAACTCGACGTCGTGCTCACGGCTGTGGATCCCTCCTTGAAAGCCGCGTTAGCGCACGAGCAGAGGGCGGTGCAACGCCTGGCCAGGGTATCGAGTCTGGTGATCGCGCAGGAAGGTTCCGCCGGCCGGGCCGGTGCACACGCAGTCCTGCGCGGGGGTACGGATCTGTTCATACCACTCGCGGGTCTCATCGACGTGGACCGGGAGCGAGCCCGTCTGAACACGGAGCTCGAGCGGATTGCGGGTCAACTGCGCGCTACGGAGGCCAAGCTAGCCAATGAACAGTTTGTGGCACGGGCGCCCGAGGCGGTGGTAATGAACGAGCGAGTCAAGGCGGAGAGTTTGCGCGATCAAATGGTCCGTCTCCAGGAAAAGCTGAGTGCGTTGGAGTAGCGAGGCGTTGTGAGAAGTTTGTCCAGGACCAGGCAATTCATGGTCAGCGGTGTGCTAATATGGATGGCCTGCGCTCAACCCTACCCGCCACCCGGCGGGCCGCAGGATCGAGAGGCACCGCGACTCTTGTCTACTCGCCCAGAGCATCGTTCGGTCGTCCAGGAATGGAAGGACCCAGTGGTCTTCACATTCGATGAGACGCTGAGCGAACGGGGTGCCCGCGATGCCGTTTTGGTTTCGCCCGAAACGGGTCAGGCCGAATTGGAGCGGGATGGTGCGGAGTTAAAAGTCCGTATTGAAGGCGGCTGGAAACCGAATACCATCTATCGCGTGATCATCACGCCGGGGATACAGGACCGGTTCAACAATGCGCGCCGCGAGCCGGCCGAAGTGGTTTTTTCTACCGGTCCAGAGCTGCTGCCTACTGCCATTGGCGGCCTGGTCACGGATCGCATCACGGGGCGCCCCCTGGCCGAGATGCGCGCGCTTGCCATCCCGTTTCCCGACTCCACGACACCGCACGCCACGGTAACAGACACGGCGGGATTCTTTGGCCTTCGCTTTCTGCCGCTCGGTCGTTACACCGTGCGCGCGTACGAAGACCGCAATCGCAACAGGAAGCTGGATGCCGGCGAGAAGCGGGCTCAGCAATCCGTGATGATTGGCACTGTGCGCGACACACAACCCGACATTCAGCTGGCGCTCCTGACACCTGATACCACGTTCGCGCGTCTCCTGCGCGCGGTTCCGCGCGATTCGCTGGAAGTTCGACTGATCTTCGATGACTTCCTGGATCAGGAACGTCCCTTGACGGGCGTCACTTCGCGCTTACTCCAACTCCCGGACAGTCAGCCGGTCGCCATCAGCCATCTCATGCACGTTGGTGCGTATGGAAGACTGCAGCGCACGCAGCGGCCCGATAGTGCGAGTCCACCATTGCGCGCGCTGCCGCAGACTTCGCCCGCAGACACCACGACTCGGCCCACGCAGGAACTCGTGTTGGTGCCGGCGGCACCCCTGCGGCCCGGTACGATCTACTTTGTCCAGGTGCGTGGTATCGTCAACCTGAACGAGGTACAGAACGGCGGTGGTACGGCTCGTTTCCAGACCGGGGCGCGTGATTCGACTGCAGCACGTAAGGATACCAGCGCGGTACGCAGAGACACCGGCCAGGTTCGTAGCCAACGCAAAGGAGTACAGGTTCGAGGTGAGCAGCCGCGATGAATGATCCGCGGCGCGCTATTCCGAGCGTTGACCGTTTGCTGAACAGCCCGCAATTCCGGTCGTTGCTGAACGTGGCTTCGCGCACCCGCGTCGTTGACATCCTGCGCGCCATTCAGGAAGAGCAACGGGCCGGACACGATGTGGGCTGCGTGGATGAGGAGTCCTACGCTGCTGCCGTGCGCATGCGGCTAAAGGCTTCGGAACCCACTTCACTGCGCAAGGTCATCAACGCAACCGGCGTCGTGCTTCACACCAACCTGGGCCGAGCGCCCCTGGCGGTTGAAGCCATTCAGGCAATGGCGGACGCAGCTGCCGGCTACTCGAATCTGGAATACGATCTCGAATCCGGAACGCGCGGTTCACGCTACGATCATTGTCGTAGCTTGCTGTGCGAATTGACCGGTGCGCCCGACGCGCTCGTGGTCAACAACAACGCGGCTGCCCTGGTGCTGGCCCTGAACACTCTGGCGGTAGGCCGCGAGGCAATCGTGAGCCGAGGTGAACTGGTCGAGATTGGTGGCTCATTTCGGGTGCCCGAAATCCTGACCCGAAGTGGCGCCCGCATGTGTGAAGTTGGCGCAACCAATCGGGTCCAGAGTGCCGACTACCAGGCGGCTATTCATGCAGATTCGGCGATCATCCTAAAAGTGCATCGCTCCAATTTTCGGATGATCGGCTTCACGTCCGAAGTTGCGGTAACCGAGTTGGCGGAGCTGGCCCACCGAAATGATTTGCTGCTTCTGCATGACCTTGGTTCTGGGCTTTTGCTCGACTTGAGCGCCTACGGTCTATCGCAGGAGCCGCTGCCGCACGACTCGCTCCGCGCCGGCGCGGACCTGGTCACCATGAGCGGTGACAAACTGTTAGGCGGCCCGCAGGCGGGTATCATCCTGGGCCGGGCAGACCTTCTGGCCGCACTCCGCCGAAATCCAATGTGTCGCGCCCTGCGCGTGGACAAACTGACCCTGGCCGCACTGGAAGCCACCTTGCGCTTGTATCGCGACCCGGTGCGGGCGAGGCGGCGGATTCCCACCCTGCGCATGCTGACCCTCCCGCGCACGGAATTGTGGATACGTGCACAAGCCCTCGAATCTCGGCTGCGCGCAGCAGGACTGGACGCGTCGGCCATCCAGACGCAGGGCCTGGTGGGCGGGGGTGCGTTTCCCGATGCCGAGCTGGAGAGCGCCGGGATTCAGCTTGCCCTGACCGGCGTGGGTGGGCTGGATCAGCGGCTGCGCAACGGCGCGCCCGCGATAGTAGCGCGCATCGCCGGCGGGTTCCTGATTCTGGACCTGCGCACGGTGGATCCGGCCGACGATGAGGTGCTCGAGCGGGCGCTGATCGAGGCGTGCGCCGAACTGGTCAGCCCTTCCTGAATTGCCATGCGCAGGCGGCCTGTTAGGCCACGCGAACGGGGTTGCCCAAAGGTCCTGACGGAGGCCGTTGGAATGATTCTGGATTGGGTGGCTGCAAAAGAGCTTGACATTTCCGGCAGATTTGGCGGAAGTCCTGTCCGGGCGCGGCGTTTCAAGGTTGACCCAGGCGCTATTTTCGGGTATCATTTTTCTGGAAACGTCGTGTCCGGACAAAGGAATAGCACGTCTTGTCCGGGTAAACTCAGGAGGACTCGATGACCATCACGGTCACGCACACGGCCGTTACAGAGGTTCGGAAATTCATGGATGATCAGGGCGCCGAAGCCCAGTCAGCGGGGCTGCGGGTAGCCGTGTTGCCGGGTGGCTGCTCCGGTTTCCAGTACGGCCTGAATATCGAGGACGAAGCCCAGGGCGACGACGAAATCCTGGAGTCCAATGGGCTGCGGCTTTTCGTTGATCCATTCAGTGGGCAGTACCTGGATGGCGTGGAGATCGACTACGTCACGACCATGATGGGCGCGGGCTTTACGTTCAAGAATCCGAACGCTTCGGGCGGCTGCGGCTGCGGCAGCTCATTCACCGCCTGATCGTACCCTTCGAAAACGGACGGCCGGGCCCGCGGGTACAACCTGCGGGCCCGTCTGCTATTGCAGACCAGGGAACGGAACCGAAATTTCGGCTATGATGCGCATTGAGGAGCGACCGAATTCAGCGCTCGAGTACGCGCGCCTCCCGGCAGAGGTGCTGACCGACCGGATTCAGGCGCGCAAGCGCGAATTGAATGCGGTGATCCTGGGTCACAACTATCAGCGTGTGGAAATTCAGGCGGTTTCCGATTATCTGGGCGATTCGTTGGGCCTGTCCCAGCAAGCGGCTGCAACCCAAGCGGACACGATCGTTTTCTGCGGCGTCCATTTCATGGCTGAGACGGCCAAGATCCTGTCACCGCAAAAACAAGTGCTGATGCCCGATCTGCGCGCCGGCTGCCCCATGGCTGATTTTGTAACCGCACAATCGCTCCGCAAGTTGAAACAAATTGTGCCGCACGCCGCCGTTGTTACGTATGTGAACTCGAGCGCGGCTGTCAAAGCGGAATCCGACATTTGCTGCACCAGCTCGAATGCGGTTCACATCGTAGAGTCCTTTCCTCGCGACCGCATTCTCATTTTCGTGCCCGACCGCAACCTGGCCGACTACGCGGCGCGGTACACGAACCGACCGTTGCGTAGCGCATCGGAGTATCTGCAGTCAGAACAGCCGCCGGACACCCAACCCGGCACCATCATCGCATGGGATGGCTATTGTTACGTGCATGACGACCTGGTGCTCCAGGAGTTGGAACTGGCCCGTGAACGTCATCCACAAGCCAAGGTGATCATTCATCCGGAAGCACGCCGCGACCTGCTGGAGCGAGCCGATTTCGTGGTCTCGACTTCACGCATGGTATCGTTGGCCGAGGAGTTCGATGAGATGATCATTGGCACCGAGCGTGGCTTGATCGACAAGCTGCAGTTGAAATACCCGCACAAGACGATCATTCCGCTTTCCCGGGTGGCCGTTTGCGGCAACATGAAGGTGAACACGCTCGCTCGCCTGGCCTGGTGTCTGGACCATGAGCAGTTCCCGCTCGAACTGCCTACGGATGTGCGCATGCGTGCAGCGATTGCGTTGCAGCGCATGCTCGAGCTATCCGGCGGCTGGCGCGCACCTACCGCGGAAGAGTCGCGCATGGAGGAGAACGGCCTGCAAAAGAGCGGCTGTGGCTGTGCGTAGCCTCGCCTGCGCTTCTCCGCCGGTGCAACGACGGAGGTCAATTCGCTGAACATAGAAACTTTCATATCTGCCGGGTTCGAGGTGAACGCGTACATCGCGTGGAGGGAAGGCGGACCCGAAGCGGTTGCCATCGATCCCGGTGGCGAAAGTGTTGCCATGGCCGATTTCGTCGAGCAGCGCGAGCTCCGGCTGGCGGCCATCCTGCTGACGCATGCTCACCTCGACCATATCGATGGCGTGGCCAAGCTGGTGCGGCGCACGCTGGCTCCCATCTACCTCCATGACGCCGATCGAAAGCTGTATTCGGCGGTGGCACTGCAGGCTGTTCAGTTCGGCATGGTGGTGGATCCGTTACCGCCCGTGAATCGCGCATTGACGCACGGTCAGCACCTGCAATTCGGGTCACTGAAGTTCGAAGTGCGACACGTGCCCGGTCACGCTCCTGGCCACGTGATCCTTTACGCCGAGCAAGCCGGATTGGCCTTTGTTGGGGATGTAGTATTTCAAGGCTCGATTGGCCGCACCGACTTGCCGGGTGGCAATTTCCAGGAGTTGATGCGCTCGATTCGCGAGCAGGTATTGACGCTCCCGCCCGCGACCAGGCTTTATTGCGGGCACGGTCCGACCACGACCGTGCATCATGAGGCCACAACCAATCCATTCCTCGTGGCAAGCTACGGTGGTGGCGGCTTCGCATGAGCCTGCGCCTGGCTGTGTTCGCGTCGGGTAGCGGTACCAACCTGCAAGCACTACTGGACCGGTTTCACGGGCGCGCTGATTCGCCCGTGAGGCTGGTACTCGTGGTGAGCGACCGAGTTCGGGCCGGCGCGCTCGAGCGGGCGCGCAAGGCGGGCATTGAGGCGGTGGTCGTGCCGGTGGCGGGCCGGCCGATCGACTACGTTGCGCGCGAGCTGCTGGCCGCACTCGAGAGTGCTGATGTGGACCTGATCGTCCTGGCCGGTTATCTACGACTAGTGCCGCCAGCCGTGGTGCGTCACTATCGCCAGCGCATCATCAACATTCACCCGGCGCTCCTCCCTGCGTTTGGCGGCCAGGGCATGTTTGGATTGCGTGTGCACCGGGCCGTGATCGAATCGGGGGCCACGGTGACGGGTGTAACCGTACACATGGTGGACGAGCAGTACGATGAAGGACGAATCATTGCGCAATGGCCGGTGCCCGTGCTGCCGGGGGACAGCGCCGAATCGCTGGCCAACCGTGTGCTGCGCGTAGAGCACTTGCTCTATCCGGCAGCCGTTGAAGCGCTGGCGCGTGCGCTCGAACAGGGAAGTGCAACCACCCGCCTTGGCCCGCAATCCCCGGAAGCATCCTATGACTACCAGCTGAACGCCGCGCCCGTGGGATTGGCCATGCGGCGCGCGCTGGGTCTCGGATAGTCATGCCACGCGCCTTGCTCAGCGTCTCGGATAAGAGCGGGTTAGTCGATTTTGCACGCGGCCTGAAAGAGCTTGGCTGGGAAGTGCTTTCTACGGGAGGCACTGCGCGCACCTTGCGTGCAGCCGGCATTGATGTGATCGACGTGAGTGATGTCACGCAGCACGCGGAAATGTTGGAGGGCAGAGTGAAGACATTGCACCCGGCCATCCATGCAGGTTTGTTGGCCCGCCGCCATCAGTCCGAAGATGTACAGGCTTTGCACGCGCAGGGGTATTCGCTCATCGATCTGGTGGCGGTAAACCTCTATCCGTTTCATGAGGCCGTGGCCGCAGGCGCCGAGCTCGGCGCCGCCATGGAACAGGTCGACATCGGCGGACCGAGTATGCTTCGATCGGCCGCCAAGAACTACGAGCATGTCATTGCGATCAGCGACCCGGCCGACTACGGTCGCGTTTTGGAAGCACTGCGCCAGGGCGGAATCGACGGTATTCTGCGCAGGGAGCTGGCGGCACGTGTGTTTGAGGCAACCAGTCGCTACGATCGCGCCATAGCCGAATACTTCCGCTCCTCTGACGTGCGCGGCGACGCGGGTTCTTCCTGGTCCGACCGGCTGTCGCTCGAATTCAGCAAAGTGCAGGACCTGCGTTACGGAGAGAATCCGGATCAGGCGGCTGCCTTCTATGCCGAACGTGCGGTGTCGCCGGGTTCTCTGGCGCAGATGCGTCAGTTGCAGGGCAAGGAACTATCCTTCAACAATCTGCTCGACATCGATGCGGCTTTGATGAGTGCTTCGGCCTGGGCCGATAGCAAATCTGCCGCGTGTACAATTGTTAAGCACACCACACCCTGTGGGGTTGCTCTGGGCGCCTCAGCTGTGGAAGCGTACGATGGCGCCCTGGCCTGTGATCCTGTATCGGCGTTCGGCGGCGTGATTGCGTTCAATTGTGCCGTGAGCGCCGCAGTGGCTGATCGAATGGCGACCACATTCTACGAAATCGTGATTGCGCCGCACTTTGACACGGGCGCACTCGACCGTTTCAAGCAGCGAAAGAACCTGCGTGTTATCGAACTGCCGATTACCGTGGCCAAGGACTTCGACTTCAAGCGGGTTTCCGGCGGGTTGCTGGCGCAGGATCGGCTGCGCATGGAGTTCCCCGAGTCGGACTGGACCGTTGTTACGAATCGTACGCCCGATGCGTCCGAATTAGTGGACTTGCGTTTCGCCTGGCGCGTTTGCGCGGCCGTGAAATCAAACGCCATCGTGTTAGCTCGCGTGGAGCGCACGTTGGGTATTGGAGCCGGGCAGATGAGTCGGGTCGACGCCGCCCGCATTGCCGTCATGAAAGCGCACGATCAGAGCGCGGACCTGACCGGGGCAGTGCTGGCATCCGATGCCTTTTTTCCGTTTCGGGACGGGATCGATGCCGCTGCCCTGGCCGGCATCAAGGCCGTGATCCAACCGGGCGGGTCGTTACGCGATCCGGAAGTCATTACGGCCGCAAACGAGCACGGAATGGCCATGCTGTTTACCGGCCGACGGGTCTTCCGACATTGAATTTGACGATGCAGCATTGAACGGACGCCGCTCTCTGACCATATTACGAAAACACAAAAAAGAGCGGCCTACCTTTGCTGCGGCGAGTTCACTCCACCGGCAGGTGTCACATTATGAAAGATGAAAACGGCATCACCAAACTGGATGAGTTCCGGCACAAGATGGGGGAGCTGGAAAAGGCCAAGCGCGAAGCGGATCGCTTGCGGCAAGAAGCCATCGGTGAGCTGCTCCAGCGTCGTAAGGAGATTACGCGTCAATTGCGTCAACTTGGTTATGAGAGCGACACGCACGAAACTGAGCGCGTAGTCTCCGTGGATTCACCCGTTGCCTCCCTGCATGCCGTGCCACTCTTTCGCGATGAACCGCTGTCTCATCAGCGCAGAAAGCGGATGGTTGCAAAGAACGGACAGGAGCGGCAATGCCCCGTATGCGAAGTCCGTGGGCACGACTTGCGCGCCCACCGCGGTCAGTCACTGAAGCGCCCGTTCTCCGAGCAGGAACTGAGAGAGCGCGGGCTGGTTGGCTGAATCACCGGGCGCGTTGAAGCCGGTGGCCTGATAGACGATATTCCTGATGTTGGGAGGGTTGGCAGAACGGCTAATGCACCGGTCTTGAAAACCGGCGGGTCAAAAGCCCTTCCGGGTTCGAATCCCGGGCCCTCCGTTTCTACCTCCCTTCGTTGCGTTTCGCTTCTTTCTCTACCCGCTTTGGATCGTACCAACCGTACTCACTCTGCCTGACCCTCTTCGTCCTGTCTGGCCGGTAACCATGAGCGATTGGGACTAACCAGAAAAAAAAAAAGAAAAAAAAACGGAAAAAAACGGCGGGCGGCCCCGAAGGACCGCCCGCCCGATAACACCATCGTTAGAAAGAAGCCTGATCGGCTCTAGTTCGTGATGACCGGAGGCGCCACCCCGATAGCCGTGCCGACGTAGTCGAACACCAACACGACGCGGCGATTGGCTATGCCCTTTTCACCAGGACCCTGCGCGGCCTTGTCGACCAGGCGGTTGGTGACTTCGCCGTAGCTGACGGCGCGCACGTGCTGCTCGCCCAGGCCGCCCTCGGTGGTCAGGAATTGGCGAACGGAATCAGCACGCTTTTTCCCGAGGCGCTGATTGTACGCCTGGCTGCCGGCTGGATCCGTGTAGCCCTCGGCGGTAATCAACGCGCCGGGATAAAACTCGTTGACAACGCTGGCGAAGCGCTTCAACACGGCCCGATCGGATTCACGCAGGTCCGCTTTGTCAAACTCGAAATGGACCGGGACCTGGAAGGCAATCAGCCCGTTCAGACGAGTGACCTTGACGTTCAGGTCGCTCAGCGCGGTGTTCAGGCGCTGTACTTCCCGCTCAACCGCGTCGATGCGGCCGTTCAGCCGATTCGTGGTTTCGGTAAGAGCCTGGGTCTGCTTCTGATCGAGCGCCTGGTCGGCCTGCTGCATCTCCTGCCGGACGCGGGCAAACTCCGCCTGAACGTCCTTCTTCTTCGCGTAGCAGCCTGACAGGCCAAGAGTCGACAGTGCTAACCCAGCAACAAACAAGCCCTTCGCCTTGATACGGTGTGTCATAGTTCCTCCGAGGAGAGTGCGGCGCCGCGATGGCGCTATCGTACAAATGCAGACGCGTCCGAGTCTCAAAACGTCACATCCATTTCTTGGCTCAACCGGTGACGAGCAGTCCCGACCTCGAGCAGAAGTTGAACGGGCCGGACGGGCCAGATGGCGGTGCCCGTCACCGTAGTTACGGAGCGGAATAATACTGACCCCAAAGGCCGGATCAAAGACCAGGTGAGCAAGCCAGCGACTGACACACGTTGAGCGTTCATTTGTCTACCAGCTCCCTGCACATTGCTAGAAAATCAGGATCCATATCCGTCGCTCCGGCCTTCTGGCATTTGGCGGTTCATGCTTTCCACCTGATCGGCCCGACGCAAGATCTGGTCTCAGCACGTCAGTGCTGGCTGAAATAAGCAGGGCCAGATGGGACCCAATGCCGCATAAGTCCGCTCCGTCCGGCAACTTCACCGGGTCCGGCCCGGGTTTCTCCGCCGGCTGGCCAGGTTTGCCAGGGCGCGTATGCGCCACCAGGCCAGGGGTCCGGTCGGGCACCACGCGCGTCGTGCCGCTCTTCCCCCGGCGGTCGGGAAGAACCGGCCCGCGGCAAGGTCACGGCGGAAACCTGCCGCGCCCGCCCACGTAAGAACGGGCTGCTGTAAACGACCGCTGATGAACCGAGCGATAGATGGTGTGCGGTTGACAACGCTGCTCCGCTCCCGAACGGGCAACTGAATTCAGCGCAACTACCCCGCTCTCGATAACGTTACCGACCTGTCGTGCGGCACTCGCTTTGCCTGATGACTGGCGTTCACTTCGAAAATGCCAACGGAGCACGCCGTGCAACTGAAGATTCTACCCGGTCGTCCGTATCCGCTGGGTGCGACCTGGGATGGGCAAGGCACGAACTTTTCCCTCTATTCCGAACACGCGACGGCGGTAGAATTGTGCTTGTTCGACGCGCGTGACCCGACGCAAGAATACGCGCGTACATTCCTGCCGGAAACGACTGCGCATGTCTGGCATGGCTACCTGGTCGGTATGCGCCCCGGTCAACTCTACGGCTATCGGGTGCACGGTCCATTCGAACCCGAACGCGGGTTCCGTTTCAATCCGGCCAAACTGCTGCTCGATCCGTACGCCAAGGCGGTAGCGGGCAAAGTGGACTGGAGCACGCCCGTGTTCGGATATCCGGTCGGCGATACGCGCGCAGACCTTGCGCGGGATGAGCGGGACGACGCGCGCGGCGTGCCCAAGAGTGTGATAACGGATCCATTCTTCGATTGGGATGGCGACCGCAAGCTGCGCACACCCTTGCATCGCACGGTCATTTACGAAGTTCATGTCAAAGGTTTTTCCATTCTGAACCCGGAAGTCCCACCAGAACAACGCGGCACGTATGCGGGGCTGGCCTCGCCGGCCGCGATCCAATACCTGACCCAATTGGGCATCACGGCCGTGGAGCTGCTGCCCGTGCACGATTTCCTGGATGACCAGTTCTTGCTCGACAAAGGTCTACGCAATTACTGGGGCTACAAC
>JBOHRF010000073.1:0-19018 GCA_050732575.1 Longimicrobiales bacterium
AGCGCAAGTCGGCCGAGAAGCTACCTCCAATGCTGTAACCAGTACCTTCAGTCATAAGGAAACCGTAATAAACATCCTGCGCATATAGGTCACCGTGACCCATCCCGCTATTTCAAACTGAATTACATTGGACCTGCGCATCTAAACCCCCATCCAATTGCTTCCGGAGGCCACAATGAGGTGGAACGGCAGGCAGGCCCGAAGTACGCTGGCGATGTTCGTGACCACTCTCTTGAGTGCGTGCGCAGAGAGCGCGGAGTTAACAGCACCTCCAACTGACATTCCCGACGCCGCAGTCGTACCACACCAGATCAAGCAGCAAAGAGGCAAGATCAAGCTACTTGCCGAGCAGACGGTCGACGGCAAGAAGTATCAAACGTTCGTCGTCTACTCCAACAAGCAGGACTGGGAAGCCAGAAAGCAGCGTCCTCCGAAGACCCTCCTGGTGAAGGTGGATGGGCGTGTTTCTGCTCTGGTCGAGAGCGAATACGAAAACAGGGCAGGTTCCTGGGAAGCGAAGAGTTCTCGGGTGAGCACTTTCGATGGGGCCGGAAAACTGACCCGAGTGCACGAGGGGCCTGTAAGTCCGGCCCGCTCTGCGAATTCGAGTATGGTCATGCAGGCTGACGTCACGGGCATAACCGCGCAGGAGGAAACACCTGAGAGGTGCCTGATATGGTATATCGCGTCTGCAGTGGCCGGTGCGACCCTTGTATCGGCGATTACGGCGGCTACGGCGGCCGGCGCAGCGGCTACGGCCGCTGCCGCAGCTTATGCCGCTATATTGCTTGAATGTTCTTTAGTCCCTAACCCGACCTGCCCAGAGCAAATCGCTTTCGCCGGAGCAGCCGTCGTAACGACAGCCACGGCGAAGGGCTTGGCAGACCTATATGTTACTGCCATGGGTCTTGCGGCATCGGCGGCGGCGAGGAGGCTGATGCAATGCTTGGAAGAAAACCCCGGCGACGAGGAATGGCCGGGTGAAGGGGGTGGGGAAAACGGGGGTGGGGGTGGTACGTGCCCGGCGGGACAGGAACTTTGGTGTGACATAGACGTCGAGTACTACGAAGACACCGGGGAAGTCGTGGACGTGACGATACTGGGCTGCTACTGTGCATGAGAAATGAAAACGCCCCTCCAGACCCATTACGGTTTGGAGGGGGGTCACTTCGGCAGGAGGGAGAAATGAACCAGCACGACGAAATCTTGAAATCTGTCCGCCGCGTGGAAAGCCAGAGGACACGAAACAATTACATCCTCCTGTTTGGTGGGGTTCTGCTTGGCGCATTGACCGTGTTGTCGATCGTTCATGAAGGCCCCACTGACTGGGCCGGTGCGGCCCTGCCCGCCCTGGGCGGAATCGCGTTTCTTGGTTCCGCCTACTACACCAAGAAGGCGACTGGAAAGACAATCGGATTGACGATAGCGGCTCTCGCAGCGGTCGGCACCACCCTGATGGCTGCTTCCTTACTGGTCACCAACTCGTCATTGCAGATGGGCTTGATGATAGCAGCCCTCATTTTTGTGGTAGTCAGCGTGGCAATCTCATTGCGAGAGATGTGGCTGCGGAAGAAGAAGCGTTGACTGGAGGATTGCGCGTGGCCCGCAGGCTCTTACTTCATGTAAGCTGATCGGGCCGGACTTTCGACACCTTGATCTGGTCCCAGTTCTGGTCCCAGTACCGCTCGCCGCGGGAACTGCGGATTCGCCCACGCTTCAAACCAGAGTACCCGGATGAGTTGGCTCGTGCTCTGATCGTAGTCGATGGGAAGGCGTTCGAGTTTCCGGTGTCAGTCAGCTAGCCCATGAAACTTCCATGGGTCGGGCTCGTGGCTCAGCACCTTGCCCTGTCGGTTGAACCGGATCTGGCATCTCGGACAGCGAAATATCGACGCCTTCGATGACTCCAGTTCGATGTTGTCCCGGCTCTTGCAGCGCGGGCATTCGTCGGCTGCCCTTTTCTCATCACTCATCGGGCTCCTCATCTCCCTTCCGCTTGCGGGCCACGGCCGCCAGCTGACGGACTCGAGACGCCACGTACAGCGGGATGCCGTTCTCACCGGACAGCCAGCGTCTAACCTGGCGTTCGGTCTTGCCGTAGCACAGGCGGCCGAGCTCGGCCTGTTCGATTGGCTTGCCCTTCTCGCCCAGCAGCAGCATTAGGGTCGCCAGCTCTTGCGGGGTCATTGGTGGCGGTAGTGACACGGTCTCCTAGACTGCCCGGGGGGCCGCTCGGCCCCCCGGATCGGGTGATCAGTTGCCTGCGTGAGCGGCCAGGATGTCCTTGATGCTGATGGCGTTGGTCATGACCTGCCAGCCCGCCTTCTCAAACTCGGCCTTGCGGTCGAAGTCGTCGAGCTGGCGCGCAACGGCGGTCACGCCCTGCGACAGCGCGAACCGCGTCAGTCCGCCTTCCTCCACCATGGCCTTCGTTGTCTCGTCCTGCAACAGCTTCGATTCAGCCGTGGTCATTTCGAGCTTGCGGTCGAGCGCGTCCACGAACTCAAACACCGGGACTGGCGGCGTGACCGGCTCACCCTTCGCCACCTTGGATTTCGGCCTCGCGCTGGTCACTGACTGCAGCCCGGCACGCATCGCGCAGGCGGGACAGGATGGCCGCATTCTCCAGCGTCTGCGTTTCGCTGGAAAGCCAGTTCACATCGTTGTCCTCGCCGTGCCCGTTGCCGTTCCCGTTGCGCTTGCCTACGTGACGCACGCGCAGTGCGGACTCGGTGGTCGCCCCATTGCGGCAGCTCAGGATGCGCAGGTAGCTAGCAACGTCTACGGCCGCGAAACCGATCTCACTGTTGCGGATTGAGAACCCCATCTCGATCGGCTCGCCCACGTTGGCCGCTGCCTTGTCGCGCTTGAACCGCAGGAACCGCGCGAACAGCCGCCGGTCATCGACGTTGAACTCGGACAGGTAGCAGCCCTCTGCCTTGGCGATCTCATTGGCAACGGCCAGGAAGTCGGCGTTGTCGATCGGTCGGTACGTCTTGGACAGGTAGCCCCGCAGGCGCAGGCCGGCGCCGTAGCGGCTGCACTCCTCGGCCTCCGCGGCGTTGGTCGGCCGCAGGAACCGGAACAGACGGGTGTCGGGCTCCGCGTGCAGCCAGGTCTCGATGTTCTGGGCGAGCAGGCGCGGCTGTGTCTCTTTCATGCGCCGGTAATAGCGCAGGTCGATGCCGTGCGCTGCGGCGAGCTGGTTGTGTGCGGTGTCGGTCAGCGTGGCGATGATGCCCTGCGGACCCTGCAACAGCACGTTGTCATCGTTCAGGACCGCGTGGAAGTTGCGCGTGTCGGACTTCGCGTCAACGCGGGCGTCCGCCATGTGGCGGACGATGCGGTCCAGGTTGCTTGCGCGGCTGGCGGCCTCGGCCTCCAGCTCCTGCGTGGTTTGGGTTGCTGCCACTACTTGGTCAAACATGCTGCCCCCTTGCCTGGGTTGTGTGTTGACCGGCGCGCTCCTCGGCGTGCCGGTGCTGCATCGGGTTGGTGTGATGCTCCAGCGTTGCGACGTACGCGTAGACGGCTTGGCGCAGGCGTGCGGCCTCCTCCCGCCCGCCCGGATCGGTGTTCGCTGTCGTGTAGATCATGACGTGTGCGTATTGGGCCAGCAGGCCCATGAAATAGTTGGTCGGAATGTTCGCGGGCTCCGGCTCCAGCTCACCGCGCACGCGCAGGATGCGCTTGATCGCGGCGCGGGTTAGAACGCCGGATTCCTTCATCAGCTCGCGCAGCTCATCGCTCGACTTCACGGCAAGCCGGACTGCGAGCTGCTGTACCTGCTCGCTCATTGCTGACTGTCTCCTAGGTCGAATTGGTGTGTGGTGCGTGGTGCGCGCTGCGAGGCACACGAATACGATGCGTGGAGCAAGACGACACCAACGCATCCCAAAGAAGCATGGAATCAGGCCTCGCAGCGCGTTAGGCTTGCGATCGACGCGAAAAAGAACCCTGCGCCGACGCCAGCTGCAGCACCGGCGAAGAAGTTTCCCTGGGATCCGGACGAGGCTGATCCGTTCAAATGAAGAAGGCACAGCGCAACCTCGACAACGTGAATACGATGCTGCCGCATTTGGCGGTAGCCGATTCAGAGGACCGTGAACGCTGGGCAATCCTGTTTCACTGGGGTTCCGACGGCGGCTGGCGCTTCTGGACCACGTTCGAGGACTCAGGGAGTGGCATCACGAACCCACCCGATTCGGTCTAGGAGTTCTGTAGTTATGCAGGACGAGAAGGGGAATGGCCGTCGTTTGACGCTCGATGACATCAATCCAGCCAAGCTCTACAGCGCGAAGGTCGCGGCAGAAGTGCTTGAGCTGAACGTGGACACTGTCTATCGGCTCGGCCGCACGAAGATGCTGCCGCGCACAGGTCTCGGTCCGAAGCGTGGCAAGACTCGTTTCCTCGGAAGCGTGATCCTGCACTACGCGCATCACCATGTGAACCAGGTCGCCTGATGTCCGCGTTTCGACGGCCCGGCAGCAAGATGTACTACATCGGCCCCTTCTTCATTGAAGGCGTCGGGGAGCTGCCGCGCATGTCGACTGCGCAGCGAACGAAGTCCATTGCGCAGCAGATGGAAGCTGCCGTGAAGGAACTGGCGCTCACTGGCTTCAAGGATCTGATCGTGCAGTTGCGCGATGGCAAGGTGAAGTTGGTCGAGCTGTGGCAGGCAAAGCTCGAGGGCAGGGAATCACTGGAATATTTGCGCGACCGGCAGAAGGATCAGCCGCTGCCGACAGCAATCGAAGCGCGCAAGGAAGCGGTAGTCGATGAGCGAGTGAGGACTGGTTACGATCAGCTCACGCGCTTCCTGCCCGATGCGGAGAAGCGCGTTGCTGCCGAGCTCGGCCGCGCCGCGCTGGATCCGATTCGCGTGTCCTGGCTGCTCGAACCGGTGCACGTCACCACGCTCTACGAAATCGCAGTGGCGTCCGGTCTCAAGCGCAACACCGTGCGCCGCGGACTGCACCGCGCCGTCGCTGACCTGCTCACGCGCCGGTTTTCGCGCGGGCGGATGTTGGCTGTGATGGCTGATGCGGGAACACCGGGCGAGAACGACGAGCGCGTTGTGATGCTCTCGTCGGACGAAGTGCAAAAAGCGTTCGATGCGTGTGACGATGAGATGCGCCCGGTGTTCGGCCTTGCCCTGTGCACCGGCGTCGATCGCACACCGATGCTGTCACTGCGCGTGGGCGACTACGATGAGCAGCTGGGCTCGTTGTCGGTGGTCACGGATCGCAAGACGCAGGCGCGGCCGCGGCTGCTGCTGCTGCGCGGCGAGCCGGTACTGGACAATGCGGAGTACTGGCTGCGCCGGCTGACGGCGGGCCGAGCTGCGGATGAGCCGCTGATCGGGCTGACGCCGAAGGCGCTGCGCAGTCGGTGGGAAGCCATCCGCACGGCGATCGGCCGGCCGGATGTGCGCTGGAAGGACATCCGCGGGATCTTCGGCACGTACTACCTGATGGCCGGTGGCGACCCGCGCAATCTCCAGCACATCTACGGGCACACGTCGATGTCGATGGTGATGCGGTACCTGCGCCGGGTGCCGGCCGGGAACCGGGAAACATTGAAGGCCGTGGCCAGTAGGATTGGGCTACTCGGCGGGAAGTCTCATCTGCGGGTGGTGGAGGGCGGCCAATGATAGCCATGTACAGTTTCATGTACAGTGCCCTTTTTGGCCTGGGTCGCGGGTCGGTGATCGATGCTGTAAGTCGTTGTGGTGTAAGAGCGGAGGGCGAGGGACTCGAACCCCCAAGCGGTTACCCGCGCCGCATTTCGAGTGCGGTGCCTTACCAGTTAGGACTAGCCCTCCTGAAGAAAGAGGTCGGGCCTCTCTTTCATGCTTTATCGGGGAGACAGGATTTGAACCTGCGACCCCTGCGTCCCGAACGCAGTGCTCTACCGGGCTGAGCTACTCCCCGTTTTGACAGCGAGCGGACAGGGAGGGATTCGAACCCTCGAGGGCTATTCACCCCACACGATTTCCAATCGTGCTCCTTAAGCCGCTCGGACACCTGTCCCTTGATACATCCGGAAGAGACGAAGAATGGAAGGCCCAAGAATGGAAGGCTGGAAACGTAGACTTCCTATCTCCGTCTTCCTCTCATCCTGTCTTTCCGGAAGCTTAACCAGCGGAGAGGGTGGGATTCGAACCCACGCGCGCCTTTCGAGCGCGACGGTTTAGCAAACCGTTGCCGTAACCACTTGGCTACCTCTCCGAAATTGCCCCTCCTGGGATCGAACCAGGACTCTCCTGATCCAGAGTCAGGCGTGTTGCCAATTACACCAAGGGGCAGCACTGACTTTCAACGAACGAGAACGCGAACGAGTACGCCTACGATCACGAGTACGATTGCATTTTTGTCCCGATACTCCGCGCCGCGCATCGCGCGCGCCCGAGTGCGAAGCACCTCGCGCCCGCGAACAGCGCGCCCGGCGGCGTCAGCCGCCGCGCCCGCGCGCAACCGCGCGCGTCAAGCGGGAGACGGGGTTCGAACCCGCGACCCTCAGCTTGGGAAGCTGATGCTCTACCAACTGAGCTACTCCCGCAGAGAGCCACCGGTCGGAATTGAACCGACGACCGCTCGATTACGAATCGAGTGCTCTACCCCTGAGCTACGGTGGCGGGACGCGCCGCGCGATGCGTGACGCGACCTTACTGCTCGACCTGTTGTCACGACATGGAGCTGAGGGGAGTCGAACCCCTGGCCTCTGCAGTGCGATTGCAGCGCTCTCCCAGCTGAGCTACAGCCCCCTTCGAGAAAAATCCGTAAGAGAGTAAGAGAGTAAGACCGGAAGACCCATCATCACTGGCACTCTCTCGAGTCGTCGCTCCTTCCTCGCTTCCGCTTTTCCCCTCTTCCGGAAGTTCATGGGCGCGACAGGACTCGAACCTGTGACCTCTACGATGTCAACGTAGCGCTCTAACCAGCTGAGCTACGCGCCCGTTTTCTCTTCCGTTTCTTAACCTGTCTTCCGTCTCTTCTTGCGTAGTACCTTCCGGAATTTCAAAGTGGTGGGGGAAGGATTCGAACCTTCGTAGGCCGTAGGCCAACAGATTTACAGTCTGCCCCATTTAGCCGCTTTGGTACCCCACCATCAAAAAGCCGGCAGCGGAACACCGGCGAGGTTGGCATCGGACCAGGATCGGGCGATCTGCGCCCGCACCCGCCCGCGCCCCCGAAAGACAACGCGCCCATGAGGACTCGAACCTCAAACCTCTTGATCCGTAGTCAAGTGCTCTATCCAATTGAGCTATGGGCGCTCAATGCCCACGACAGGACTCGAACCTGTACGCCATTTCTGGCACTGGTCCCTCAAACCAGCCTGTCTACCAATTTCAGCACGTGGGCATGTATGCTCGGAAGAGGACTCGAACCTCCACAGGGTTGCCCCTACTAGGTCCTGAACCTAGCGCGTCTACCAATTCCGCCATCCGAGCGTCAGCCAATGGAGCTGAGGGGAGTCGAACCCCTGGCCTCTGCAATGCCATTGCAGCGCTCTCCCAGCTGAGCTACAGCCCCACAAACGATCCGACCCGAGTTGTCAAATAACGCGTTACGGCACGAGCGGGGCTGACGGGACTCGAACCCGCGACCTCCGGTGTGACAGACCGGCACTCTAACCGGCTGAGCTACAGCCCCTTCCAGAAAAAACGTACGAAAAACCGTAAGAAAAACCGGAAGAGAGTAAGGGGATGAGACCGGCAATCCGGCTTATCCTTCTTACTCTCTTACTTCCTTACGGAAGTTCCTGACAAGCGGGCAACCGGACTCGAACCGGCGACCTTCTGCATGGCAAGCAGACGCTCTACCAACTGAGCTATGCCCGCGCGCTTGCTTTTGTTTCAGCGCCCCCACGGGGAATCGAACCCCGGTTCCCAGCTTGAAAGACTGGTGTCCTAACCGTTAGACGATGGGGGCCGTTTCGCCCATTCCGAGCAAGCGCGACGCCCGGAGGCGGCGCGCCTCACCAAACCAAGCGAACCAACTCTCCCAACAACCAGTGCCCTAAACCCAAAGAGCTCGCGACGGGACTCGAACCCGTGGCCTCTTCCTTACCAAGGAAGTGCTCTGCCGGCTGAGCTACGCGAGCATGCTCATGCCACCGCCCAACCCCTCTTCCCCCGCTTCCGCCCTTTCTGTATTACTCTCTTACTCTCTCACGGTAGTCCCATACCCCCACGGGGATTCGAACCCCGGTCGCTGCGCTGAGAACGCAGAATCCTAGGCCACTAGACGATGGGGGCGACTGTTTTGTTACCCGGTCCGATCAACAATCGGGCCCGGCTCGTTGTGGTCCGGTCGAACCCGCTGGAGCAAACACGTGCGGAGGGACTTGAACCCCCAACCGCCGGTTTTGGAGACCGGTGCTCTACCAGTTGAGCTACGCACGTCCGACCATGGCCAGGGACAGAATCGAACTGTCGACACCACGATTTTCAGTCGTGTGCTCTACCAACTGAGCTACCTGGCCGACGCGTTCCGGCGACGAAAAGCCCGCGCAACCGAAGCGCGCGGGCCAGGCCCTGAGCCGGTGACAACGTATAGCGGGGGCGGGATTTGAACCCGCGACCTCCGGGTTATGAGCCCGGCGAGCTACCAGACTGCTCCACCCCGCGGCAAGACGTAAAACGTAACCGGCATAGAGGGGAGTGTCAACCCAAAATGGCTGCTGAAAACGTCGACTGGCGCAGGTAAAAACGCCGTGCTGCACAAGCATTCTCGACGTATGCAGCACGCATCATCCGACCACGAGATTGAGCAGTCGATCAGGCACGAAGACGACTTTGCGCACGCTGTTGCCATTGATGTAACGGCGCACATTCTCGTCTTGCAGCGCTGCGGCTTGAGCTGCGTCTTGCGTGATGCCGCGCGGCATGGCCATTCGTGCGCGCAACTTCCCGTTGACCTGCACCACGAACTCGACCGTGTCGGCCATAGCCTTGCTGGCGTCGTAATCGGGCCAGTGGCGAGCGGAAAACAATCCTTCATGGTGGCCGAGCCTGGCCCACATCTCTTCGGCAATGTGCGGCGCAAAGGGCGCCACCAGCATCACCAGCGGTTCGACTTCAGCACGATGGGCCTGACGCCCCGCCTCGCGCACCAGGTTCAGGTACTCCATCATGGCCGCAATGGCCGTGTTGTAGCGCAGCTCAGCAATGTCTTCGGAAACCTTCCGAATGGTTGCGTGCAGCTTCTGTTCAATGGCACCACTGGCTGGCGCGGAACCCAGGCGCTCCACGGGCACGACACTGTCCCAGAGTCGCTTAAGAAAACCGTGTGGCCCCTGCAGACCCTGATCGCGGAAGTCACCACCTTCCTGGTAAGGCCCCAGGAACATCAAGTAGGTGCGGAACGTGTCCGCGCCCCATTGCGCGATGTAGGCATCCGGAATCACGACATTGCCGCGGCTCTTGGACATCTTGGAGCCCTCTTTGATGAGCAGGCCGTGTTTGCGGAAGCGCTTGTACGGTTCCTCGAACTCGAGTTGACCGAGATCGTGCAGCACCATGGTGATGAAGCGGCTGTACAGCAGGTGCAGCACGGCATGCTCTTCGCCGCCAATGTACATGTCGACGGGCAGCCATTTCCTGGTCAGTGCAGCATCGAAAGGAATGTCGCTGTAACCCGTCGACGGGTAGCGCAGGAAGTACCAGGCGCTATCGAGGAAAGTGTCACTGACATCGGTTTCGCGCCGTGCCATTGCGCCGCAAGTGGGGCACGGTACGCGATACCATGATTCCACGCGGGCCAGCGGACTGACGCCGCTTTCATCAGGCTTGTAGTTCTCGACGAAAGGCAGCACCACGGGCAGATCGCGATCGGGCACGGGCACGGTGCCACACGCGTCGCAATAGATGATCGGGATGGGCGGTCCCCAGTACCGCTGGCGCGAGATGCACCAGTCGTGCAGCCGGTATTGCACGCGTGCCTCGGCCAGGTCTCGAGCCGCGAGCCAGTTTGTGATTTCGCGTCTGGCATCTTGTGACTGCAGGCCATCAAAGCGATCGGAATTGACCAGTGTGCCCTCGCCCATGAATGGCTCCGCGAGCGGCGCGGCGGCGAGTTCACCGGCAGCGGCAATGACCCGACGAATGGGCAGCTGGAAGCGCCGGGCAAACTCGAAGTCGCGCTGGTCGTGACCGGGCACGGCCATGATGGCGCCCGTGCCGTACTCCATGAGCACGTAGTCGGCAATCCAGATGGGGACGTCCTCACCCGTGCCGGGATTGCGGCAGTACGCGCCGGTGAAGACACCGGTCTTGTCCTTTTCCGCTTTCTTGCGCGTGACCAGGTCCAAGGAGGCCACGGATTCGCGGTACGCATCGACCTCGCTGCGTTGGGCCGCGCTGGTGATCCAGTCGACCAGCTCGTGTTCGGGTGCCAGTACCATGAACGTGGCGCCAAACAGCGTATCAGGTCGTGTGGTGAACACCGGAATGAACAGGTCCTGCACGAAAGCCGTTCGTGCACGTTCCTGTTCGCTCATGTCCTCGAAGTCGACGGCGTGCTCGGCCAGCCGCTGACGCAATGCACGATCTGCAGCCGAACCCGGGAGCGCTTCCCAGGGTGAGGACACGCGGAAGCGCAGCTCGGCGCCGTCGCTCCTGCCGATCCAGTTTTCCTGTGCCTTCTTGGTGGTCTCGGACCAATCGATCCAGGCCAGGTTGTCCAGCAGGCGTTGCGCATACTTCGTGATGCGGAAGAACCACTGCGAAAGGATGCGCTGCTCGACCAGCGTGCCGCACCGCTCGCACGCGCCCGCGATCACCTGCTCATTGGCCAGCACCGTGTGACAGGATGGGCACCAGTTGACGGGCGCCTCTTTCTTCTCGGCCAGTCCGGCCTTGAAGAGTTGCAGAAAGATCCACTGCGTCCAGCGGTAGTAGCTGGGATCGGTCGTGTCGACCGTGTGATTCCAATCATACATCGCGCCAATGCACTGCAGCTGGCGCGTGAAGTTCTTGATGTTGCGCGGGATCAGCTCCATGGGATGGGTGCCGACCTTGAGCGCAAAATTCTCGGAGTGGATGCCGAACGCATCGAAGCCGATCGGCTCGAAGACATCATCGCCTTGCAGCTTGCGCCAGCGCCCGTAGATGTCGGCGCCCGTGAACGCGTACATGTTGCCCACGTGCAGCCCTTCCGCGGACGGGTAGGGAAACATCATGAGATTGTAGAACGGCCGCGCCGCCGCGCTCAGACCTGCGTCCGAGAACGAATGGGTGCCCTCCTCGGACCACCGGGCCTGCCATTTCTCTTCGATCTCGATGGGGTTGTAGATGTCGCTCATAGAGTCTTGTGTGCGCGTTTTCGGATCCGGAAATATACGGATGGGTGGAAGGGGCTGGAATGGCCGCTCCCGCTATGGGACTGGCGCCCGCCTGTCGGTTACGATGTACACGTTCTCGCTCTCGTTTTCGTTAACGCTCACGAACTGTTGCCATGGCCGAGCTCCCCTTTGAACGGCTGGATGTTTACCGCGTGGCTCTCGAGTTCGCGGTGGAATGCCACTCGATCTGCGCCACGTTGGACCGTGGCCTCGGCCACGTAGCCAACCAACTGAGACGTTCGAGTTGTTCGGTTTTGACGAACACCGCTGAAGCGGCTACCGAATTTAGTCCGGACGAGAAGGCTCGCATCTTTCGCATCGCCCTCCGTTCTGCGGGCGAGAGCCTTGCGCTGGTTGCGTTTCTGGAGAGAGTCGGAGCGCTTACACAAACGAGGACCGGGTCCGTCAGAGGATTGGGAATTCGGGCGATTGCCATGCTCACGAATATGGCCAAGGGGAAGGGGAAAGGCCGTGAACGTGAGCGTTAACGAAAACGAGAGCGTGTAACTGACGAAAGCGGAAACGAAAGCCAAAGCGTGATTAGCGGGACCGCTCGGTGAGCGTCTCGGTTAGTGCGCCAAAGGGGTCGTTAGGGTGGGCTTTGGCGATACCGACCAGAAAGGTGATGGTGGCGCGCAGGTCCTGATGGTGGCGCTGATAGGCATCTTCGAAGAGCTGCAGACGATCGTAATACAAACGTGTGGCAATGAGCGAGGCATTGTTGAGGGGCTCGTCGGTGAAATCGAGGAACATGTTGGTCCTCAGACGCGGCCTCGCCTCGGATTGGAAGCGCGCGCGCGACTCCTGGTACACGGTTTCACGCAGGCGAACGCGGTCAGGTCCATTGAGGCCGGGCCGAGCGTAGAGCTCCTCCAGGTCGGCGATCAGCCGGCCCAGGAACTCGGAGTAGACCAGGTTATCGTTCCAGGCATCACGCGCCAGCTTGCAGGGCGCACTCGACTCACCGTCACGGGTGCAGAAGAAGGTGGCGGCGCCGCGATCGCCCACGAAATTGGCCAGGCTCTCATTGAAGGCCACCTGACTGGGCACGAACACGGTATTGTGCAACAGCTCGTGGATCACAGTTGATGCCAGGGACACGTCACCATAACGCAGGACCGTATTGAGCAGCGGGTCATTGAAGAACCCGAGCGTGCTGAAAGCGCCCGAGGGCCTCACGTAGGTATCGTATCCCGCGCGGTCCAGCGCGGCAGCAGCGGCGTAGGCCTGGTCGAAATTGAAATATCCTTTGTAGGGCACGTGACCGACAATGGGAAACCACCAGGTGTGCTGCTGAAACCGGTCCTTGCGCGCGGCGGAAAGCACCATGAGCAGCGTATCGGACTCGACCCAGGAATACGTGGTGAAGCTTTCACCAACATCCAGATCGAGCTCGCGCTCGGCAAAGTTGCGGGCTTGCAATACCAGGTTGAGCTTGGCGCGTGTGCGATCCTGCGTGTTCTCATCGGCCAGCACTTCGGTGATGGGCCGGCGCCGACTCAGGATCTTCGCTTCCTCGATGGCGGCGCGTGCAACGTATACAGGCGAGCAGCCCGCCTGGAGTGAAGTACTTAGTGCGAGAGCCGGGAGCAGCAGCCGCCAGGATGAGATTCTCAAGAGTTGGTGCACACTTTTTTTCTTGACGAAGCGTTCGCTAGCTCTAGTCTACGCAATGGCAGTACCCCTGGAGAACGGACGCGGTGAATTTGGCCATCGATACGCTCACAATGGCACCTGGCCGGGAGCGGTGCGCACCTGGCCTGGCCCTCATTCTGTCTGGCGCCAGGCTCCTGGGCGAAGCAGCGGAGCGCTTGGGCGGTCCCGGTAGGCTTCTACTCGCCATTGCCTTGGCAGGCAAGGTCGCCGCAGGCCACGGCGCGCCGGTCTCCCGGCCCAGGCTGCTGGAGCGAAATCTCGAGGTGCCTCGCACGGCTAGCGGGCGCGGGTGCAAGCGACTCCGTTTGTGGCTTGACGCTACCTGTAGCGCCTCTCTAAACTGCGACTTCTTCTAGTCTTTCATCCCCGACCCGGAGTTCATCCATGCGCAGAACCGCGTGTCACAGCGCGTCACGCTGGGCACTGGGCGCGCTGGCCACCGTGGGCGCCGTCCTGTGCAGCGGTGTTTCGCTGAGCGCTCAGGTAGGCACGCCGCCGCCCAATTCGTATGCGCTCACGAATGTGAGAATCGTGACTGCGCCTGGCCGCGTCATCGAGCGCGGCACCATCGTGGTTCGTGAGGGCCGCATCGCGGCCGTCGGTGCGCAAGTGGTGGTGCCAGCCGATGTGCAGCGCATTGATTTGAACGGGCATAGCGTCTATCCCGGCTTGATCGACGCGGCCAGTGCACTGGGTTTGCCGCGCGCACCGGCGGCTGCACAGGGTGGCCGAGGCGGTCCGCCGCAGGGCGCGCCCACGCAGCAAGCGCAGGCGCTGCTGGCCGCTGGACGAGCCGAGATTCCGGAGATCCAGCCCACCCGACTGGCAGCGCAGGTAGTCCAGTTGCGCGACGCGGATCTGGAGGTCATGCGGGCCCAGGGCGTCACGCTGGTGGGCCTGGCGTTCGAACCCGCCATCATAAGCGGCCAGACGGCCGTGCTTTCACTGGTAGGGACTTCTGTGGATTCCACGGTTCTGCGCTCGCCGGCCGCCTTGCAGATCGGACTGCAGACTCGGCGCGGCGGATATCCAACCACATTGATGGGTACGCTCGCCTATCTCGAGCAGGCTTTCTCCGACGCGGCCTACCAACAGCGCGCGCAGGACGCGTTCGATCGCGATCCGGCCCGCGGTCCGCGTCCGGTGCGTGATGCCGACCGCGAAGCGCTGGTGCCTGCGGCTGCGCGCCGTATGGCCGTGCTCATCACGGCAGCGCGCGAGAACGATTTGATCCGCGCCATTGCGCTGGCCAAACGCAGCAACCTGGACTACACGCTGGTCGGGGTGCAGGAGGGTTACCGCGCGACCAGCCTGCTGGCCAAGGAGGCTCGCCCGGTCGTGTTGAGTCTCCAGTTCCCGCAGCCCGACGGAGTGACCGGCCGAGCCTTCGAGTTGCACGTTGCGCCGCTCTCCGGCCGTGATTCCGCCAAGGCCAGCGCCGACTCGGCGGTGGCCAGACAGGTACGCGGCAATGCAGCGGCCCTGGTCAAGGCAGGCGTACCCATCGCGCTCTCCAGTTTTGGTCTGGCACGACCGGCCGATTTCCGCGAGCGCATTCGCAATGTCATCGATGCCGGACTCTCCGCCGATGACGCACTGCGCGCGCTCACCATCACACCCGCACGGGTGTTGGGTGTGGAACGGGTGGCCGGAACCATCGAGCCAGGCAAGCTGGCCAACCTGGTGGTCACCGAAGGGGATCTGTTCGACCGCAACGGCCGGATCCGGCACGTGTTCGTGGAAGGGCGCAAATTCGACATTCGCGACAGTGGTCGCCAGCAAGCGCAACCACGTCCGGGCAACGGAGGCGCACAATGACAACAGCAGCGACCCGAGGGATGCGAGCACTGGGCTGTGCCCTGTTCGCCGGTGCCGCGCTCCATGCCGGGGCGCAGGCACAGGACATTGCTATCCGCAATGCTACCATCCTCACCGTGACCAAAGGCAAGATTGAAAACGGCACGGTCCTGATCCAGAACGGCAAGATCATAGCGGTTGGGCAGAACGTGAACATCCCGGCCGGTGTGCGCGTCGTTGATGGCACGGGCAAGTTCGTGATGCCCGGCATCATCGATGCACACTCACACACGGCGGGCGATGTCGGACTGAACGAAGGCGCCGAATCAGTAACGCCGGAAGTCCGCGTCGAGGTGCGCGCCGATGCCCTCAGCATTTACCGCGAGCTGGCCGGCGGGACCACGGCGCTCAATGTGCTGCATGGCAGCGCCAATGTTGTGGGTGGACAGGCTGCCGTGGTGAAGTTGAAGTGGGGCACTACACCGGATGAGATGTTGATCGATGATGCACCGCGCATTGTCAAGTTTGCCCTGGGTGAGAATCCCAAGCGCTCGAACAGCGACCCGCAGCCTGGCCAGGAGCGTCGGTTCCCGGCCACACGCATGGGCGTGGAGCAGACGCTGCGCTGGTGGTTCAATGAAGCCGTGAAGTACAGGAAGGCATGGGCGGACCATCGGGAAGCGCTCAAGACCGACAAGACGGCGCTGGCCCCGCGGCGCGACCTGCGTCTGGAAGCACTGTCCGACATCATCGAGGGCAAACTCTGGGTACACGCGCACAGCTATCGTGAAGATGAGATCATTATGCTGATGAAGGTGGCCGAAGACTACGGCTTCCGCATCAAGACTTTCCAGCACGTGCTCGAAGGCTACAAGGTAGCCGATGAAATCGCCAAACATGGCGCCGGCGCATCCACATTTGCCGACATGTGGGCGTACAAGATGGAAGCCTGGGATGCCATTCCGCACAATGCCACGCTGATGGCCAAGCGCGGTGTCAACGTCTCCATCAACTCAGACAGCGATGAGCGCGCGCGTCGCCTCTACACGGAAGCCGCGCTGGCCATGAAATACGGTGGTGCCAGTGAAGAGGAAGCGCTCAAGATGATCACCATCAACCCGGCCTGGCAGATTGGTCTGGACAAGCGCATCGGCTCGATCGAAACCGGCAAGGATGGTGACCTGGCCATCTTCAACGGTCACCCGTTCGCGCCCGCATCACGCGTGGACATGACCATCATCGAGGGCAAAGTCTATTTCGATCGTGAGCTGGCCATGACGCTGGAGAAGCTGCTGCGCGCGATTGTGACTACGACGGATGGAGGACGGCCATGAAGACGAGGGCGTGGGCGCGGGCGCGGGAGGCATGCCTCCTGCTCGGTGCGCTCGTCTCGATTCCGGTTTCCGCTTGGGCGCAGGCGAGTCAGGGCAAAGCAGGCACGTATTTCATTCGCGGCGGCACCGTGGTCACCATGGCCGGGCAGACGTTGAACAACGCCAACGTGCTGATTCAAGGTGGCAAGATTGCGGGCGTGGGCAGCAACGTGCAGGCGCCTGCGGGTGCCACCGTGATCGATGCCAGTGGCAAGTTTGTGTACCCGGGCATGATCGACTCACAGACCGACCTGGGCCTCTCGGAGATCGGCTCGGTGGCGGCCACCCAGGACGTCACTGAGCTGGGCACGTACAACCCGCACATGCGCGCATTGGTCGCGGTCAATCCAAGCAGCGAGCTGATTGCGGTCACTCGTGTAAACGGCGTGACCGCGGCCATCACGGCACCGAGTGGTGGATTGATATCAGGGCAATCCGCGCTCATTCGATTGGATGGCTGGACGCAAGACGAGATGGCCATTCGGCCGGTCGCGGGCTTCGTGATCAATTATCCGCGTGCCAGTGGTGGCGGCGGCGGTCGCGGTGGGCGGGGTGGTGGTGGTGGTGAACCCGAAGGTGATGCCGGCCAGCGAGCGCAGCAGCAGATTGCGGATTTGCGCGAGTATCTCACGCGGGCCCGTGACTACGATCGCGTGCGCGATGGCGGCAATCAGCGTGTCGACGTACAGCTGGAGGCCGTGCGTCCGCTCTTTTCCGGTGAAGCGCCGGCCGTGGTCATGGCCGACGGGAAGGATCAGATCGAGGGCGCGTTCCGGCTGGCCGATGACTTTGGTATCAAGGTGATCATCAGCGGCGGTGATGAAGGCTACAAAGTGGCAAGCGAGTTGGCGCGCCGGAACATCCCGGTCATTCTGGGCTCGCTGCGCTCTGCGCCGCCCGCCGATGCCCCTTATGATGCCGTGTTCGCCAACCCCGGTGTGTTGCAGCGTGCGGGTGTGAAAATCGCCTTCTCAACCGGTGATGGCGCCAACGCGCGCCACCTGCCCTATCACGCAGCGCTGGCCGTTGCTTTTGGTTTGCCAACCGCTGCGGCCATGCAGGCGCTGACCGTCAATCCGGCCCAAATCTGGGGCGTGGCCGATCGGATCGGCACGATCGAAGTCGGGAAGTCCGCCGATCTGTTCGTGGCCAGCGGGGATCCGCTGGACATTCGTACCGTGGTCTCCGATGTATTCATCGAAGGAAAACAGATTCCGTTCGATGACCGTCACACGCGGTTGTACGAGAAATACAACGCACGCCCGAAGAAATAGCGGCGTGGGCGCGGGCGAGCATTCACGATGAGAGGATTCTTTGCGCTGGGGGCATTGTTCGCGCTGCTGGCAGTGGCGGCGGGAGCGTTTGGGGCTCATGCGCTGCGCGCGCGACTGGCGCCGGACCGGCTCGAATTGTTCGAGCTTGCGGCGCGTTACCAGATGTACCACGGACTCGCTCTGATTGCAGTCGCGTGGGCTACTGACAAATTCCCGGGAGGGGCCAGCCGTGCCAGCGGCTGGCTCTTCGTTTTGGGCATCCTGATCTTTTGCGGATCGATTTACGCGTTGGCGTTCGGCGCGCCCCGCTGGCTCGGCGCCATCACGCCGTTCGGCGGCGTCTCCTTCTTGTTGGGCTGGCTGATGTTGATCGTGGCCGCCGTGAAGTGAAACGCGTCACCCGTTTTAGCGCGATACGCAGTAGAGGTACTCCTTCACGTCATCTCCCTTGTAACGCCTTCCCTCACGGTCGGAGTCGGAGCGGTAGCGCCGGTACGCGTGCTCGTATCGCCGATAGGTCGTGCGCCGGCCGTTTTCCAGTAGAAGCTGCTTGATGGTCGCTTCCGGAATGATGCCTTCCGTGTTGTAGCTCATCACGATGTGTTGGCAGCGAGCGGCGTTGAGCAGCGCTTCCAGCGCACCTTGGGCACCGGAACGACTGCACCAGATGCTGCGTTGATGTTGGTCGGGCAGCAGTCCGGTCTTGCCGCGCAGAGACGGTGTCCCCGCGAACCAGCCGTTGGCAATTAGCTCGGGAATGTGGTAGTAGCCCGGATACTGCCTGGTGTTGTACGGCGGGTCGAGGTACAGCAAATCGAAGGGCTTTTGCGCGCGCACCAACTCGAACGCATCGCGCCGGAAAGCATGGCAGCTATTGCCCGGCTCGGTGCGGTCCAGGCGCAGAACCAGGGGTTTGACCGCGTTGGATTGCCAGGATTTCACGAAGGCTGCGTATACGCCCGTGGTATTGGCCACTCGATCGGCTGCTTCGATCAGCGCGGCCAGCAACACATAGTACGCGTCGCTGGTGATGCGGCCCGCAGTATGGTAATCATGCAGCCAGGTCCGAATGGCATCGATGCGGCCAGCATTCTCGGACGTGAAATACATGCGGCCATGCACGGCCGCAGCGTGGCCCGCCGGAGAGAACTGTTCGGTTATGAAGCCGTGCTGCGGCCCCAACACCGTCAGCGCGCGGGCCAGTTCAGTCAGCGTGCGCGCCCGGGCCTCACCCACCTGAAGGGGACGACGTGGCTCGGGTCGGGCTACGATTTGGACGTAGGCGCGGCCGAACACGTACGCGTAGTGCATGATGTCCGCCGCCACGACGCTGAATCCGCTGCGCTTGAGCGAGCGGGCCACGCTGGCCGTGCCACAAAACGGATCGACGGCGCGGCCGGATGTGATGCCGCGAGCCCGCAGCACACGACCAATGAATCCACGCAATCGCGTCTTGTTGCCGATATAACGCACGGGAACAATATAGTTTGGCCGGCGTGTCGGGCGTAACGGGCGTAACGGGCGTAACGGGCGTAACGGGCGTAACGGGCGTAACGGGCGTAACGGGCGTAA
>JBOHRF010000074.1:0-18960 GCA_050732575.1 Longimicrobiales bacterium
TCCGCGCGGGTCAGCTCCGGTTCCCGATCGGCCTTGCGCTTCCAGTCGCGCAGCACGTGTACATTCACACAGAGTTTGCGAGCGACCTGCGCAACCGTCAGACCGATTTCCCGAATCCAGCGTATTGCCTGAGATCTGAATTGTTAGCCGTGTACGAGCGCATTGATCGACGACCCATGGAACACCTCCTCGCGAATAATATCGGGATCGCTGCGGCGTCCATCCAATCGGGGAGCTCTCAGCCATTCAGGCCTCGCTATCTATTTGTTGGCGAGTAGGCTTCCGTTTCGTGAATCACTATACGGTTCATGGTTCCTCCGGGCTTACTGGAATGCCGCTTCGTGATCGCTTTTGACCGAGTCGGTGTTCGCAAATGGTGTAGACGCGATCACCTGCAACAACGCAACGTTAATGATGAACATGAGCATGCCTTCAACGGAACTCGCCTCCCATTTCCCGAGAGGAGACAACCTATGTTTGGACGACTCACAAAAGGAGCGGCATCTGTAGTCTTGGTCACCTCGGCCGCGCTGATATCGGTGCCCGTTCCCGCTGCGGCAATGAACTGCACTGGCTTCACTGAGTATGTCTGCGTTCCGCACTGCGATCTCCACGCAAGCGAGTACAACTGGTACTGCTGGAGTAACTGCGGCGCCAACTATCTGTATGCCGGCGAGTGCTACGACTCGGAGCCGTGGGAATGCAGCGGCGAGCCAGCAATCCTCTGCACACAGTACTAAGTGATGGTGCCTCTACAGCAAATGCTGCGCCGAGCGACCTTGGGGCATTCGCTCCATAAATAGCTGCGATTTCGTCAGTCGTCCCACCTGGTGACGGCACGCGAGCCGGACGTGTTGGCGCGCGAAGGACGACCCGCCCGCAATCCAAACAGATGGAGCAGGATAATGATGAGACGAACGATTGACCGCCTTCTAAGCGTGGTGTTAACTGTGTCGGCCCTCATCCTTGTTGCGGCTCTCGCCCGTCGTGAATTCGGTCTTGGCCGCGCGAGGGCTGAGAAGCCGGCTCCAACCTTCCACCCAGATTGGCGGGAGTGGCTTTCGGCCGGTCACCGCATGGGTAGCAATGACGCGACCGTTGTGGTAGTCGAGTTCGGGGATTTCGAATGTCCATTTTGTAAACGGTTCACAACTGAAATGGAAACGCTTAAGGAAGAATATGGGAACCGGGTTGCATTAGTGTACGTTCACTATCCTCTGCGAACACACAGGTTTGCGAGACCCGCGGCCCGGGCTGCCGAATGTGCGGCCGAACAGAGTCGATTCGGCGAGTTTCACGACGAATTATTTGAGAGGCAGGATTCGCTTGGTCTAAAGAGCTGGTTGTCGTATGCGATCGAGGCAGGAGTTCAAGACGAGGCAGCATTCGGCAGATGCGTTGACCGATCAGATCCTGTGCCTCTAATCGAACGTGGCCTTGAAGTCGGAAAGAAACTTGGAGTTACTGGCACTCCCACCATCGTGATCAATGGCTGGCGTTACCCTCCCGGAATGGACGCACAAACGCTGCATGCGGCGGTCTCGGCTGCTCTTGCGGGAAAGGACCCAGTGAATTCTCGGTGAGCGGACCAACCTCCCACACATCGCTTGCCAAGGTGTTGGTCTGGCCGGTGCGAAAATACCATCGATGAATCTTGCAGCTGTCCGTGGGCGTCGACAGATTGTCACATTGCGGCTCCCTTTTTTGCGAGTGGGGAAAATCGTGCAAGTGCCGCCGGCACCACGGTCAGCGGCGCGTCGACTCACGTGGACGCTCGCTGCCGGACTCCTGTTACTCGGCGCCGTCATGCCTCGGTTAGCACGAGGTCAGCAAATCACGCTGACCGGACTCGTTATCGATCGAACACAGTCCACGCCGATCCCAGGCGCGACAATTCGGCTCTCTGGATTCCCTCCTCAGTTTACGAATAGGGATGGGCGCTTTCAGTTCGACAAGGTAACCGCAAGGCGGCACGTGCTTTCCGTTGAGGCATTCGGCTATCGATCCCGTTCGCTTGAGCTTGTGCTCCGCGGCGATACCATGGTGCAGTTGGAGATTGATCCTGACCCTGTTGTTCTGGACAGTGTCATAGTCCAAACGGGAACCGTCACGATCCGGGGCAGAACTCGAGATGCTCAGACTGGGTCCAAGCTGCGCGACGTCCAGGTCACCGTCTATCCAGGCCCTCGCATTGTGGGCGCTCTAAACGGCGATTTCACTCTTCAGAACATGGCGAAAGGCCAGCCAATTGCTATCCTGGTAGAAGCCATTGAATACCTGCCAACTCAGCTCGAACTTACACCCGCGAAAGACACAACATTGAGTGTAGCGCTCGAGATCGACTCGGTGGCGCTACGGTTGATCGCCCAACAGGCGAAGAGGCTGCAGCTTCGTGTCCAGGGCATGCCAATGAAGATCGGCGCGCTGGGACGCGACGAGATTCGCAGTACCGTTGCGCAGTCGATCGCAGACCTAATCCGACAACGTGTACCGAGGGGAGTGATTCCCGACCGGCCTCCGTACCCGGAGCGTGGCTGCATCATTTTCGATGACGCCGACTCTTCCATTCAGGAATTGGTTGCCACGCCTCCCCAGCTAATCGAGCGAGTCGAGATTGTCGGCTACCGAGCAGAAATGATCAGGGTTTACAGCAAGAAGTATGTTGCCAGTTTGATCCGACAGCATACGCTGCAGCCGATTCGTTATATGGACAACGGATTAGGAACGGTGTGCAGGTAGCTCTCCCTCGCATCGAGCCCACGGAGTCGAGTACAAGCACATACTAATTGAATCCGCCACAATCGAATTCCCCGTCTCCATCTGAATGAGCAGTCGCTGCGGGCAACCTGCGAGAGCAGCACAACTAGACCATGCCCATGACTGACTCAGCAGAGTGAAAGCCATGCCCAAGCATCACTCAGGAAGCAAATCATGTTGTTCAGGCCCTCATCCGCGCAGCCGTGAGACGGTTGTCAATCAACCCACGATTCAACCCCCTTCCGGGGGCAGGTAGCGGTGGCGGCAGCGGAGTCATGCGCGCCATCGAGCTGCTGGGGACAGCAGTCGCACCGGTAGTGCGCCGGGCCCTCCTCCCGCAGTCGAAGTCCCGCAGTTGAAGTTCCGATGTTGCAGTTCCGAAGTTGAAGTTCTCGCAGTTCAAGTTCCGCCGTTTGCCATCCCAAGCTCAATTCGGAACTTCAACTTCGGGACCTCAACTGCGGAAATGCGGTCAGCCCTCGCGTCACGCGTCTCGCTAGAACAATCCAACTCTGCCCTTCACCGATGCAATGAGTTTGGCCGGGTCGTAGGCGACGCCCTGCTTGAAGACCAGCTCTATGTTGCGTACATCCGCGATGCGTGCGGCGGGATTGCCATTCAGGACAACCAGGTCTGCCTGTTTGCCAATGGCCAGTGAGCCCACGCGATCGGCGCGCCGCAGGTAGGTGGCGCCATTCAGTGTACCAATGCGGATCGCCTCCAAAGGAGTAAAGCCCGCTTCCACCAGCAGCTCGACCGCACGCTGATTGGAGTAACCGGGAATCACGCCGCCACCACCGGTAGGATCGGTTCCCGCTACCAGCAGTCCGCCCGCGCGCGCGAAAGCCAGCTCGAGTGCCATGCCTTTGGGGAACAAGGTTGCATACTGGGATTGCGTGTTGCGCGCGGTGCGCGCGTGGTTCTGCTCGAATTGCTCGCGCAGCTGCGGTACCAGCACATCCAGGCCCGGCGGCAAGGGTCGTCCGGGTACGAAGGTCTCGAAGATGGTGAGTGTGGAAGTGAGTGCCACGTTGCGCTTCACCAGTTCGGCAATCAGCGAGCGCACGGTTTCACTGTTGGGGTCGATGGCGTTCACGGTAGACTGACCCTGGCCCTGGCCGGGACACACATCAGGTTGTTTGTTGGTGACGAAGTCCGTGGCCGCCAGGAAGCCATGTTCCAGGTTGTCGATGCCGAGTGCCGCGGCTTCGCGATACGTGACCGAGCAAAGGTGACCGGTCACCTTGAGGCCGCGTTTGTGTGCTTCTTCAATGGCCGCGCCCAGTGCGGCGCGTGTGATGTGCATGTACGCTTTGAACGAGGTGGCGCCCGCATCGGCCCAGAAGTTGACCATGCGGCGAGCATCGGCAGCATCCTTCAACGCGTACATCTGACCGATGCCCAGGCCGGGACCCTGTAGGTACGGCGCCGTCGCATCGATCCACGGGCCTGGCTTCTGCCCGGCCTCGATGGCGTATTTGATGGCCAGCTCACCATACCCGTTCGTGTTGCCGCCCGTGCGCATCGATGTTACGCCGCCCGCCAGGTACAGGCGCGTGAAGCTCTCGGCAAGATTGCCGTACACACCCGGGCCGGTTGGGTAGTACAAATGTTCGTGCACCATCACGAGACCGGGCATGACCGATTTGCCCGTGAGGTCGAGCACGCGCGCACCCGCAGGCACCTGCGTACTGGCCGCACCGCCCAGAGCCGCGATGACGCCATCACGAATGATGAGGATCTGATCCTCACGTGCGGCTGCACCCGTGCCATCGATGACGCGCACGTGCGTGAGCGCCATCACACTCGTGTCGATGGCCACATACTGGCGGACCACATTGTTGAGCGTAGGACGCTGGGCGGAGACGTTGGAGCAGCAAACCATCCCCAGCGCGAAGGCAATGACGCGGCGGCTGCATGGCATCAGTCGGATCCGGATCAAGGGAAACTTTGTGAGGAGTGTAATCGATTGTGCGCAGCCGGGCGATAGCATGCAGGGGCGGTTAGCGCATGGCTGGACGGCCAGTTTACCGCTCTGCGCCACCGCCACCGCGAAGCGCTGTTTCGGCTGCTTTCACGTCCGGATCACTGGCTAGCAGCAAGTCGATTGTCGTGTTGACTCCCCACCGAACCTCGGCGGCCCGTGCGGCCAGCAGGCGGGCAGCTGCGCTGCGCGCAGCGGGGGTCAGTTCGGTTTGGGAGCGTTGCATTTTGGCGAGCAACGGCGGCAGCAGAAGGCGCGCCCACTCGTCAGGCGCAGCCTGCCATGCGACCGCCTGCGCAGTAGCCGGCAAGGTGCCTGCTACGCTATCCGCAACCGCGTAAACCGCACCACTTGCGAGGGCGCGTCCCCACCAGGTGGGCAGTGAAGATTCGGCTACGCTCACATCGGCAGCTACGCCGCCGGCCGCGCTATCCGAACGGGTCGCGGTCAAGTAGGCCTCGGGCGCGATCGAAGTATAGTCGCGCTGAATAAGCCGACCGTTCGGGCTAAACACGCGCGCTATGGTAAGCCACAACACGTCGCCCGTCTTCAGAAAAAACGGGGCCTGAACCAGTGCTTTGCCAAAGGTGCGCCGGCCGACCAGGCGAGCCCGCTTGTGGTCCTGCAACGATGCCGCCAACGCTTCTGCCGCACTGGCCGTCGCGCCATCCACCAGCAAGATCAGGGGCACATCGAGGAATGGGCCATTGCGCTCGGTGCGGTATTCCTGGTCGGTGTCAGTTTTGCGACCGTCGGTGCGGAATACCAGCGCGCCTTTGGGCAGGAACAACTGCGCGATTTCGACAGCGGCCACAACACGACCACCGGGATTGCTGCGCAAGTCGAGGATGATGCCGCGCGCGCCCGAGCCGCGCAGCTGCTTGACCGCGCTTTCCAGTTCCTGCGCGGCCTTGCTCCCGAATTGAGCCAGGCGTACGTAGCCGGCCATGCTGGCCAGCACGCGCGTGTCCGTGATGGAAAGATCGCGCAGCTCTTCCGTACGCAGTGCAAGCCGCAACGTGTCGGGATTGGAAGAAGTGCCGCGTTCGAGCGTGAGCGTGATTCGTTTGCGCTGCGGCCCGCTCATGCGTACCTCGATTTCGGCGGCGCGCGAGCCCACAGTGGGCGTGTCATTGACTAGCAGCAACCGGTCTCCGGCCTGCACGCCCGCGCGTTCAGCGGCGCCGCGCGGCAACACGGAGAGCACGATGATGCGCGTGTCGATCTCGGTGAGTGACAGTCCCGGTCCAGCCAGTTTGCCGGCTTCGAGTGCACTGAGCTGCGCGAAGTCGCGGGCGGCCATGAAGTAGCTGTGCGGATCCAGCGATCGAAGGATGCCGTTGATGGCAGCGCGCGCGAGCTGCGAGTAACCCACCGAATCCACGTAATTGCCGCGTACCAGGTTGAGCGCATCGGTCAACATCTGCAGCTGTTCGTACGCGGTCTGCGCGCGCGCGGGCCGGCCGCCCAGAACGCTGAGCGCCAGGGCGCCGGCCAGAATGAGCGGACGCTTCACGACCCCAACTCGCGCAGCTTGGTTTCGGCCGCCGCGCGTAACTCATTGCGGCGGCTAGTCCGTTCCAGGAACTGCCGATACCAGGCCGCCGCGTCCGCGCGCTTACCCTGCAGCTCGGCCACTCGGCCAAGTCCGTAATAGGGTGCGGCAAAATAGGGCTCGAGCACGGTGGCCTGCTTCAATTCCGGCTCGGCTTCAGCCGGGCGACCCGCACTCAGCAACAGATCGCCGTATAGATAGCGGATGGCCGGGTCGTTGGGCCGCAGGTCCAGTGCGGTCTTGAAGGCATTGAGCGCGGCCGCAGTATCACCCGCCGCCAGGTCCAGGCGACCAAGCCGCAGATGCGCAGGATAGTAGGAGAGTTCGCTGAGCAACGCGCGCGCATAGGCTTCGCGCGCGCTGGCCGTGTCGTTCATGGCCTCCGAGGCACGACCGATCATGAACTCATACGTGGCCTGCGACTCGTACACATGGACCAGCTTGTCCTTCTCCTGCTTGGATCGATCTTCTACCGCAAGTTTCAAATCGGCAATCGCCTCCGCGTATCGACCGGTGTGATAGAACACGAGGGCCCGACTGGAATACAGGCCGGCCCGGTCCTTGGTAACCTTGAGCGCCGACGTGTAATGCGAGAGCGCATTGGCAAACCGGCGCTCCGTGTAGGCCAGCCAGCCATTCATTTCCGGACCCTGGCGCTTCAAGTAATTGGTCAGCTCGAAGTCAATGGCTGCGCGATCCACAGCACTCGTGTTGCCCGACTGCCGCAAATCACGCTCGATCAGTTCATCGAAGTACGCCATCAGCAGTTTGCCATCATATTGCCCGAAGAAAAACGGATCGGCCGTATGAAAGGCCAAACGCAACGAGTCCAGCGCCATCATGTCTCTCTGCCGCATGGCCCGCACGTCGGCCTGCATCCAGCGGATCAGGAATTCGGGACGGGCCAGGAGGCGCGCCACGAAACGGCCGTACCAAAGCTCGGCCGATCCGGGGGCCAGGCGCGCGGCCCAGGCATAGGCCTGCTCTGCTCTGACCGGATTCGATTCCAGAAGTTGGTTGGCTAAACGGTAAAACTCGGCCACATCATTCACGTCCGCACCGGCGGGCAGCGGCGGCCGATCGCGCGGCGCACTCTGCGCGCTTGCTGGCGCGGGCAGCAGTGCCATGAACGGAAGCAGAATAAGGAAACGCATGGTAACCTCCGGTGGCGTCGGAGTGGCCTGACTGGCCCACTGAGGATGATGTCTATGTACAGCCAACCGTGAAATGGTCGACTATATCGTGTATCAGACGCGAACTAATTGCAATAGATCGGCTGCCGCACCGATCATTTAACAGCCGTTAATCATGAGGCAGTTTAGTCGGCTACGCACTCCTCGAACGACGCTTCGGCCAGTCAATCAGCGCGCGCGCGAACGGGAGGCGATCGGCATTCACGATCCTCGCGGTCACTTGACCGCAGCCGGGCTCATGGCGCAACATGTCCGCAGCTGCCATGGACCTGCCCTCGACAACTGGTAACTATGAGCGCGAATCACACGATAGCGAACCGCAGGCCGGGAGGGCCGGACGTGTCCACGCAACCGAATTCGCGCATCACGCCTGCGGAATATCTGGACGCCGAGCGGCGCGCTGAGACCAAGAGCGAGTATTACGCGGGCGAAGTGTTCGCCATGGCGGGAGCGAGCCAGGCGCACAACCTGATCGTCACAAACCTGATTGTCGCCCTGGGTACCCAGGTACGCGGAAGCGCGTGCCGCGTCTATCCCGGTGACATGCGGGTCAAGGTGGAGTCCACCGGTCTCTACACCTATCCGGATGTCGCCGTGGTGTGCGGGAAGGCGGACCTGGAGGATGAGCATTTCGATACCCTGCTCAATCCCATCCTGTTGATCGAGGTTCTTTCCGCCAGCACGGAGCGCTACGACCGGGGCAACAAGGCCGAGCATTATCGTCGTCTCGCCACGCTGCGCGAGCTGCTCCTGATCACCCAGAACGAACCGCAGGTAGCGCGCTACCGCCGTCAGGGTGAGCGCGACTGGCTACTCACCGAGTTCCGCGACCTGGACGAAAGTGTGGAGCTGACGGCCATCGATTGCATGCTCACGCTGCGTGACATTTATGACGGGATCCTGCCCGGACAGTAAATGGTGCGCGCGTGAGCGCGTGGGCTGTCGTGGAGGACCTCACGGCCACCATCACGGTTCGGTTGCGGGCAGGTCAGATCCTGCAAAGCGCATCTTGGCGGCCAGGATCACCACGTTGAGCGAAACCATGCCCACATTCGTGGCCACCAGCGGCGTATCGTGCGTGAGCACGCCGTATCCCAACCACAGCAGACCGGAAAAGATCAGCAGCAGAATCATGAGCCACGACACATCCCGCGTGCGTCGCGTGCGCCAGGCCTTCCAGACTTGCGGCAAGAACGCCAGCACGGTGATGGAGCCCGCCAGGTATCCGAGGTAGTCGATCATTGTTTGGTGATTGCAGTTGGAGAGTCGCCACGGTTGATACCAACCTCCATGGTGCCGGTGGCCAGCAGAACTCTGCGGCTGACCTCAGCCGAAGGCAACGGCTGGTGCCCGCACTTTCGAGGCCCTCGCTCACCCTCCGGGCTCCCCGCTGACCGCCACCGCCCCGCCCTCGCTCACCGTCACTGCTCAGAAAGGTGATTCGGTCAGTATTCTTCCCAATCGACTGGTCCCTTACGGGGTGCCCAATCGTCAAGAATCGGCTATCGTTGTGTCACGTAAGCGACCTGGCCGCGCCGTGCGCTGCCTGCCGATCCAACTTCCATTGATGCAACCAATGCGTTCGCCATCGCCTCTCACAAACAGCGAATTCACCATCATGTGTACCGCGTACTCCCGTTCCAACCTCCGGAGCATACCCATGCGTTCATTCCTGCTGGTCCCGCTGTTCGCGGCCGCGAGCAGCGCGGGTATGTGGGCACCAGCCGCGGCTCAGGAACTGGCCCCAGTTACCGTGACGCAGAGCGGACTGCCCTTGCAACCCGCGCGTTGGGCGCGTTTCACCACTACCAAAGGCACGTGGATCTCGCTGGACGTGAGTCCGGACGGGCAGACCATTGTGTTCGACCTGCTGGGCGACCTGTACACCATGCCGATTGCCGGCGGCAAGGCGCGCCGTATCAGCGGCGGCATTGCGCACGACATGCAGCCGCGTTTCAGTCCGGACGGCAAGCGCATCGTGTACGTCACCGATCGCAGTGGCGATGAGAACCTGTGGACCGTGGCCACTGATGGCAGTGATGCGGCGCCGGTCACAACCGGTACGGAAAGCACGTACCTGTCACCCGATTGGTCGCCCGATGGCAAATACATTGTGTCATCGAAGGCCAATCCGTTGACGGGCCTGGAGAAACTGTGGCTCTATCACGTGCAGGGCGGGCGCGGCCTCGAGCTGGGCACGGCCTCGCCCGCTCTGCGCCACGTGGGTGCCGCGTTTGGTCCGGATGCGCGCTACGTGTGGTATGCGCAACGCCTGGGCGGATGGACGTACAATGCCATCTTCCCGCAATACCAGATTGCGGTGTACGACCGGGAAGCCGGCACACGCACCACCATGAGCGCGCGTTATGGTTCGGCGTTCCGGCCCGCGCTTGCACCGGATGGCAAGTGGTTGGCGTACGGCTCGCGTCACGACGCGGACACGGGTCTGCGTTTGCGCGAGCTGGCCACGGGCGAGGAGCGCTGGGTGGCGCATCCCATTCAGCGCGACGAGCAGGAATCCGTTGCATCCATGGATGTGCTGCCCGGCTATTCGTTCACGCCCGACTCGAAAGCCATTGTCATTTCCTATGGTGGCGAGATCTGGCGCGTGCCCATCGATGGCACGGCAGCCACCAAGATTCCGTTCAGTGTAGATGCGGAAGTCGCGGTCGGACCGGAAGTGAAGTTCGAGTATCCCATTGTTGATGGGCCGACCTTCACGGCCAAGCAAATCCGCGATGCCGTACCGTCACCCGATGGCAGGCGCATCGCCTTCACGGCGCTGGATCGTTTGTACATCATGGACTTGCCGGGTGGCACACCGCGCCGCGTGACCACGCAGGAAGTCGGCGAGTTTCAGCCAACCTGGGCGCCGGACGGCAGCGCCCTTGCCTACAGTACGTGGGATGATCGCGAAGGTCACATCATGCGCGTAGGCCTCACGGGCGCGCCCGCGCCGGTGAAGCTCACGCAGGTGTCGGCGTTTTACCAGCAGCCTGCATGGTCGCCCGATGGCAAGCGCATTGTAGCCATCCGCGCCGCAGCGCGAGATCTGAAGGAGTCCATCGATCCGTTTGTTGGTGATGGGCTGGGCGCACAGTTCGTGTGGGTTGCCGCCGCAGGCGGCGAAGTGAACGTGATCGGGCCGACCAACGGTCGGGCCAAGCCGCACTTCACCAACGATCCTGAGCGCATCTACAGCTACGGCTCGGTGCCCGCCGTAGGCGAGCCGGGCGTGCCGGGTTCGCTGCCGCCCGGGTTCGGCCTGGTTTCCACGCGCTGGGACAACACCGATGTGAAACAGCATCTGCGCGTCACCTACAAAGTGCCGCTCACACCGCCCGCGTACGAAATCTCGCGCAAGTCGGACATTGTGCTGCCCCGCGACTGGACGCGCGCACAAGAGCCGGGTGTACCGCAGCTCACAGCTGACCTGATCATGATGGCGCCGCAGGGCGATCAGGCGCTGGCCTGGGCCAACAACCATCTGTGGGTCGTGACCGTGGCCCGGACTGGTGCGGTTGCGCCGGTCGTGGTGTTGACGCGGCCGGACAGTGCAGCCATGCCCATCCGCAAGCTCACCGACATTGGAGGCGAATTCCCGGCCTGGAGCGCGGATGGACGCACCGTGCACTGGTCGGTCGGCAATGCCTTCGTGAGCTATCGGCTGGAGCGCGCGGAAGCCGTGGCTGACAGCCTGCGCCGCGCCAACGCCGATGCGGCCACACGCGCCCGCGCGAGTTACAAACCAGAGGAGCAGCGCATCGCCGTCACCGCCAGCCGTGACCTGCCGCAGGGCACGGTGGTGCTGCGCGGTGCGCGCGTCATCACCATGCGCGGGCGTGAAGTGCTGGAGAACGTGGACGTGGTGGTGCGCAACAACCGCATCGTAAGCGTGGGCCAGAACGCCAATGTGCCCGCCGATGCGCGCGTGATCGACGTAACCGGCAAGACCATCGTGCCCGGCTTCGTGGACACACACGCGCACATGTGGAACCTGTGGGGCCTGCACTGGACGCGCCCCTGGATCTACCTGGCCAACCTGGCCTATGGTGTCACCACCACGCGCGATCCGCAGACCGCCACGACCGACGTGTTGACCTATGGCGATCGCGTGGAAGCGGGCTACATGCCGGGTCCGCGTGTGTACTCCACGGGTCCGGGCATTGGATTGCTCGAGGGCATTCGCGATTTGGATCACGCGCGCTCGCTCATGCGCCGCTACAGCGAGTACTACGACACCAAGACCTTCAAGATGTACCTGACCGGCAATCGCCAGCAGCGCCAGTGGCTGATCATGGCCGCGCGCGAGCTGAAGATCATGCCGACTACGGAAGGTGGACTGGACTATCGCCTCAACATGACGCACGCGATGGACGGCTACTCGGGCGTGGAGCACACCATGCCCATCATTCCCGCTTACAACGATGTGGTCGAGCTGTTCAAGGCATCGCAAACCACCAATTCGCCTACGCTGCTGGTCTCTTACGGCGGTCCGTGGGCGGAGAACTATTTCTACACGAAGGAAAACGTGGTGAACGATCCCAAGGTCAAACACTTCACGCCACCTGATGAGCTGGCCTATAAGGCACGACGAAGAAACTCAGTGCTCTCGCCCGGACCGGGTGGTTGGTTCCACGAGGATGAATACGCCTTCAAGAAGCACGCAGCGTGGATCAAAGAGTTGGTGGAAGGCGGCGGCCGCGCGGGTGTGGGCAGCCACGGCCAGTTCCAGGGGCTGGGTTACCACTGGGAGCTTTGGGCCATGCAGAGTGGCGGCATGAACAATCACGATGCACTTCGGGTCGCCACGATTCTGGGCGCGGAAGCCATTGGTCTGGGCAAGGATCTGGGATCCATCGAAGGCAACAAGCTGGCTGACATGCTGGTGCTCGATGCCAACCCGCTCGAGAACATCCGCAACACCAACACCATTCGCTACGTGATGAAAAACGGACGGCTCTACGATGGCAACACACTGAATGAAGTATGGCCGCGCGAGCGCATTGCCGCGGATGAGCAGTGGCGGCACATGGTGCCGGTCGGTGGGAACGGCAATGTGAGGGGAGGTGGACGATGAGCGGGCGTATCGGGCGTATCGGGCGAGGCGGGCGTATCGGGGAACGGATGCGCACCGCCGCAGTGACGTGCCTGTTGAGCGCGACTGTTCTGCCTCTGGCTGCGCAGGCGCCTCCTGGAGCGCCGGGCCGTGCGGGTGGGCCGCCGGCGCCGCTGCCGTTGGCGGCCACGCGCAAAGCGGAGTTCACGGCATCGAAGGGTACATGGATGTCACTGGACGTGAGTCCGGATGGACAGACCATTGTATTCGATTTGATGGGCGATTTGTACACGCTGCCCATCAGCGGTGGCAAGGCCACACGACTGACCAGCGGCATGGCCTATGACGCGCAGCCGCGTTTCAGTCCGGATGGCAAGAAGATCGTATTTGTGACCGATCGCAGTGGCGGTGACAACGTGTACACGCTGTCACTCGACCTGAAAGACACAACGCAGATCACGGTGGGCAATAGCAGTCTGTACGTGTCACCCGAATGGTCGCCCGATGGCAACTACATCGTGGTGAGCCGCAGTGGCGGGTTAGGAGGCGCGGCCAAACTGCAACTGCATCACATTGACGGACGCAGCCCCATGCCCGTGATCCGTGCACCGGCCGCGCTCAAGACACTGGGCGCAGCCTGGACGCCCGACGGCCGCTACATCTGGTACGCGGGTCGTGCGGGTGACTGGACCTACAACTCACAGTTCCCGACCTACCAGCTGTACGCGTACGACCGCGAGACCGGCACTTCCACACTGATGAGCAACCGCTACGGCTCGGGGTTCCGGCCGGCCGTATCTCCCGATGGCAAATGGCTGGTGTACGGCTCGCGCGAGGGACCGGAAACGGGTCTTCGTCTGCGCAACCTGGCCACGGGCGAGGAGGACTGGCTGGTCTATCCGGTGCAGCGCGATGACATGGAGTCACGCACGCCGCTCGACGTATTGCCCGGCTTCAGCTTCACGCCCGACTCGAAAGCCATCATTGCATCGTATCAGGGCGAGATCTGGCGCGTGCCGCTCGACAAGAGCGCAGTCAGCAAGATTGCCTTCACCGCTGATGTAAAGCTCGATGTGGGACCCGAAGTCAAGTTTACTTATCGTGTCGATTCTGCCGCGGTCGTGACCGCCAAGCAAATTCGGAATCCGTCACCATCGCCCGATGGCAAGGTGATGGCCTTCACCGCATTCGATCGCATCTGGTTGAAGGAATTGCCGAATGGCTCGCCGCGCCGGCTGACCAATGCGGAAGTGAGCGAGCACCACCCCATCTGGTCGCCCGATGGCAAATCCATCGCGTACGTCACCTGGGACGACCTGAATGGCGGTCATATCATGAAAGCTGCCGTGAGCGTGACGCCGGCCCGGCCAGCGCGTGGCAATGCACAGGCGGCTGGCCGTGCAGCGCAAGCCATGCAGCTCACGCGCGTCCCGGCGCTGTACTACAACCTGGCCTGGTCGCCTGACGGCCGGCGAGTTGTTGCATCACGCGCAGGCGCGCGCGAATTGAAAGAGAGTCCGGGCATCTTCTTCGGCGGGCTTGGTGGTGAATTCGTCTGGGTGCCGGCCGAAGGCGGCGCGGTTACCGTGATTGCGCCCAGCGGTACGCGTGACGCCGCGCACTTTCGCATCGATGAGCCGAACCGCATCTACGCATACAGCTTCATTGAAGGGTTGGTCTCGTTCCGTTGGGATGGCACCGATGTGAAACAGCATCTGCGCGTGCTGGCGCCGCCCGGACCCATCCTGGGCAGTCCCCACGATGACGATAAGCTGAAAGTGCTGCCGCGGCGCGTATTCCCGCTCGACATGAATGAGTGGAACGTCAATCCCATGGAGCCGCTGCCCGGAGTGCCGCAAGCCGGCCTGGTCATGATCGCGCCCAAAGGTGACTACGCGCTGGCCCAGGTAGGCAACGACATCTACACCGTGCTGATTCCCAAAGTGGGTGGTCCGCCGCCCGCCATTTCCGTGGCCGCGACTGTGGGCGGGCCCGTACCCGTGCGCAAGCTGACCGACATGGCCGGCGAGTTCCCGGCCTGGAGCGCGGATGGCAACAAAGTGCACTGGGCCATTGGCAATGCGCTGGTCAGCTACGATCTGGCGCGCGTGAAGTTCATGGAAGACAGTACCAAGGCGGCCACCCGTGCCAGAGCGGATAGTGCCACCAAGGCGCGCGCCATTCTCGACACCTTGAAGACCACGCGCGCGCGCGTGGACAGCTTGACCCGCACCCGGGCACCGGTTTCCGATTCACTGCGCAACCGGCTGAACGCGCTGCGCGCAGACTCCGTGCGTTTCCGCGCGGATTCATTGATCGTGCGCATCGATTCGCTGCGCGCCAATGCCGAGCGCATCAAGGCACGGTCAGACTCGGTGCGGCAGGGCCTGTTGCCCGATACCATTCCGCCCGACACGGCGCGCGGCTACAAGCCGTTCGAGCAGCGCATCAAGGTGACCGTGGCGCGTGACATACCGCGCAGCACCATGGTTCTGCGCGGCGGTCGTGTGCTCACCATGAAGGGCAAGGAGATCATTGAAAACGCCGATGTATTGATCCGCGACAACCGCATCGTGGCCGTGGGCCGGCGGGATTCCGTGCAGGTGCCCGCCGATGCGCGCGTCATCGATGTCACGGGCAAGACCTTGCTGCCCGGCTTTGTCGACACCCACTACCATGCGCAGTCGCTGGTCTCCGAGATTCACTCCAATCAGACCTGGCAGTATTTGACCACACTGGCCTACGGCGTTACCACCACGCGCGATCCGCAGACCGGCAGCACGGACATTCTGAGTTACCAGGACCGCGTGGAAGTGGGCGGCATGTTGGGGCCACGTTCCTACTCGACCGGCCCGGGCGTCTTCCTGGCTGAGCAGATCCGCAACCTGGATCACGCCAAGCAGGTGCTCAAGCGTTACAGCGAGTACTACGACACCAAGACGCTCAAGATGTACATGGCGGGCAACCGCCAGCAGCGCCAGTGGATCATCCAGGCGGCCAAAGAGCTGGGTCTCATGCCGACCACCGAGGGCGGGCTCGATTACAAGCTCGAGCTGACGCACGCCATCGATGGTTATAGCGGCATCGAGCACTCCTTGCCCATTACGCCGCTATTCGATGACGTGGTCGAGTTGTTCAAGGCAGCGCAGACCACGAACAGCCCGACCCTGCTGGTATCCTACGGCGGTCCGTTCGGCGAGAACTACTTCTATACAAAAGAAAACGTGCACGACGATGCCAAGCTGCGCCGCTTCATGCCTGAAGACGCGCTGGATACGCGCACGCGCCGTCGTGGCTTTGGCGCGGGCGGTAGCCCCGGACCGGCCGGCTGGTTCCTGGATGAAGAGTACGTCTTCACCAAACACGCGCAGTTCATAAAAAACCTGGTCGAGAAGAATGCGCGCGCCGCGGTGGGCAGCCATGGTCAGCTGCAGGGCCTGGGCTATCACTGGGAAGTGTGGGCCATGGGCTCGGGGGGCATGGCGCCGCACGATGTACTGCGGGCCGCGACCATCTTCGGCGCCGAAGCCATTGGCTTCGATAAGGACATTGGCACCATCGAAACCGGCAAGCTGGCGGACATTCTGGTGCTGGACCGCGATCCGCTGGCCGACCTGCGCAACACCACGAGCTTGCGTTATGTGATGAAGAACGGCCGCCTGTACGATGGCACCACGCTGGATGAAATTGCGCCGCGCGCGCGGCCGCTGCCCAGACAGACCTGGCAGCAGACCGGACCTGGAGCACTCAAGGCGGGCATCCGGTAGCAGAAAGTCAGATTCGTTGTCGGTAAGAGGACCAGCACGCTGCGGCGTGCCGGTCCTTGATCCGAATTCTCAGGAGGAGAGCTGCTTGCCACGACGGCGCGCGCTGCCGATCAGATCAGCGCGATCTTGCGCCCGGTCCGCGAATGCCTTGAGCACGAAGAGATCCTCGGCCGTGCATATCCTGAGCGCCACGCCCGGCTCGAATTCGGTTGAGGATGCCCGATCGATCAGCTCTGATTCGTAGGGCAACGCCGCCAGCGCAATATCAACCTCCAAGCCATCCGCCATTGGCAGCAGAAGCACGCGGTACCGAAGCGCGAAATCGCGGGCGTCGGGGATTCGTGGCGCATATTCCGAGAGCAGAGCATCGACCACGGGTGCTTCACCGCCGAAGCCAGTGAAAAGCGTGAGATCGAGATCCCGCGTTACTCTGGGCTCCCCCCAGTGTTGAACGGCGATGCCCCCGATGAAGCAGCACCGCCAACCCCTGGCGTCCAGTGAATCCTGGAGCCGTGCCGCTTGGTGGAACAGGCGAATCACTTTCTTAGTCGCTGAAAAATTCGCTGCTGCTCCACGAATCCCGAGGTAACGGTCCGCGGTGCGTGGCGGAGTGCCTGCTCGAATGCGTCGGCCAACTCATCCGGCTTCCATGCGGATTAGCTGGGTGACGTCCCCGTTCCGGCCTTCTTCGCGGGCCAAGCCGAAACGCGTATCGCTGATTCTAGGTGCGCCCGCGCACACACCGCACAATCTCAGGATGCCAGTTCACCACATAAAAAAGCGCTCCGATTCGGCTGTGTGGGCGATACAGAATCACGTCCGCCCGCTCCATGGTTACCAGGCCTCCACCGAACATCCTGTCCCGTTCGGGCAGCTCCTGGGACCTTCCGGCGCGGGCAAATCGACCACGCAAAAGATTCTGACTGGACTGCTCACCGGTTATCGCGACAGCAGGCCCTCGAGCGTTGGCGATGTTAAGGCGCAATCGCTACTATACCTTCACTGCCAATGTCCGAGGTTCTCATGACAAGCCTACTGGAAGCCTATCGCGAGAAGGCGAGCGAATTCGAGCGAGTTCGCCGGGAAGTAGAAAAGGTCCGCAGGGAAGCAATCGATGAATTGCTGAGACAGCGGAAGGAAATCAATGCGCAGTTGCGGCAGCTCGGTTATGAAGGCCCGGCGCAGGATGCAGCGGTACGGGAGCATCGAGTAACCGTGATTGCCGACCAACCCGACGACCGATCCGAGTCCGTTTCTGACAACGCGCCGCACTCCGTCGTGCTGTTGGAGAACGGCCACAGACGCAGACGCTTCAAGGGTGCCCGGACCTTCGACGTTGCCTACTGCTCGATCTGTGAGCTACGCGGTCATGACCTGCGCGCGCACCGCGGTCAGCAGCACAAGCGAGCCTTCTCCGAGACAGAGCTCAGAACGAAGGGACTCGCGGCGGAATCATCATGACGACATTGCGACTTCACGCTTCTTTGCACACCACATCCACCAGCCCCAGGATGGACGGGCCGAGCACGACGTCGGCGTGCATCTCTCCCAGCAGCTTGGCGGCCAGCAGGATGGCTGCCAGCGCCGAGCACCTGCGTGACCGGCGCTTCTCCGGCGCGCCTGATCAGCGGGAACGCATCAGGAAAATACATGGCCGTGAAAACGTCCAGTCTATCGTGTGATGGTTGCCAGGTATGTTACATAGATCCCGAGCAACAATGCACCCTCAGCACGGGTGACGCGAGCACCGATCAGAATGACGGGCAAGAGCAGGAGCGCCGTACCCAACATCCACCACGCATCGTACGCAACCAGCGTGGACTCGAACCGAAGCGGCCGCCAGAGCGCCGCCACGCCCAGAATACCCAATACGTTGAAGATATTGGAGCCGATCAGATTGCCCATGGCGATATCGGTATGCTTGCGCAGCGCGGCCGCGAGCGTGGCCGCGATTTCCGGCGCACCGGTACCAATGGCGACCACCGTGAGGCCGATCCTGCGCTCACTCACGCCCAGCGACCGCGCCATGCGTACGGCGCCGTCCACCAGCAAGTCGCCACCCACAATCAACATGCTCAGTCCAAGCGCCAGCAGTGCGAGCGAATACGCGATGCCGCGCGGCTGACCGGGTGCATGCGCGTCCGCCTGTTTGGCCAGTGAAACTTGCTCTTGCTGCGTCGCTTCACGACGCGCGATGTAGACGGAGTATGCCGTAAATACCACCAAAGCAATGACAAAGGAACTTCCTTCATAGCGATCGACAACGCCATCGCGCATTACGAGCAGCGCAGCCGCACTGGCAAGCAACAACGCGGGCCACTCGAGACGCACGAGCGTGGTTCGTGCCGGCAATGGCGTGATCAGCGCGACCAGCCCTAGCGTTCCCGTGATGTTGAGAATGTTGGAGCCGACGACATTGGCGATGGCGAGGCTGGCTCGATCCTGCGCAGCGGCCGAGACTGATACCACCAGCTCGGGCAGTGAGGTGCCCAGTGCCACTACCGTGAGCCCGATGACGGCCGGCGTGAGGCCGGCAATGCGCGCCACACGCGTGGCACCCCGCACCAGCACCTCGCCGCCCACCGCCAGCAGCAGCAATCCCAGGATCACCAAACCGATCGCGCCCAATTGGCCTCACCCTGCAC
>JBOHRF010000075.1:0-18933 GCA_050732575.1 Longimicrobiales bacterium
AGCTTGACCGTACGAATCGCTTCGTCCAGTCTATCCGTAGCTTCGGAGGTGTACCGTCAATTCCTCCGGCAGGACTTTCACCTGCGTGGATACATCACCTTCGTGGCGCACCGTGAACGAGAACGTGTTTCACGCTCAACCCAGGAACACCCGTGCTGTCCGCCGGTCGACGCCCTCCAGGTCGCGCGGTACGTCGATCTCGAAGCAGGCAATCTCGCGCAATCCATCGGGCGAGAAGTAGCGGCGCCCGGCATCGGCCACCAGAACGCGCACGCCCTGACGCGCCGCCAGCTCCAGGAGCTCACGTTGGCGCGGTGCAACGCTTCTTTCGTAGGAAAGATCGCTGCACAGCACTACGTCGAAGCCGGCGCTATCTGGTCCCTCATCAGTCAGGTCTTGCTGCAGCATGGTGAGCTGAAGTGCCTGCCGATGCGCAGCGATTCGAGCTGTGGCCAACGCCCATGGATCGATGTCATTGGCTACCACTTCACGCGCTTCGGCGCGCGCGGCGGCCAGAGCCGCTACACCACCACCGCAACCAAAGTCGAGCACGCGCAGCGCGCGCACCCATTCGGGATGATCGAGCACTACGCGTGCAATGGCGATTCCGGCAGCCCATGGATAGGCCCAGAACGGCGCGGGCAACTCGCGGCCGGCCAAACGCTCGGCGGCTTCCCAGACTTCGATCAGCGAACGGCCGTAGAAAACGGAGATCTCGGGCACCAGTGGCGCTGGTCTGAAGGGCGCGTACTGATCGAGTAGATGCGCCAGCGCGTCATCGGGTGGCAGTGCCAGGGCAGCACCCGAAAACACGTTCAGGATCCCGCGCGCCCGGAACGCTCATGAAGTTGGGCTGCGATATGGCGGGCCACGCCCATGATGGTAAGGGATGGATCCACGCTCACGGATCCGGGCAGCACGGCGCCATCGGCGACCAGCAAATTTCGTATGCGATGAGCCTCACCGGTCGGCCTGGCAAAGGCATCGTCCGCGGCACTGCCCATGGGTGCAGTACCAACCAGATGACTGCCCGCGCAGAACTGAACGTTGGGTTGGACGCTGCCCAACCCGATCTTGCTGTTGATGTCAGTTTCGTTCTTCACAACCGTACCATAAACGTCCGGAATCCAGACTTCCTGGGCGCCGGCCGCCAGGAAGATGCGACTGGCGTTCTTCAAGTAATCAACGGCCTTTAGCTGGTCCTCGCCGCGCACATTGAAGGCCGTGCGCCGAATCCCATTGTCATCCAGGTACACGCGACCAGGGTTGGCTTCATCGATGACCGACATGGTAGAGCCGAGTCTGAGGTACTTTTTCATGCGCTCGGTGTGCGCCGTACCGGCGTCGGCCAGCATAGCGGCAAAGATGCCCGGCGATTGATGGTTGGAAAGCATGATGTAGCCGCCACCCTGATACTGTCCGCGCGAGTCGCGCCGTACTTGTCGGAATTCATGGACTGCGTACGCGCAGGGAATGCCCGTCTGGTTGTCGATGGTTCGCCCAAAATCGGCCCAGACAAAAAAATGAGGGTTCACATACAGGCGTCGGCCCACGGTAGCATCGTCCACGTTGCGCAATAGCAGCTCGGCGGTGCCGAGTGCTCCTCCGGCAAGTACAACCTGGTCGGCATCGATGCGAAAACGTCCCAACGGCTGCTTGGTCTTGCGCTCTACAAAGTTTCCTTCCACGCCCATCGCGCGGCCGTTCTCAACGATGATTCGCTGGACCGGTGCATCGCTGTAGATGCGGCCACCGGCTTTCGAAATGCGGGGGATAGTCGTAATCAGCTGCGAGCTCTTGCGATTGTAGGCACAACCATACTGCGTCCAGCCGCAGGAAATGCAGTCTACGCGGGCAGTGGGCACGGCCGCGCCTTCAAAGCCCAGCGCTTCGCACCCTTTCTGGATCAAGCGATTGTTGTCGTTGAAGAGCTCGGGGCCGGCAACGTGGATGCCCAACTCCTGTTCGATGGCGGCAAAATGCGGATCCAGCTCTGCGGGCGTCAGCCAATCGATCCCGCGTGCGGTGTTCCACTCGGACAGACGATCGGGCGGGGTACGAAAGGAGTCGCCCCAGTAATGCACGGTGCAGCCGCCCACGGCTTCGGCATAATTCAGGAACAGCGCGTTGTCGGCGGTAGAATCCAGTCCGCGCCGGCCATTGAAATCGGCCATGCCGTCTTCTTCGCGCTGGGTGAAGTCCTCGGCCCGGAAGAATCCGCCTTTCTCGAGCATCACCACGTTCCAACCGCGCTCGGCCAGATAGACGCCCAGCGTGCCGCCTCCGGAGCCCGTGCCCACAATGACCACATCGGCGCGTTCGCGCACATCGCCCTGCCGGTGAGTGCCCTGGATAATCATGAGACCGGCCCGAAATCGACCGGACGCACCGCGATCTTGACGCGCTCGGGCCAGGGCCCCTGGAATCCGGTGAGTGGTCGCGTGCTCGCGTCGATATACGCGAAGTAGTTGATGAAGGCCTTCAGCGCGAAGAATGCGCCCCGCCGCAACTTGAACCGGCTGCGGCTCCAGCCGCGCAGGTATTTCATCCGCTCCGCAGGGTTCAGGGCCGTGAAGCGACGGACGCGGCCGCCCAGCGGTGTCAAGTGCTCGATAAGGCCCAGCACTGTCTTGAAGTCCTGGCGGATCGGCTCACCCGTCGTCAGCAGCTCCGCATCGATCCGCTCAACCACCCGGCGAGCCGCCACTGGTGCGCCTTCCAGCAAGACCTCCGCGGCCGCACGCGCAGTCGCGTATTCCTTGGGCGTCAAGGATTTCAGTGCTACACCGTCCTCGGCGGCCTGCGGATAGTCGCGTGCACAACCGGCGGGCAGCAGCGAAGCCAGGACAATGGCCGTGCCGCCGCCTGCGCTCGCACGCAGGAATCCTCGTCGATCCATGGCATCCATGACTGCCAAGGTAGGGGGCTTCTGGCCGTAACGGGAGTATCGGGCGTGACGGGCGTGACGGGCGTGACGGGCGTGACGGGCGTGACGGGCGTGACGGGCGTGACGGGCGTGACGGGCGTGACGGGGCAATGAGAAGGGGTGCCGAAACACAAGTATCTATGCAAGCACGCAGCGCCGTCCACACCGCGCGACACTTTAGTTCCCATGTTCGTGCCACGGCCAGTTTGCGCGACTTGATTTCTTGCGCGTAAGCGATAGGCCCGTCACGCCCGTCACGCCCGACACGCCCGTCACGCCCGCGTCACGCCCGCGTCACGCCCGAAATGCCCCCTCGCGCGGGGCCTTCCCCCCTTCCGAAGTTCCTTCCGACTCTTCTTCCGGAAGTTCTTACGCCGTATCTTGGCCCCGTCAAAGCGTCCCGTTTCGATTCTCTGCCGGTGAAGCCAGTGGCCCCGCGCCGCGCGCCGCGCAGGTCGCGGGCAGGAGAATGGCGTGCGCGCGTTGCGGTTTCATTATCGGCCGGTTCGCTACCTGCTGACACGGTTGGCCGGTGGCAAAAAGCCCACATTGGCTTTGAGTCCTTTCGGCTGCGCCTCTCTGGATGAGGTAGAGCCGCCGGCCCTGCCGGGGCCGGAATGGGTTCGGGTCGAGACCCTGTTGAGCGGGATTTGCGGCAGCGATCTGGCCGCACTGACGGCCCATGATTCGTTCACACTGGAGCCGTTCGGCGCCTATCCGTTCACGTTCGGTCATGAAAACGTGGGTCGGGTTGTGGAGACAGGCGCGGCCGCGGCGGAGTGGAGAGCCGGCGAGCGCGTCATAGTCAATCCCATGCTCGCATGCCGGCAACGCGGCTTAGCCGATTGTCCGGCCTGCGCACGTGGTGAGTACGGTCTGTGCCGTTGCACGCGTGATGGTTCGATCGGGACCGGGCCCATGATTGGCTACTGTCCGTCCGTGGGCGGCGGCTGGTCGCGCAGTTTCGTAGCGCACAAGAGTCAGCTGAAGCGCGCGCATGATCTGGCGGACGAAGTCGCGGTTTTGACGGACCCGTTTGCCTCGGCGCTCCGACCCGTGTTGTTGCACGCACCGCAGGCGGGCGATGTCGTGCTCGTGATTGGCGTGGGCAGCATCGGCGCCCTCACCATCAAGGCGTTGCGCCTGACCGGCTGGCGCGGGCCGATTGCGGTGGTGGCGCGCCATGCGTTCCAGCAGCAGCTGGCGGAACGTGCGGGTGCAGATACGATCCTGCGCAGCAACACTGAATTGTACGCGTGGGCCGAGCGGCTGCCCCAGGCGCGGGCCTACAAGCCAACCCTGGCGGCGCGCTTCGTGGAAGGCGGGCCGTCACTGGTTTACGATACGGTGGGCACCCATCGCTCCATGAGCGATGCTCTGGCGCTCACGCGTGAAGGCGGCCGCATTGTACTGGTCGGCGCGGCCGCGCGCATGGGTCTGGATTGGACGAGAGTCTGGTATCGCCAGCTAACGGTGGCTGGCGTTTTCGCTTACGGTCTTGTGCAGTTCGAGGATCGAAGTCGCGACATCTACGATGTGTCGATCGACCTCATCCGCAGTGATGACCTGGCTGAGCTTGGGTTGGTGACTCACATCTTCGATCTGGAGGATTATCGTGCAGCACTCGCGGCGGCCCTCGACAAGAACGGACACCGCTCCATCAAGGTCGTCTTCCGACCCGCAGGCGGGTGAGTCGGCGATCTGGACGGAGAGCCCGCTCTCCGAGGCGCTGGCGGCCTTTACGCGCGATCCCTTTGACGGCTTTTTCGAAGGTCGCTCCACCGAGGAAATCCTGGCGCGCTGGCCGCTGCTCGACACGCCCAATGTGCGCCGTTGGTTCGATCTGCTCCAGGCCGGCATCTCCGCGTCGATTTACACCTACCAGGTGCCGCTCGATCAGGCGTCCGGTCCACAGAGTGGCGCTCTTGGCTCGTCCTTCATCATGTTCTCGTCGTACAGCTATCTCGGACTCATCGGTCATCCTCGCATTGCCACAGCCGTCAAGGAAGCCGTCGAACGGTTTGGCACATCAACCGGTGGCGTGCGGCTGCTCACGGGCACGCTCGACTTGCACCACGAACTGGAACGCGAGCTGGCTGGTTTCCTGGGCGTTGAAGCCGTGGCCACATTCAGCTCCGGCTATGATGCTAACGTGGCCGCCATCACATCCTTGTTCGGACAGGCGGATGTAGCGCTGCTCGATCAGTATGCGCACCAGAGCATTGCGGATGGCGTGCGTATGGCCGGCTCTGAGCTGCGTCGATTCCGACACAACGATGTGGAAGATCTCGAGCGCAGGTTGCGTCAGGCCAGGAATCGAGGCGCGCAGCGCATCCTGATCGCCGTCGATTCCGTCTTCAGCATGGATGGTGATGAAGCGCCACTGGCCGAGATCATCGAACTCAAGAAGAAGTATGAAGCGTACCTGCTAGTCGACGAAGCGCACGCCATTGGCGCCATTGGACGAACCGGTCGGGGCATCTGTGAACAGCAGAATCTGGATCCCGTTGACATCGACATCCTGACCGGATCGCTCAGTAAGGGCATTCCCTCATCGGGCGGCTTCGTAGCCGGCTCGCTCGGCCTCAAGATCTACATTCAGCACGGCTCGGCGCCTTACATGTTCTCGGCCGCCATGACACCGGCCAACACGGCCGCGGCGCTGGAAGCCATCCGCATGTTGCTGGAAGAGCCCGAGCACATGGAGCGCGTGCGCGCCAACACACACCGGCTACGTCATGGCCTCAAAGAACTCGGCCTGGAAACCAGGCCCGCGGCCACACCCGTGGTGCCCGTGCTGCTGGGCGATGAATGGAGAGCCTATCGTTGGGCTCGTCACCTGCTCGACCTGGGCGTCTTCGTGTCCGCTGTGGTCTATCCCGCTGTCTCTCCCGGTCAAGCCCGCCTGCGCTTGTGCGCAACGGCCGCCCATCGCGCCGAACATTTCGATCGCTTGTTTGAGGGACTCGCGTCCTGCCAGGACTTGGAATAGAAAACGGATCGAGGGCATAGGATTTGGAGGAGGATTAGGGTAGCAGGGATTGCGTCCACTCATCGGTTCCGCTGGCGATCTACCAGGCCGCACGGGTAGCATCGGTCCCTACCACGCTACATCCTTCCCCTAATGCTGTTCCCTCAATCCGTTATCCGTTATCCCACGGTGGTTACGCACACCGCAGGATCGTAATTCGGGTTGTTCCGCTCGGTGAACGGCACGGGCAGACTCACGGCCGTACCGCGATCTTCGCCGCGGATGGTCGGGCCGATCGGATAGATCTGCGCCTGATTGCGGCCGTATTGGCGAATCATGCGGCGCAGGTCACCGACGCGATGTCCGGTGAGCCACAGCCAGCGCGCGCGTTCCGCAAAATGCAGATCCACGAGCGCAGCCTGAGTCTGACCGGTGTCCTGCAGACCGGTCAGGGTGACGCCAGCACGCAGGGCATTGTGCAGTGAGAAGAACTGCGCACGGTTGTTGGCGCGCAGTGCCGCCTCGGCATCGATCAGGCGCGCTTCAATGCCATTGGCGAGGGTGATTTCCGAGCCTGAGTTCGCGTACTTGAACTGGCTGTAGTGCGGAATCTGGGGCACGAACGCGCCACCCGTGCGCGTGGTCGGCGTGCGCGGATCACCATTGTAGAAGTTCAGGCCGTTGGTGCCTTCCGCACCGGATGCCGACCAGCGCTTCTCGGCGTTGTTGAGCTGCCACACGGCATTGCCCGCCTCGAACACGGCATCAGAATAGTTGACCTGGTACTGGAAGTTGGTCGGGATGGGGGCGCTCAACGCCGCCGCCGCGGCCGGCTGATTCAGGTTGAGCAGGGCGCGCGCTTTCCCCAAACGCGCCAGCGTCTCGACCGGTGCTGAACCCGATGCCAGGGCCAGCGCGGCATCGAAGCGCTCGATAGCGCGCTGGAAGATCTGGTCCGTGCTCATGTTGCTACCGTATTGCGTAGGCCCGGACTGAGGCAGCCGGCTGAATGGCACACCCGAGCAGAAGTGCTCGCCAAACAGGACATACGTGAAACCGGCCAGGGCCAGCAGCTCGGCGTGCTGCGCCGAGCCCGCATCCTCCTCGTCAGCGGCAAAAAGGTCGGACGCGACTTCCGTGTGATTGCGTGCCCGCTGCAGCCAGAAGTACGCCGTTTCCACGGCATCATTGGTAACGTCGATTTGGCGGCGGTCCACCTGCTGGCGCGTGTTGAAGTTGTCCGAGTTGTAGAACTCATCGGCCAACAACCCGCCGTACAGGATGATGCCGCCATCGCCGTTCTGCTCGCCGCTCAGCGCGTGCGCAAATTCGCTGACCGCACCCGCGCGCACGGCCGCCAGATTGGTAGGATCATTGAAGACCGGACCGGCCACGACATCGGGATCCGGCACTTCCAGCAGATCGTTCGTGTCGCAGGATGCGGTCGCCAGTGCGACCAGGCCTGCGACCAGTACCCGCCACCGCTTATATGATGCAATCATTTCTCGATCTCCTCAGAAGCTCAGGTCGATGCGGGCCACGAACATGCGGAACGCCGGCAACGTAGCGCCGTCACCCGCCGAGAAGTTGGTCTGACCCTGCCAACTCACTTCGGGATCCAGTCCGCTGTATTTGGTCCAGGTGTGCAGATTGCGCGCGGCCAGCGTCAGATTGGCACTGCGCCCACGAAATGCGCGCGCCCACGCGTCCGGTGCTGTGAAGGTCACCGAGACCTCACGCAGTTTCCAGAAATCTGCGTCTTCAATGAAGCCAGCCAACGACTGCACCTGCAGGTAGGCCGCGACTTCCGCTTGTGAGCGCAGCGAAGCATCGGGTAGATGCCGCTCCGGACACACTGCGTTGGTCGCCGTACAACGATTCATACGCGTGATGTTGACCAGCTTGTGTCCGCCCTTGTGGTCGAGCAGCGCCTGCAGCCGAACGCGGCGTAAAAGGTTCACGGTGGTGGACAGCGAGAATTCGCGCGTGGGCAGCGATGGTCCGATATACTCCGCTGAATCACCAACCGTCACTTCGGCGGGCGTGATGACACCGTCGCTGTTGGCATCATTGAAGTCTACGATGCGCGGCTGGAAGTACGCGCCCAGTGGGAACCCCGTACGCATGCGCTGCGCCGTGCCATCCAGGCCGAAGATGATGTCATCCGCATCCATCTCGGTCAGCTTGTTGTCATTGGTGGAAGCCGCCGCATTGAGCGACCATTCGACGCGCGCCGTGCGTACCGGTGTCACCGACAGTGCAGCCTCGAAGCCCTTGTTCTCGACCTTGCCAATGTTCTCGAAGCGAGCCGCCGATGCACCCAATGAGGGTGGCAGCGGTCGATTGATCAATGCATCACGCGACTGCTTGTTGTACCAGGTGAGTTCGAAGCCCACGCGATCGCCGGCAAACCCGGCATCGAGTCCCAGCTCGATCTCGGTTGACCGCTCCGGCTTCAGGTCCGGGTTACCGGCACCTGAAATCACGAAGCCGGGCTCCTCACCCGATGCGAGTGCGGCCGTCACTGACTCAAAGAACTGCACGGCATCACGAAAACCCGGTCGCAGTCCGGACTGACCCCAGGCCGCGCGCAGCCGCAGGCTGCCCAGTGAGGGCACTGCCGGGAAGAATGGCTCCTGGCTGATGACCCACGACGCACTCAGCGCGGGATACCAGATCCAGCCCAGGTTCGTGCCAAACGCGCTGTTGCGATCGCCACGCACCGCGCCATTCAGGAAAACGCGGTCGCGCCACGCGATTTGCTCCTGCGCGTAAGCACCCAGTGTGATGTTCTCCACGTTTACTTCATCAACCTGGAAATCCGAGCTCGTGCCATTCAGTGAGCTCGTGCCCGGAGCCAGACCGGTACCGGACGCGGAAATGCTTTGCGTGCGTTCACGATGGTACTGGATGCCGATCGATGTCGTGCTCGCTATGTCCGGCGAGAGCGAGAAGGTGGCCGAGGCATCGCCGTTGCCCGTATAGTTGGCCGTAGTCAGCTTGATCGACTCACGAAAACCGATCGAGAACGGCGGCCCGAACAACTCGAGCACGCCAGGTGGCACAAGGTCATTGTCGTGACGGTTGACTTCATCCAATCCGGCTACAGCATTCACACCCAGCCAGGCCAGCGGCCGCCAGTTGGCTTGCACGCTGCCCGTGAAGCGGGTCAGGTCCTGGAAGTTGTCCCAGGCAAACGCATACGCGCGCGGCAGCTCATAGCCGTTGTTGTTCGTGATGTTGTTGGGCGTGGGCACGCCTACCTGACCGGTGGTCAAAATGCCTATGCCGCTATTGTCGTTCTGTGGAAAGCGCGTCTCGCTGTCCACGTAGCCGGCCTGCGCCGCCAGGGTCAGCTTGTCATTCAGACGCCCGGTTAGATTCGCCCGCAGATTCACCTGTGATGCATCGTTCTCTTCGATCACACCCGGGTTCTTGGACGTTTCCGCGGATACATAGAACGTTGATGCATCGCCGCCGCCGGCCACACTCACGCCCAAACGGCTGCCCCGTGCATCACGGAATGGGGTGCTGGATTCGTCCTCCAGCGGATTGAAACGCAGGATCTCACTGATCGTGCAGGTGCCCGCCGCGCGCCGCAGATTGTCACAGCGGAAAGGACCGGTCGAACGATTCTGGACCGCAAATACATTATCGGGAAAGTGCAGGTTGCGGTCTATCGTGCTGCCTTCCGACCAGAAGCGCCACTGCGACTCACCTGCGCGACCACGCTTGGTCACGATCTGGATCACGCCGTTGGCGGCCGCAGTGCCGTATAGCGCCGCCGCGCTCGGGCCCTTCAGAATCTCTACCGTCTCAATGTCTGCCGGACTGAAATCATTGAGCCGCGAGGTCTGTTGACCACCATTGAACAGCTCGAATGATTGCGGATTGTCATTCACGCGCACACCGTCCACGATCACCAACGGTGAGTTGGACAGCGATACGCTGTTGCTGCCCCGGATCCTGATCTTCGATCCGGCACCCGCTGTACCGCTGCTCATTTGCACCGTAACCCCGGGCTGGCGCGCCTGCAGCAAATCGGAAAACGTGCGCACCGGCGCCAACGCTACCTGCCCCACCTGAATGACCCCGACTGCGCTGCCGATCTCGCGCTTGGCCTGGTCCCGGCCAGTGGCCGAAACAACCACCGCACCCAGCTCGATGGCCGAAGGCCTGAGCACGAAATCCACGGTGGTAGTCTGACCCGCCGTGATCTGTTGTCCGCGCTGCGTGGCCACTTCGTAACCAATGAACTGCACTTGCACGGCGCGCACGCCTGCGGGCACGCCCGCAATCGTATACTGACCATCCCCGTTCGTGACGATGCCCAGCTTGGTGCCGACTACGTGCACCTGTGCCCCCACCACCGGCTGACTCGTTGCTCCGTCCGTCACCCGGCCCCGTATGGTACCGGCCTGTTGCGCCGGTACAGGCAACGTCGTTGTCATCATCAGGACCGCAATTGCGCCTAGCGAGCGCGCGCTCCAGGCTCCGTTCTTCCACTTCATTGCATTCGCCTTTCTGCTTGCACCTGCGTTTTGTCGTCCTCATGCAACACATGCACGTGGTAACGAGAACGCGCTGTCGTGCATCGGTCTAACGTGCAGTGCGCGGCCAGATACGAATTTTTGAAGCGCTCACATCACGAATAGCGGCGTTGACTTACCATGTCCGGTTGCTCGTGTCGCTCGGCGCGTCGTTCGTCACTCACGCGCACCTGCCGCTGTCACGATCGCAGCCGGCTGCTCATTCGCACGCCCCGTTGGGAGGTCGCCATTATGCGCGGAAATACTGAACATCGACGATCTCATGAAGACCCGGCCTTTGGGCCCGGTACGCCCAGGGTCCACCCCCGTCCGGCTACAAATCGGTGGGAAGGCAGGTTAATCTGAGTTACGCACGCACGCGCGCGTGAGGATATCTTCCGGGGCGAGCGTCTGCGTATTGGAGAGTCGTTTCATGCGCTGGTTGATTCACGTCCTGGTACTGTTGCTTGCTGTGCCGATCGGTTTGTCGGCCCAGCAGCGCACGGTCGAGCAGCTGCGCGACTCGCTGCGGGGCGTTTCGGACGTGGCCAGTCTGCGCCGGCGGGAAAGCGTGCTGGCGCGCGGGCTACGGTACCGTGAATCTGCGGTGTTGAGCGAGCGCGGTTTGATCCTGCTACGTCTTTTCGAATTGACGGGCCGTAATGGCGATGGCGATGATGCCCGGGAGTGCTTCGAGCGGCTGCTTCGAAGTGAGCCGGACAATGCCTGGGCGCATTTCGGTCTCGGTCTGGCGCTGGCAGGTGGCCCGGGCGTGCGCGTTCCCACACCGGGCGGCGTGCTGGACGGCTTCGTACTGGGCCAGAGTCTGGCCGAAGTGGCCAAACTGGATCCGCGATCGCGGGCGGGTCGGCAATTTCTGAAGGCACTCGAGCTCGATCCGACGTTGGCCGCGGCCGCGGTTGAGTTGGCAGAGCTTGCCCTTCTCTCCCGCAACAAAGACCTGTTGCAGCGCAGTCATGACGTGCTGCACAAGATGGTCGCCGATGGCCTGGCCCGGACCGGGGTGGCCACGGCCCTGGCGCGCGTGCAGTCCGCGTTGGGCAAAGTGGCGGACGCCGAAGCAACGGTTGCGCAGACGGCAACGGCGGACGCGGGCGCGCGCACACTGCTAGCGCAGGCGGAAGCCTTGTTGCGGCAGCCAGGCAAGGCGGTTTCGGGCGCGGCCGCCTACTTCGAGGGCATCGATCGTACCGATGCGTCGGCCGTGGAAGCGTACTTCGAGGACATTCGCATCATCGCCAACCAGCACGAGCTGGCGGAGTGGCGGACCGCTGGACTGGATGAGCGCCGACAGTGGTTGAAAGCATTCTGGGATGTGCGCGCCGCGGCTTCGGGCAAAACCGTGGCCGATCGATTGGCGGAGCACTACCGCCGTTTGGCCGACGCGCAGGAGCGATTTCGACGCACGGGGAAACGCGGTGGCGCTCCGCTCGGATCGCTGTTGCAGGTGTCGTACGATCCGGAGCAGCTGCCGTTTGATGAGCGTGGCATCATCTACGTTCGTCATGGCGAGCCCGACCGCATCATCCGCACGTCCAATGCAGACCTGCGGGCCAATGAGAGCTGGGTGTACACGTTGCCCAGTGGCCAACAGCAGGCCTACCACTTTGTCGTGCTGCGTGATGGCACGGACTATCGGCTGGTCGATGACGTGCTGCAGGCACTCGATCCCAGCGCCCAGGATTTCCCCTACGATGGCGTAGTCCAGATGCTCGAGGACCGCGCTCCGGTAGACGCGCGCTACCATCTGCTCGCTGCTCGTTTCAACTCCATCCGCAACACGCGCTGGGGCGCCAGTGCGGCCAACATTCAGTGTGTTGCCGCGGGTGGCACCAATTGCACGGGACCGGGCAGTGCCGCTGGTATGATGGCCGACGGCGCCAGCGGCATGCTGCAAACCATTGCCCAGACGCGTCAGGCCATGGCCGTGGAAAACCGCGAGGCCACGCTCAGTGCGCTGGCCACGGATTCCGATCGGCCCATTTTCGACTCGCCTCTCCCCTTTTATTACGATGTCTACACCTTCAAGGGACGGGAACGACAAACGGATGTGACGGCCGCCATCGCCATTCCGGGCAGCTCTCTCGAACCGCGCACCACCAATGGCGCGCTGATCTATTCGTTGCAGCTTTCGCTCATGGTCATCGACACGCTGTCCGGCCGCGTCACGCGCCGGGACACCGTGCATCAATTCCGTTCGGACCGTCGGCTGGGCGATGGTGAGCATCTGCGCGTCCATACTGATCTCACTGCGGCTGCTTCCGGCTCGACCATTCATCGCCTGGTCATTCGCGATCTCGGCCGTCCCGGCCGCGGCCAGATGTATGGCGGCACTACTACCGTGCCTGCCTATGACGCGCCCAGTTTGCTGCTCAGCGACATTGTGCTGGCCGAACCTGACCCCGGCGCGTGGCACCGCGGCGAGGCAGTTCTGGCGTTGGTGCCGCCCCGGCAATTCCTGGAGGGCCAGCCGCTCACCCTTTTCTATGAGCTGTACAACCTGCAGGCAGACGCTCCTTACCGCACCGAGATTACGCTCGAGCCGACCGCGCAATCAACCGGCTTTGGCAAGTTGAAGAGATTGTTGGGTGCAGGTGATGGCAGCTTGCGTCTGCGCTTCGATGGTGTCGCGCGTGTAAACAGCGCTGGTCATGTCCAGGAGATCCGCCGCGTCACCACCGAGCTCAAGCCTGGCAAGTACAACGTGCGCGTGCGCGTGACCAACCTGGCCAATCAGCAGGTGGCCGTGACGGCCAAAGAGTTTGTGGTCATTAAGCCGTGACGCGTGACGCGTCACGCGTCACTCCACTTCGACCTCACCGGCAATACTGCCCAGCGGTTTCATGCGGTAGACGCGATTGAACGTGGTCGGGTCGCCGGTCAGGGACCACAGCACCTGGCCGGCTGTGCTCACTTCGTAGACGGCGATCGGAAAGCCCTGCCCCCAACCGAATGCGGCCACGGTGTTGCCGTTGGCCAACCTCACCACTGAGCCGACCCGCAGCGCATTGATATCGGGCTGCGGTCGATATTGCCAGGTTAGCGTGGCGCGTGCCGTGCTCGGGTCTAACGTGTACTCGGCAATACGCGACCAGGCCTGAGCTCCTGGCCGGCCCAGACCATTGTCGAACAGCAATATTCGATGGGGTGCTACTTCCACTGCACTGTGTTGGGAAAAGAATCGATCGGATTGAGCCAGTTGCAGCGTGGGGTTCGGGCCACCCAAACGCCACTCGATGGAGCGGAAGTCGGGCGCAATAGAGAAAACTTCATCCAGATTGCGCGCGGAAACAATGACATTGCCGCGTGCTCCGACCATCAGTGAGTTGGCGTGCATCCAGTTGTTGGCAGCAGTCTGCGGTCCGCGGTCTCGGCTCCAGTCGAAGTGATCGAAAGACGTCCACTTCCTGGTCACAACGCCGCTTTGCGGTTGCCATTCCCAAATCGCCTCGCCTACCACGGCCGTATCACGAATGGTTCGTGGGTCACGGGCAAGGAACAACACGCGATTCTGGGGCGTTACGATGGCATCATGATGGATGAGCCCGTACGGCTTGTCGTTGCCGTTGCGCAGCCGGTTCATCACACTGGCATCGGGTGCCAGCTCGACCAGTCCTGAATCCGCGTCCAGCATCACCATGTTGCCGTTGGCCAGCCGACTCACACCATTGATCCAACCCACGGTACGCCAATACCACACGATTTCACCATCCGCGTCGGCAATGAAGGCACCGTTGAAGCCGGTATTGGTGATCATCAGCTCGACCATGGTGAGCGGCTGTGTGGGTCTTCCCCGGGCGGTAAGGCGCAGGGCTGCAAGCTCGGCCGGCAATGCGCCGGTAGTCACCGTGCCGTTCTGCGCCGGACTCGATTCACCGCGCGCATTCAAAGACCGTACTTCGAAGGTGTACGTGCGTTCGGAGGCCAGGCGCGGAAGGAAAACACGGTGTGCACGGGACGGTTCGTCCACGCGGACGCGCAGACGAGCGCGACCTTCGGTCCAATAGGTGACCTCTATGCCACCCTGTCCGGCCAGCGTGACGTTCAGATGCCGGAACAGCGGTCCCGACGATTCGGCCACGACATTGGTAATTGCGGGTGGCGGACCCGTTTCCGTGGGTGAGTCGCAAGCCCAGGTCAGGACAGCTGTCATGACGAATAGAAAAGCGCGCTTCATTCTACCTTGGCTCCAGCAAAACGGGCCGGACCTGGTGCAGGCCCGGCCCGTTCATTGTGGTTCAAATCTCACTATTGACGCGTTACGGATACCTGGTAGGTCGTGCAAGCACCGCCCGCGCTGTCGTACATATTGACGTAAATGAAATAGGTGCCGGCCGCCAGGTTGACCGTGGCGGCTTCCGGCTTGGCGGCGGTTCCACCCGCTGTCGAAACGGCTGCGCCTGCCGAGTTCACGGGATAGACATCCACATCGGCACCGTCCGACCAATCCAACAGAACGCGATACGAGCCGGCCGTGGAAATCGTGAACCGGTACCAATCATCCGGATCGGTGGTGAAGTTGACCGAACCGAATGCGGGCGTGCCCGGTACCAGGGCGGTCGCGTTTGCGGTGGCAGGCGTGTTGTTGGGCTCGTTTCCGTCTGCGCACGCCACAGTGGGCGCGTTGAACGTGCCCGCCAAACTGAAGTCTGCGGGTCCTGCGCCTGTGATGGCGTACGGCACCGTGGCTGACGCACTGCCGAAGGGCAGCAGGTAGCGCACGCGCGTGGGTGTCACATCAACCAGGAAACCGGGTTCCGACGTGGTTACATCGACGGCCGTGTTTGCATCGAACAAGTTGGTGGCCGACGTGAACTGAACCACCGTGCCGCCCAAGGCTGCCGCAGTGGCGACTGTGCCGGGGAAGGGCCCGGTGAGAACGCGGACCTCGACGGTATCAGTCAAGCTGGAGGCATTGAGCACGATGGGCGCCGATGCATCCACCTTGAGCGTGCGCAGGTACAGCGTAGTCTGCTGCAGCTCGATCACATAACGCGAGCTATCCAGGGCCACGACATCGGTCTTGGCCGAAGTAGCGTTCACTTGTTGGGGCAGCGGTGTGCCGGCACGATCGATGACCTGCGCCGTTACCGTGAAAGCGGCACCAACCGCCCGCGTGGTCGATGATACGCTGGAAATGATGGCAAAGGCTTCACCGCTGCCTTCGTCGGTTGGATCATCGCTGCAGGAAGCGAGCAGAATCACAGGCGCTGCCAGCGGAAGCAGTCGCACGAATTTGCCGAGTTTCATGCCTATCTCCATGGTCGGGATGTCAGAGCGACGCCGGAACGCGCGCCGTGTTTTAGAATGTCACAATCAAGCGGACCACTTCGACGTCACGGATGCGCTCAGCCCAATCGGCCAGCGATACTTCGGTCGGGTCCGTGGTATGAACGAGCGCAAAGCCCGAGAATCCGGTCTCATCCAGGAACGCGAACTTGAGTCCGCGATTCCGTGTGTACTTCCAGACTTCAACGGCGCGCGCGCCGGTTATGGGAAACAGTTGCTTGGCATCGGGCGCGCCGTATTTCATGTAGATGCGTCCGCGGTCGGTGCGCACGCCGGCGCGACCAATGTCCTTCTCGACGTATGCGCGAGACACGAAGTCGACCCGACCGATGTACTCTTCCACCATCTCGTGCTCTGCCGTAGCCGGTTTCGGATCCGGTACGCGGCTCCAGAAGCGGGCCAGAAAGCGGCGCTTGGCAGCGGCGGACAGTTGATTGGTGGAGACCGGAACGGATTCGGCCGGCGACGCTAACGTCAATGCTTCCACGACACGGTTGATGGCCGCATCGTCGCGCGCAGCGGTCGAGAAGTATTTGTCCAGCAGCGCCGACTCTGAGAGGTTCGCCGCTGGGGTCACTACGACCGGTGCTTCCTGTAACGTGCCCATGGTGAAATCAACGGCACGTTGTTCCGTGCGTTCGCCGAGTTTGGCTGTGATGGTCAGCACGAAATCACCGGGCGGCAGTCCTTGCAGCGGCAGCCGCGCCGCATCCACTCCACCACGCTCGTTGACGGCCATGGTTCGCCTGGTGGTGAAGAGTGGCGCGCCGCCATGCGCACGAGTCACCGAGAATACCAACTCTTCATTGACCGCCGCGTCGCCCACCGGATACAGCTCCAGGTAGTACCACAGACTTGGTTCGGTCGGGAAGATGGTCGTGCGCGTACCACTTTCGATGGCAAAGCGCCCTTTCTTGAGCTCGGCGCCGGTCACTTGCTCGTTGGCACCCAGAGTACGGATGCGATTGCTGACCAGCGCATCCGAAATGAGCGGTGCGGCAACGAAACCGTGCACGGAAACCTGAACGGAGTCACGGCGGTTGCCGCGCACTACCGTGGCCGACACGCTGTAACGACCCGGGCGCACGGCGAAGTTGACCGGCCGAGTGAATTCCGTGCTACCGCGCGTACGCGCTACGCTAAGCAACCGCTCCGAGATGGTGTCGGTCCAGCTTTCGCGATGGAGGACCTGCCCGCCGCTGTCGCGCACTACCAGTTCGACTTGAGCGGTGTTGGCGCCATTCTCGAGGTGCCGGACCGGCACACCGATCATGCCTTCCACCAGGGTCTGGCCATCACCGCGCCAGAAGCGGGCAACCCGAATACGCACATCGGCGGGCTGCGCGCCGGGCGGTGCCTGCTGGGCCTCAGCGTCTGGTGCGCTGCTCGCGAGCAGCGCAACCAGAGCGGCCGTGGTTGCTTTCCGAAACATCTACCAGCCGAGCTTGATGGAGAACTGATTCACGCTGGGCAGTATACCCATGTGGCGGAACGCGTAGTCGACACCGACGTTCCAGGCGCCGGCCGTCCAGTTCAGACCACCACCCAGAGCCAGGCCATCCAGCGAGCTGTCATCCTGGGCGGAAGAACGGAACGCAAACGCGGTCGGTACATCGCTGTCCCGATTGTCGCCCTGGTAGCCGTAGCTGCCGCGCAGTGAACCACTGAGTCCCTCGGTCAGGGTCCTCGCAAACTCGGCGCCCAGGCCTACACCAGGATCCGAATCGTTGGGCTGAAAGAACTCCGAGAGCAGCGTGAGGCGATTGTTGTTGGCTGCCATCAAGTCGTACGCGATGCCGACCCGGAACTGCGTGGGCGGCTCGAATGCGCTAGTACGCAGCTCACCGGCCGGCCGCTCCACGTTCATGGACTCATCAAGCGGATCCACGTCGGAGTTGAGTACCGCACCGCGTGGCTTGAATGACGTGCCGTAGTTGACAATGATGAAGCTGGCGCGAAATGGTCGGCCGCCTACTTCACCGTGATAGTTGGTGCCGAAGTCGACCGTGAAACCGGTGGCACTGACGCGGCCCAGCTGCTCGGTCACATAACGACCCGTGATACCCGCACTGAATCGATCGGAGAACTGCAGAGCGGCGGTGACACCCACGGCGGTATTGGACACGCTGTAGGTCTCACCATTGCCTTCCTGTGCTTCTTCCGTGTAGACCGGTGCATCACCGAATCCGAAGTTGCGCAGGCTGACACCCAGACCCCACTCACCGCCGCGCAGCGACCAGCCCAGGCCCGCCGAGAGGTGACGCGTGTCCGCGATGTACGCCGTGTAGCTGAACATGGCCTGGTTGGACGTCATGAGCGCCAAACCCGCCGGGTTATAGAAGAGTGATGCGATGTCGGAGACCAGGGCCGCATAGGAGCCGCCCAGTGCGGCACCGCGCGAATCAGCCGGCAACGTCAGGAACACGGCCGAGGTCCCACCGAAACGCGTGTTGTCTTCATCCGTGCGCTCACGAGGCTGCTGCGTGCCCGTTTGGGCTGACGCCAGCGCCGGTGTTATGAGCGCAATCGTGAGAAAGAGCGCGAATTTGCGATTCATGTTTTATGGCCTCTCTCTGTCATGGTGTGGGCGCCGGCCTTGCGGCCGGCGTCCTGCCCTGGTTTACCGTGCGAACTGAACGACTGTGAATTTGCCCGTGTGCTTCTGTCCGTTCGGGCCTTCCACTACGAAGAAGTACACACCTGACGCAACGAACTGGTTGTTGCGGTTGCGCAGATCCCAGGACAACTCACCGCCGCCCTGTACATCATCGTGGGTGAGCACGCGCACCAGCGTGCCGTTCAGCGTGAAGATGCGGACCACTGCCTGGTTGGGCAGATTGACGAAACGCAGAACCTTGTTGGACGGTCCCAGCTCGAACGCACTGCGCACGTAGTAGGGATCCGGCACCGTGTGCACGCGTGCCAGGTCCGAGCGCGTGGTCAGCTCGGCTGCGGCCGTCACATTGAAGGCCAGTGTCAGGCCAGGCACGGCCGGCATGCGCAAAGCGAACGGTGTGAACGTATAGCCCGTTGCTGTGCGCACGACTTGCCCGCTGTACGAACGGTAGGTCCACGTGCCCGTGGCCGGGGCCGCGCCAATGAAATAGTACGGCTCGCCATTGATGTAGAGCGCGAAGCCGTTGCCGTCCGGAGTGCCATCACCGTTGTAGTCGGTCGGCAACACCACCGGCTGCTGC